>NZ_KB907784.1:1451632-1798298 GCF_000382185.1 Bordetella sp. FB-8 | reverse complement strand
TTTTGAGAGCGCAGGATACCCGCGATGCTGTCGTAGTCCTCGGCAAGCTCCACAAGACCATAGAGGGCACTGACGCCCCCGCGAATCACCTTCTCGACCTTCTCGGAAAGGGGGCGTGCACCAGTTACCTTGTCAGGGGTTCCTCGCCATAGCTTGCCAAAGTAGACCTTCTCTGGCGGTTGTCCAAACTCGAAATAATGGTTCGCCGTCACGGCTATCTTGTCGAGCAGGTCGAGGGCTGTACGATGCGCCAAGATAAGCGCAGACGCATCGGGGCCGTAGGTGGCGTAATCAAGGGTATCCCCAAATCGCCCCGTCGTGGGCCACACGTTTTCGTCGGCAGCCCGCCAGGCCAAGTCACGTGCGAGTATAAAATCGCTCTTCAGTACGTTGAACATGGCAAATACGGGGGGCGGCATTCCGCTGACGCCGGGCTCGCGTTCCAGAATTCCGGGAAGCATGAGCCAATCCAGCTTACCTAAGGTGGGATCGATGAGTTCGACGGCTGGTGCAAGTGTCAGGCGTTCGTGTTCAACCCACCTGATGAATGGATCGGCGTGTGGCGATCGCGGCGGCGGATCTTCCAGCTCGCTGGCGAACGCAGCGATCTTTTCCGCAGCCTGCGCACCGGCGTATTGGATGACTCGATCTTGATATCGATGTGCAATCTTCGCCAACATGATTGCCTCGACACGTGCAAGGTCTGAACAGACGCCTCGCTCGTAAAGCCATAGTAAATTATGGGCCGCGGAACTTGCCGCAACTCCGTTTTCCGGATCGATCTCTAGCGCTGCAAGCCATGCATCATGAGCTTCGCCAAGTCGGTAGCTGCTGCTGAACTGGTTGGCGAGGTTTGTCCAGGCTTGGGTTCTCAGCGCGGGGTCGGCATCCGCGGCCTGCGCTACCTTCCAGAAGCATTGTCGTGCCTCGGCACGACGCTCTCTGGTGTGTTCCTGATGCTCCAACCACATGGGGTTACGAGGCGGGGTACCTGTCGCCGCGACCAATCCGTTCGCCAGGTTATAGATGATGTCGGCCGTTGGGAATCGGCTATGCAGTTCGCGAAATAGCGTAAGCCCTTCTTCAATCGCATCCTGTTGTCGAGTCAAGGCACCGCCATCCACCAAGGTGCTCGCCCGCAAAATCATCAGATTGAAGCGTTCGGGTTCAGCGGTATCAAGATCGATCTCCCGGGCCTGCTTTACTGCCTCGGCAGGATCGTTATCCAGCAGGGTTTTCAGATGAGTCGCCTGCTCGTAAAATCTGTCATGCATTGACGACATTATCGCGGACTCCTTGGGTGTACGTCCTTATTTGATCGTCTGATTGCAGCAGATTCGGTGTTTCATTGACTCGGATCGGTTGTAGCCGAAGGGATGCCAACTTCCTGAAACCCATGCTCTATCAAACATTGGCGCAACTCCGCCAGCGCATTGGAAGGAACGCCTAGCCACAAGAGGTTTCGGGCGCGGGTCACGGCTACATAGCCAATGCGTCCGACCTCGGATTTGACTCCGCCCAGCAGCGCCGAAACGTGCTCCTTGTTTGCCATGTAGAGCACGGCATCTAGGCTTTCGCCCTTTGCCTGGTGAACAGTATCCACGCGGACCCGAGCGGCGCTGGGCGCGGCGAGGTCGGCAGCAACGGCTAACGGGGCATTAGGCAAGCTCTTTTTCGCCAACTTCATGCCGATATTGTCGGTAGGCTTTAGACCGTGATCGCTTTCCAAGATGGCGAGCAATGCCTTCACTCTGGTGAGTAGTTGCGGATGCCATTCCGTGTCGGCCGAAAGTGTCGTGGACGGCAAGCCCGTATCGGGATTTCGCGCAAATCGCCAGATGAGGCGCCGCAGACTTTGGGCCTCGGGGTATCGTGCGGGCTGAGTTATCGAGGCCACCAACCCCTTCGGCGGATCAGCAAGGAGGCTAACGATGCATGTGGCTACGCCCTTGAAGGCGCCTAAATAGTCCTGCTTTTTGTCACGGGCAATGGCAGCCTGAGCAAACCCCTTCACTGTTCCTTGACCGGCCGGGGAATCGTTGCCAGCCAGCTTGTCAGCAAGGTCGCGGCCACGGCATAGCACCGCGGATCGTTCGACTTTCAGTTCTGCTGCAAGCACCGCCGCCTGGAAGGCGGTGACAACTTTATCGCGATCGGCGGTTTTGTACGGAATGAAGAATGCGCCATGCGTGGTATCAGGTGCTTTTCGATCGGGCACATCATTGCGTGCGGACAACTTGTTTGCCAGTTTGACGAGCGGCGGAACAGACCGATAGTTTCGGGTCAATCCAAGGTCCGTGACTCCAGTGCGCCCGCCATACTGAGAGAGAAACGCGCCGTTTGCCCCAGCGAATTCGTAGATACCTTGGTTGGGGTCTCCGATCAGCGAGACTCGTACGCCGGCGCCGATGAGTTGTTCGAGGATGGCTTGGTGGAGCGTGCCAATATCCTGCGCCTCGTCGATAAGAATGTGCGGATACCGGCGAGCCAAGGCTCGCAGGATGACCGGCTGTTCTTGCAGCGTTCGGTAGCACCAGTAACGACCAAGATTGTGCGTGTAGGCGCCCGTCTTCCCTAGTCGATGCACGAGCTTGGATGCGTCGCTTTGATTCAGCTCCACCACCTGATCGTTGTTCACGTAATAGAAATAGACGCCAGACGTGCGTGCGCCGACCTGCATGTTCGTGATGCTGACGGGATAATTCCCTGGCTTGAACGTAAATCCGTTTAGAAACGACTCGCCACCCATGACGAGAAAGGCGGCCTGCGTCGCCCCCATCGTTTGATGGGCATGTGGGTGAAGCACATGGCGCGCGATGAATCCATCCAGCGTATCGATGTCAACACGGTGGCCACCAGTGCCAACAGACATTTCCTTGAGCAGCACCTGGTAGTTCTGTCGGAAAGTATCCACAGCCACATTGGAGAATGAAAGCAACGCAACCCGTCCTCGATGGTCGCCAAGTTGCCGGCGTATTTCCGCGAGCCGTCGAACCGATGTCAGCGTTTTTCCGCTGCCTGCACACGCGATGACAGACATGGGTGCAAGCGCCGCATCGACAATCGCCGACTGTTCCGGGGAAAGCTCCGTCATGGATGCTCCGCTGTCTTCTGGCAGGCGTGCTCAATGGCTAAGCGGATATACTCGGGTACGGTGCATGCGGCTCCCTCAGTCAGAACTTGAGCGAGAGCCTGACCGAATCTCCCTTTTTGGACGTTGCTCTGCGTGCGCTCAAACATGCCGCTGAACAGGAGGCGTGCTTTGTCGGCGTCTCCAGTGGCTGCGTTAACCGCAGTCTCGACGGCTTCGCCTATCTTTGGATGCAGCTCCTTGAGTGCTTTGAGCATGGCCGAACGATTATCTTCATGCAGGGCCAAGTCGTACTCCAGTGTCTTCACTCCGTGAAAAATCTTGACGAGTGTGTCCTCGCTTTGCTTCATCTTGGCCGTATTGTCAGATACCTTGACAGTATCGCCGGCAGCGGGATACAGCGTCTTGGGTTCGCTTCCGTCGGCAGGCGTGTCCACGGGGTCCGCGTCAGTTACCACGGAAACGGGGATCTTCAAGGCATTCTCGCCGAACAAGGGAAGGAAGGAGTCGAAGTTCAGTCCCTCGACGCTGATAAGACTTACGCCATGCTCGCGTAGCTTGTATCCGGCTTTTTCGGCCAACACACTGACCAGCATCAGTTCTGCGGCGCCTTCTACGAAGATGACACGACGGGCAAAAAAGATCTCTGCGCGCGTCACATCGAGGTAACGCTCCAACTTCTCGCGCTTCCCTTTTTCGAAGGCAACGTCGCGGGGGAAGAAGGTTTCGACCGTGCTTCCCGTATCCACCAGACAGGCCAAGCTGTTGATGTCGGCGATGCTGGCAAAATTCGGAGAATGGCTGGTCACGAAAAGCTGGACGGGTTTTTCTCCATCGGTCGCCTTGATCGTTTCCAGATAACCCAAGAGGATGGCTTGGAGCTGAGGATGCAAATGTGCTTCCGGCTCTTCAATAATCAATCCGCGATAGCTTGATTCCGGGTTCTTGGCCAATTCGCTGAGGACCACCGCCATGAAAATCAGGTTATTGAAGCCGAGGCCGTTCTGTTCAATCTCGAAAGCATCGACCATGAGCGAAAGACGGGATGCCAGTCTCTGAAAGTCGCTTCCGCTCAATCCGAGTTCCAGAAGCTGGGCCAACTGCGGGCCTAGCATACTGTCGTGCCGACTCCTGATCGCTGTATGGGTGTTGGTGATCGGCTGATGCTTTTTCAGTTCTTCGTCGAGCTTTTCCAGTGCTTCGTTGATCTCTTTCCGCCCGGCATCGTCGGACAGAAGCTGAAATAACCGGGCAAGTTGGCTACTCCGACTGGGTTTCAAGCTTTGGGAGGCATCACGCAGCGGTGGCAAGTACACCCCGCGCAGATTCTCCATCATGTCGGCGGTCAGCCCGACATCTTCGTGATCGCCGCACCAGCGTTTGGCACGCAGTCGGCCAATCTTATCGGCTTCCGCATAGCGGATGGTGATGTGAGCCTCAGCCTTGCCAGCGGCATCTATCTTCAACGCCGGCAGGAAGTCGGCTTCGTCGTCTTCATCGAGGCCGCGGAATATGTACTGGAACGTGATGTCTCCGCTGGGCGCCCCGCCGTGAGGTCGATGAACGTCATCGACGTCGAGGCGGGGGTAGGGTTCGTCGTGCCCCGCAAGTAACGCCCGTAAGCCGTCAACCACAGCAGTCTTCCCGACATTGTTGGCACCCACCAGAACATTTAAGCCCGGTTGGAATCGCAATTCTGCTTTCTGCAATTTTCGGAAATTCGAGATCGTTAACTGCGCTAAATGCACTTGCGCCCCCTGGTCACAAATTTTGATGTGCCTGCGATGGTTCGAGGTTGTCTTCCCCCGACTGTCAGGCCGCGCTTACGTGTCGAGCATGTCCCAATCGTCGCCCAACATCCATCGGATGGCGGATAGCTTGCCGTTAATCATTCCCCACTCGAAATCGCTCCACGGACCAATGCCGTCCGAGCCAAGTTCGTCTTCTGCTCGCTTGGCCGCCGCAAGAGCGCCTTCCCATACCGTATCTACGGTTGTATTGATCCGCTTCTTGGGCGACAACTTCTCCCACGCCTCGCCACTTACCAGCTTGTGTTTGCCACTCTCGATAGAAATGCGCAAGTTCCAATGCCGGTTGTACCAAACCTGCTTGAAAAGCCTGTGTTCGGCCTCTAGCAGCTCGGATAGTTTGCGTGGTTCCTGGCTGAATTCATGTTCAAACTTGATCTCTTCCAGCAGGTCTTCGGCGAACTCACCTAACAACGGCCCAAGGCTGGTCGCATATCGGGAGCTGCTGTTGTCGAATATCGCGGACAGATCCGAGTGCGGCAGGCGCGAGTCACCGCCGCGATCACTGAAGTCGTGGATGTTATGGGTCACAAAGCCGTACACATCGTCGGCATTGGACCTAAAGGAAAGCGCATCGATGTATGTCTCGATGATAATGGCGTCATCGATGCCATTGCGTTGCCGATGAAATGGGGCGGTTTTTGCGATAGCACGATCTGCCGCTCGGGCCTTAACGGCATCGGCGAGTGCGATGTGATCGGTGGACGCGAATATCTTTTCGATGATCCCGATGGCATCGTTCACCGCCTCACCACCGATCGCTATCCGATGATCGGCCTCATTCAGTTTTCGCAGCGCGTCTTCACGCCCTTCTTCCTGTGAAAACTTCAACATAGCTTCTCGAACTAGCTTGAAATGACTCGACAGACTGCGCTTGCTATCGGCAATGATGCGCTCTTTGTTTCGGTTGAATTCGTCCACCACTATCTGAGGGAGGACGATTTCAAGTTCGCCGGCGTTTTTCATGGCGAGGACAGCATCAAGAAGCGGAAGTTGCCGATAGTCTTTGGCCAGATCCAGCCAGACGCACGTATCTATAAGCAGATGAAGCTTCAAGGCCCCCTCCAAATTTTGATCGTTTGAGCCATCGCATCGGATAGGTCTCGCGGCATTTTGCCCGACAAATGAGATGCTATCTCATGCTGCTGGACGCTTAGGAAGTTTCCGATGGGCGTCCCCGGCCAGGCGGCCGGTCGCGCTCTCGTGCTGCGCATCGAACCTCGCTGCGCGAGTTTCGCCCCCTACGGGCTTCCGTCGCTGACGCCTACGGCCCGGATTCCTCGATCCGGGCCTGCGCGCTTCGCTTGCGTGCGGTCGGCACACAGGAGTGGCCGTTGCCTTGTCCAGCCGTCTCCCCTGACTTCATCACCTTGTCCGCGACTGTAGCCCGCGTCCGTGTGCCGTCAAGGCGCGCAGGGCCGTGTCCTCGGCTGCGCCTGCGGGCCGCACCAACCCTGCGCTTGCCTCCTTGACGGCCCCCGTCCGCGCGCTCCTGACCGTCGCGGGCGATGAACTCAGGAAAGACGGTGGCAACAGGGCCAACCGGGTTCCTCGTGCCGACCGCACAGAACCGCCGAAAGGCGGGCTCCGAATCTAGGAATCCGGTGTGCGGCTCGAACAGCCAACCCTTTTCATCAGGAGAAAGACCATGCAACTCGCTTCCCGTTTCGCTTCGCGCTCGCCGGTACTGCGTTCCGACTATCCGCTGTCGGATGACCAGATTCGCGCCGTAGCGCCTTCTATCTTTGCGGACGCCCCGCACGAAAGCCGTTCCGAGCGGTACAGCTACATTCCCACCGCGACCGTGCTGCAAGAACTGCGCGGCGAAGGCTTCGAGCCTTTCATGGTGTGCCAGACCCGCGTGCGGCAGGACGACCGCCGCGACTACACGAAGCACATGATCCGGCTACGCCACGCCAGCCAGATCAACGGCCGCGAAGCCAACGAAATCATCCTGCTGAACTCCCATGACGGGACGAGCAGTTATCAGATGCTGGCCGGCATGTTCCGGTTCGTGTGCCAGAACGGCCTTGTTTGCGGCGACACCGTGGCGGACGTGCGCGTACCCCACAAGGGCGACGTAGCCGGGCACGTCATCGAAGGCGCTTACGAAGTCCTGCACGGCTTCGACCGCGCGCAGGCATCTCGCGATGCCATGCAGTCGATCACGCTGGACAGCGGCGAGGCGGAAGTATTCGCCCGCGCTGCGCTGGCGTTGAAATACGACGAGGCAACGCCCGCACCCATCACGGAATCGCAAATCCTGATGCCGCGCCGCCACGACGACAGCCGTCGCGACCTGTGGAGCGTGTTCAACCGCACCCAAGAAAACCTCATCAAAGGCGGCCTGTCCGCCCGTGCCGCGAATGGTCGCCGCCAGACCACCCGCCCGGTGCAGGGCATCGACAACGGCATCCGCCTGAATCGCGCCCTGTGGCTGCTGGCCGATGGCCTGCGCCAGTTGAAAGCCTGATTCCCCACGCGGCAGGGGCAGGCAGCAGCCCTTGCCGCTTCTCCCGCTGCTGCATCCCTAACCGCAAGGAGTTGTCACCATGAACGCCGTTACCAAAACCGAAGTCATCGCCCTCGAAACCGCCGCGCCACTGGAAGTGGCCGACCCGACCAAGAACCTGATTCTGGTTCCGCTGTCGCAACTGTTGCCGCGCCGTTCCAAGCGCAACGTCCGCACGACCCCGCGCCAGTCCATCCCCGAACTGGCCGCGAGCATCGCCCGCGTCGGCCTGCTGCAAAACCTCATCGTCATCCTGTCCGCCGATGGCGAGCAGTACGAAGTCGTCGCGGGCGACCGCCGCCTGACCGCGTTGAAGCTGCTGGCGAAGAAGAAGCGCGTCGCTGCCGACTACGACGTGCCGTGCCTGCTGGTGGCCGATGCTTCCGCCCGTACTGTCAGCCTCGCCGAGAACGTGCAGCGCGAGGCCATGCACCCCGCCGACCAGTTCGCGGCCTTCGCCGCGCTGGTCAAGGAAGGCCGTCCCATCGAGGACATTGCCGCCGACTTCGGCGTGTCCCCGCTGGTCGTGCAGCGCCGTCTCAAGCTCGCCAACGTCTCGCCGCGCCTGCTGGCCGACTACCGCACCGGAGCCGCCACGCTGGAACAGTTGATGGCCTTGACCATCACCGACGACCACGCCGCGCAGGAAGCCGCGTACTACGGTGCGCCCGAATGGCAGCGCGGCGCATCCGCGCTGCGCGACCGCCTGACCGAGCGCGAAATCACCGCCACGCATCCGCTGGTGCGTTTCGTCGGGCTGGACACCTACACGCAGGCCGGTGGCGGTATCCGCCGCGACCTGTTCGCGGAAGGCGATGCCGGAACCTACCTCACCGACGCCGCGCTGCTGGAAATGCTGGTACGCGGCAAGCTGGACGCGCAGGCCGAGGACGTGCGCGCCGAGGGCTGGGCGTGGGTGGAAGCCGTGCCGCACATGAGCCACGCCGACCGCCAGACGTTCCAGAACGCACCGCGCCAGCGCCGCGAGCCGACCGCCCGCGAAACCCGCCGTATCGCGTCCCTGCAAACCCGTCTCGATAAGCTCGACACCGAACTGGAAGCTGCCTACGACGCCGAGGACGAGGACAAGACCGAGGCGTTGGAACCGCGCCGCGAGCAGGTGGCCGAGGAACTGCAAGCCATCGAAGAAGGCTTGCGCGACTACGCCCCGGACGTGCGCGCCGTGGCCGGTGCCATCGTCACGCTCGACCGCGAAGGCGAAGCCGTGATTCATCGCGGTCTGCTGCGCGAGGCCGAGGCGAAGGCGTTGCGGACGCTGGAAAAGCTGCGGCAGGGTTTCAGTGCAGGCGACGGTGCGAACGACGAGGAAGGCCACGACGAAGGCGACGCGCCCAAGACCGCGAGCCTGTCCGACCGGCTGGCGCAGCGGTTGAGCGCCCACCGCACAGCGGCGCTGCAAATCGAAGTCGCACGGCATCCGCACGTTGCGCTGGCCGCGTTGGTGCATGGCATGGTGCGGATCGTCTTGCAGGATGGATACCACCGCGACGGCTTGCCGTTCGGCGTGAGCCTGAAAGTGCAAGACCGACTGGAAGACATGGCCCCGGACATGCCGGAATCGCCTGCCGCCGTGGCGCTGCGCGAATTGCAGGAAGTCGCAGGCGAAGCCTTGCCGCAGGACAGCGCCGACCTGTTCGCCGCGTTGCAGGCGAAGTCGCAAGACGAGCTGGTGCGCCTGCTGGCCGTGTGCGTGGCGTCCACGGTGGACGTGGTAACGCCTCGCGCTTCGCAGCAGCAATCCGGCGCGGCGGAACTGGCGCAGGCCGTGGAGTTGGACATGGCGGCATGGTGGAAGCCGACCGCCGAGGGCTATTTCCGCCACATCGCCAAGCCCGCGATTCTGGAAGCCGTGGGCGCGTTCGCACCGTCGAGCGTCACCCGGCTGGCGAAGTTGAAGAAGGCCGACATTGCCAGCGAAGCGGAACGGCTGGCGGATGGCACCGGCTGGATGCCCGCCGTGTTCCAGATCGACCACCACACCGAGCCGGAAGGTGCGCCCGAGGCGAAGGACGAAGCGGATGCGCCAGACGATGCCGCCGAGGTGGAGGAAGCGCACGCGCTGGCCGCGTGAGGCCGCAGCATGGCCCCGGCGCACCGCGCCGGGGTTTTTACCCGAACCGGGCGCGGCAAGTCTGCCGCGCCCGGATTCAACGTCCACCCCAAAACCGCCGCGTCGCCGCCTTTGACCAGGCGGCGACGCGGCGGGCGCGCAATAGCCTTGCGCGCCACAGCGAATCGGTGCCCGCTGGCGCGGGCAGGGTTCTAATCGCGCCCCGCCGCAAGAGACGGGGCTTGTGGGCTACGCCCCGGCTTGCTGCGGCAGGTTGTGCCAAAGCGTGCCGTCCTCGACGCTGACGGTTCGCCGCCTGTCCGTCACGAAGGACGGTTCACCGACACGCCGCCCGGTCTTGCGATGGAGCTTCCACGCCACGCCTCAACCACGATGGCCGCCTGCTGGCGGCAGGTGGCGTTCTTGCCTTGTCGCTGGCGATTGCCCTTGCCCGCGTCAGGGCGCAAGCCGGTAAAGCCGTCACGCGGAAATGCCGAGGTCGGCCATGTCTCCTTTCGGGTGCGGGCGGCCTGTGCGTCCTTGGCTTGTCGTGAATCTGGCGAAGGCACGGCTGCGCCTTGGGCTTCATGGCCGCAACCTTCCAGCGAAAACAATTTCCCCTGCGCTGCGCGCATTCCTCGCGGGACAAATTCTTTTCGCTTCCAGGTTCTCCACTGCATTGCGACCGCAAGCGGTGCGACCCGCCCATCCCCCGCCGGCCGGTTCACAACAAGGACGCACTGGCGCGACCTTGTTCAACCCGAAAGGAGAAACATCATGGCTAACATCGGCACCTTCACCGCAGAGAAAGACGGCTTCACCGGCACGCTTCGCACCCTGACGTTCAACGTCAAGGTCAAGCTGGTTCCCAACGACAAGGGCGACAGCGAGAACGCCCCCGACTTCCGCGTGCAGGCGGCGGGTCACGACATCGGCGCGGCGTGGAAGAAAGTCAGCAAGGCCGAACGGCCCTACGTGTCCGTGACCCTGGACGATCCTTCGTTCCCGGCAACGGTCTATGCCCGCCTGATCGAAGGCGAGGACGGCACGCACGACCTGATCTGGTCGCGCAGCAAGCCGCAGCAGGCGGACTGACGCCGCCCACCGCGCCCCGTCCCTTGCGGCGGGGCGCTTGCCGTGTGACGCCTACGCTTCGGACGCCGCGAGCTGGCGTTCCGTTTCGGTCATCACCACGGCTGTACTGCATTTAAGCGCGCTGGCGATCTTGAAGATGATCGCCAGCGTGGGCATGTGCTCGCCGCGCTCGACCTTCCCCATATGGGAACGCTCGATGCCGGCCAGGTTGGCCAGCGATTCCTGCGCAATCCCGCGTTCCGTTCGCAGTGCGCGCACCGCCGCGCCGAAGGCTTGCGCCAGTTCGGCATCGAAGGTGGTAGCACCGGCCGGACGGCCGGGTTGGACGGATCGCTTCTGCATGGACAGAAGCGTCCAATCGCGGGACAATTAAAACCACGTTATCTTTAACTCATTGGCAGCAATTTAGGTTCGCTTCCGTGCCTTTACGGAAATCCGCATCGGCGGATTCCGACAGAATCAGGGAACCGTATCCGTGCTTTTCCTGGCCTGCACAATTCCGCTTTCGCTCTTCTGCGCATGTACGGATTCGATGGCTTGCGCCTTCGTGTTTCCGCACGAAAGCACGCATCCGCTTCGTCAGTTCCGTGCTTCGCAAGAAAAGCGCATCCTTGCATTGTCGGATTCGTGGGATACCCGCCCATGACCCAGCCACTCGTCACCGCAGAACAGCGCGCGCAGCTACTCGCCGTCGGTGCGGCGCGTGCTGCGGGGCAGGACATTGACCCGCTGCCGGTGGTGCGACTGTTCACGCCGGACGCGCACGCGACCTGGTTGCTGGCTTCGCTCGATCCCGCCGATGGCGATACCGCCTGGGGACTGATCGACCTTGGTATCGGGATGCCGGCGCTCGGGACGGTCAAGCTGTCCGACCTGGCCGGTATCGTCGGGCCGCAGCAACGGCCTGTCTTGCGCGACCTCTATTTCCACGCCGCACGGCCACTATCGGAGTACGTCAGGCTGGCGCAGCGCGACGGCTCCATTCCTGACTAAGCGGGGCGTATTGTGTCTTTCTCGGTCTAGGTCAAGACAGTTGCGGTCTGGATCGGCACTCTGGCACCAAGCCGGTGCGGCCCTGACCGAAAGAGACAGGATGCGCGGCGCGGCTTACGGCAGGGTGTCCGGTGCTGCTCGCCATTTCCGTGCGGCGCAGCCGTTGCATTCGGACGACCCTTGCAAGGCACCGGAGCTAATCGGTCTTGACACCCCTCGTTACAGCTTGATTTTTCGCTTACTTGATGGCGCTTTGATGTTGTAGCTCCTGTGTTCGACGCCCGTGGTGACGTGCCTGTTTGACAGGAGGTTGTGTCATGGCTGATCGAAGCGCCGATGCCTGGTATCCCACCGCCGCGTACCTGTACGTCCTGCATCTGGATGGCCCCGCACTGGCCTGGGAGTACCTGCGCCGCCATCCCGACTACCGGCGCGACTGGCTGCGCCGTCGCTTCCGCCCGGATGCGGCGCACGCCTGGGGCTTGCGCCTGCTGGAAGACCCGACACTGGATGCACGCGACGCACATCCAGACTGGTTTCCCGATCCTGTTGGCGTGATCCAGCTCTACCCGGATGCCGACCCGCCACCGAAAGCCAACGCCTTCGCGTTCTGGCGCATTCCCGGTCGCAAGCACCTGATCCATGACGGCAAGCGCCTCGTGCTGACCGCACGTTGGCCACGCTGCTGCGTGCGGCTTGTATTGGCGCAGGGTCTGGCCGATGGCATGGCCTATCTCTATGCCGTTCGCGCCTGCGTCACAGCTCGCGCGAGCTACCGCACGATCACGGCCGAACTGGACATGCTGGCAACGGTAGACGCAGCCGTGCCTGCGGCAGCGGCCCGCTCGCGGCCCACGTCTGCCGCGCTGCTGGAGCTGCACACTTTGCAGGCGCTCGACGCCGCCCTCGCGGGCGCATCCTTGCGCAAAACCGCCATCGGACTGTTTGGCGCGGATGCCGTGGCCGCCAACTGGTACACCGACGGCGGCCTGCGCTCGCGCGTGCGCCGCCTGGTGCGGCGCGGCCAATCGCTGATGCGCGGCGGCTACCGCCGCTTTGCACAGCTCGATTGACCTGCGCAGGGTCGCTTTGCCTACGTTGCAAAACGACCCTCCGCGCAACGCGTCGCTTTCCCAAGACTGCCTCCATCCGGTCGCGCTGTGTGGCCGGGCGTTCCTGACCGATGGAGGTTCATCCGATGCGTCCCGCTCCCTTGCGGCCTGCCGCCGCACCCGTCGCCACGACACCGCAACCCCAACGCTACCTTACCAACGACGAAGCCGCCGAGTACCTGCGGCTGTCGCCGCGCACGCTCGAAAAGCAACGCGTGATTGGCAACGGGCCGAAATTCCGCAAGTTCGGCCGCCGCGTGATGTACGCAGCAGTCGATCTCGATGCCTGGGCCGACCAGCGCAGCTACGAAACCACGTCCGATCCCGAATACGCCGAGCATCACTCGGCGGACAACCGTGCGCGCTGACGGGCGACTCGCCGGTGGCCATCGCCATGCCCAGCCCATCGCGGGAGCGGGAACAGCTCGACCTGTTCCGCGCCTTGCCGGGCGACATGGTGCCGCGCGACGCCCAGGACTTGATGGCCTTTCCGTTCTTCTCGCTGGCGAAGTCGCGGCGCACCGCGCCGATCGACTTCCGCAGCGGCAACGTCACGATCCGCGTGGAGGGCACGCAGGAGCACGGCATAGCGACCATCTGGGACGCGGACGTGCTGATCTGGGCGGCCTCGCAGATCGTGGAAGCGCGCGACGCGGGCCTACGGCCGTCGCGGCTGATGCAGGCCACGCCCTACGAGATCCTGCGCTTCATCGGACGCGGGGTGTCGCTGCGCGACTACCAGCGCCTCAAGGCCGCGCTCGACCGGCTGCAATCGACGACCGTAGCGACTTCCATCCGCGAGACGACTGGGCGGCGCCTACATCGCTTCTCGTGGATCAACGAATGGAAGGAGCTGGCCGACGCCCGCGGCACGCCGCTGGGCATCGAGTTGATCCTGCCGGACTGGTTCTATGCCGGCGTGCTCGACGCCGCCCTGGTGCTGACCATCGACCCGTCGTATTTCCGGCTGACCGGCGGTATCGAGCGATGGCTGTACCGGCTCGTGCGCAAGCACGGCGGGAGACAGGAACACGGCTGGCAATTCGACTTCCGGCACCTGCACAAGAAATCGGGCAGCACGGCGAAGCCCTACGACTTCGCCTGCGACTTACGCGCGCTGGTCGCGCGGCAGTCGCTGCCCGGTTACGTGCTCGGCATCGAGCGGATACCGGACAGCAACACCGAATTGTTGACCTTTCGGCCCGTGCCGTTCACGGCACGGGGATAACTCGGGGACATCGTGTGGACGGCCTCGTGCTATCAGGCGTGCCGGGTATCGTGCTATCAGGCGTGTCCCTATCGTGCTATCAGGCGTGCGAAATCGCCGCAAAGCCAATAACGGCGCGGGTTTGCGCTCCCTCTAACTTCTCTAACTTAAAAGCTCTAACTGGTAGTAAGAGCGCGCCGCTTCGGTGGACAACCGCCAAACGGCACCATGCGCAACCGCGAAAACCCGGCTTTCCAGCACGGAGGACCGCGCCATGATCGTTGCGCTGCTCAACCAGAAAGGCGGCGTCGGCAAGACCACGCTCGCCACGCACATCGCCGGCGAGCTGGCGATGCGTGGCCAGCACGTCGTCCTGCTCGATGCCGACCCGCAAGGCTCGTCGCTGGACTGGACGCAGCGGCGCGCCCAGCAGGGCTTGCCGCGCCTGTTCAGCGCCGTGGGCCTGGCCCGCGAGACGCTACATCAGGAGGCGCCAGAGCTGGCCCGCCGTGCCGATCACGTCGTCATCGACGGCCCGCCGCGCATCGCCGCCCTGGCGCGCTCTGCACTGCTGGCGGCCGAGCGCGTGCTGATTCCCGTGCAGCCCAGCCCCTACGACTTGTGGGCGTCCGCCGAGATGGTGGCGCTGATCCGCGAAGCGCAGGTATTCCGGCCTGCGCTGCACGCGGCCTTTGTCGTCAATCGGCGCGTCAGCACCACCATCATCGGCCGCGAGGCACACGGCGCGCTCGCCGAGCAGCCACTACCTGCGCTGCGCTCGGAAGTGCATCAGCGCATCGTGTTCGCCGACAGCGTAGCCGATGGCCGGCTTGCACGCGAGACAGCACCCGACAGCGCCGCCGCACGCGAGATCACCGCGCTCACCGACGAGCTGCTGCGGTGGCCGACATGACGACTGCGCGCGGCAAACGCATCGGCATCGGCGCACGTCCGCCAGCAAACCCGCACGCCGAAGCGTGGGTTCGCCAGGGCGACGCCGATGGCCTCCAGAAAGGCGACCTCTACACCGCACGCCTGACCCTCGACATCACGCCCGCGATGCGGGCGCGTATCAAGGTGTCGGCCTTCACGCAGGGCGTGACCGTCGCCGAACTGCTGCGCGCACTGCTGGAACGCGAGTTCCCGGAGAAAACCTCATGAACGCATCCGCTCTGGCGGCCACGACTGCGCCGCCGCCATCGCTTACAGTGCTCATCGGTCAGGTCGGCATCGCACCGCTGACCCGCGTTTCGCTCGCCTATATCGAGCAGCGCATCGACGTGTATCTACGCTTCGGCGAACCGGCGCGCACCATCCGGCTCGACCGCTGGCGCCGTGTCGCCGTGTTCCTGCCGCGCGCCATGTTTTGCCGCATTCGCTGGCACGCCAACGACTACGGCACGATCCGCTGGCAACTCATGGTAATGCAGGCTTGCACGCCGCTGGACGCGGCGCAGCGCATCCCCGGCGTGTTGCCGGGCGCGCGCCTGCTGCTGCATGCCGAGAGCAAGCCTGCCGTGCGCGCCGTGCTGGCGCAGCTCGACGCCATCGAGGCGCAAGGTATCGCGCCCGCCGACGTGTCGCCCGCGTACTGGCGCACGCTCGGCAACCGGCTCGCGGCACGCTTGCCGTTGCCCGCGTACACCGCCGAGCGGCACGCCGCCTGGCTGGCTGGGAGGTCGCGGCCATGACGAGTATTTTTCCATCCGGCACCGCACCGCATTCTCGTTCGCGCCTGCGCGCTCGCCTCGTGCTGGCGGGCCTGTCCGCCTGCGGCTTCGCTGCGCTGGCCTGGGCGGCTTTCGTGCAGCCGCTGCCGCGTCTGACCTACAACCCGTCCGACAGCGTGGCGGTCGGCTGGTATCGCGTCGATCTGCTCGACCATCGGGCCGGCTCGCTGCCACGTCCGTTGTCCGTGGACAGCATCGTGCTCGTCCCGTTGCCGACCGAAGCCGCTGCACTGGCGGCGCAGCGCGGCTACCTGCCAATGCGCGTTCCCTTGCTCAAGCGCATCGGTGCGGTCGCGCCGCAGGAGGTGTGCATCGTCGGTCGCAGCGTGCGCATCGACGGCGTGCCGATGGCCCCCGTGCTGCCCGCTGATCGCATAGGCCGTCCGCTGCCATCCTGGCAGCAGTGCCGCCGCCTCGCACCGGGCGAACTGTTCCTGTTGAGCGTGACCAACCCAGCGTCGTTCGACAGTCGCTATTTCGGGCCGATTGCTGCTTCCACGGTGATCGGTGTCGCGCATCCGGTCTGGCTGGAGACACGCTGATGATGGCCACCGATTCGCTGCGCTTCCTCGTGCCATCCGGCGTGCCGTTTTTCCGGCCGTCGCCGTGTCGTCGCGCGTGTCGTACGAGCGCGTCCGCGCCGCTCGTCGCGCAACATCCAGCGACGCTTTCCCCCGTGCAGGCATCTTGCCTTGAACGCGCCCGACCGAGGGTCGTGGCTGCGTTCCAGGGCGTGCTGGCTGCGAGCAACACAGCGCCGCCGGGCCGACGATGCCTGGAGCGACAGCGAAGGGCAAAGGCGGAAGGCAAGATAAAAGGTCGCGGCACATGGCCGCTTGAAAACCTTGTCTGCACATGGGGGGGGCGCGGCACGCGCCAGGGGACGGCAGCGTGCCGCGAAGGTGCGCCATGCCGCATCGGCATTAGCGGAATCGCGTGCTTTGTCCGCTGGACTGCGACAGCCTTGGATTGACCCTGCCTCGATTTCACGTACATCAAGAAGTTGTTAACTTCAAAGGTACGGAGAATCGAGATGAAAGAAGGCAGGCTGCCCAAGAGGCAGTACACAGAGCAATTCAAGGCAGAGGCTGTCAGGCTCGCGGCCTCGGTGGGCGGGCACGAAGCGGCACGGCGCCTTGGCGTGCCGGTGGCCACGCTGGGAAACTGGTCAAGGCGGAGCGTTGCCTCGGCCAGCACCGGCGTAGGGGCAGTCGCGGGGGAGGCGCCTACCCGTCGCCCCATCAGTGAGTTGGAGGCGGAGAACAGCCGCCTGCGCCGGGAATTGGCCGAAGCGAAGCTGGATGTAGAAATCCTGCGAAAAGCGACGGCGTACTTCGCCAAAGTGTCGCGATGAAGTACGCCTGGATCGACAAACATCGCGACCAGTACCCTGTTAGCCGGTTGTGCCGCGTGCTGGGTGTCTCGCGCAGCGGCTACTGCCAATGGCGCGTGCGCCCGCCCAGCAAGAGGGCGTTGGCCAATCAGGCCCTGGATGCCAAGGTGGCCGCTCTCCACCAGGCCAGCCGCCGCAGCTACGGACGTCCTCGAATCGTGCAAAGACTGCGCCAGCAGGGCCAGATCGTCGGTGCCGAGCGGGTTCGCAAAAGCCTGCGGCGCCAAGGGCTGCGGCCGGTGTACAGAAGGCCGTTCGTGGTGACTACCGACTCGGCCCACCGCCTGCCGGTGGCGCCGAACCTGCTGGATCGACGTTTCGATGGCTGGCAGCCCGACCAAGCCTGGGTGGCCGACATCACGTATGTGCCCACCGGCGAGGGCTGGCTGTATCTTGCGGCAGTGATGGACTTGGCAGGCCGGCGGATCGTGGGGTGGTCGATGTCCGAGGCCATCGATGCGGGCTTGGTATGCGCCGCGCTGCAATCGGCCTGGTGGCAACGCAAGCCCGAAAAGGGTCTGCTCGTACATACCGATCGCGGATCGCAGTATGCCAGCGGGCGCTACCGAGCGTTGGCGGCCGGCCTGGGCATCACGATGTCTATGAGCCGCAGGGCCAATGCTTGGGACAACGCACCGATGGAGAGTTTCTTCAAGACGCTGAAGGTCGAACGTGTCTACCAGGTACGCTACGAAACGCGGGCGCAGGCGCGGCTAGACATCGTCGACTGGATCGAGGGCTGGTACAACCGCCAGCGCCTGCACTCGGCCAACGGCTTCCTCGCCCCTGTCGCATGGGAGAATGCCCGTTCGGCTGCATGACTTGATGTACGTGGAAACGAGACAGGGTCACAACGCCTGCAACGCCGCCAGCGCGCCGCGCATGGCGCTTCGACGGCCGCGCATGTCGTGCGCTCGGCCGACCACGGCGGCGGCGGGGCCGCGCCGGAACTCAACGATTCCTCGAACGAGTAAGGGAGGCGAGCCATGCGCTTCACACGACCCGGCGTGCGCTACAGCGAGTCACCTGTGCCTGCCACGCCTTATCAGGCCGCCGCGCAGGTATGGGATGAACGCCTCGGCAGCGCGCGCGTGCAGGCGAAGAACTGGCGGTTGATGGCCTTCGGCTGCCTGGGCCTCGCGCTGCTGATGGCTGCGGGCCTTGTCTGGCAATCCGGCCAGTCGCGCGTCACGCCCTACGTGGTCGAGGTCGGTCACTCGGGCCAAGTCCGCGCGGTCGGGGCAGCTACGACACCGTACCGGCCAACCGATGCACAGATCGCGTACCACCTGGCGCGCTTCGTGACCGACGTGCGTTCGCTGTCGATCGACCCGGTGGTGGTCCGCCAGAACTGGCTCGAAGCCTACGGCTACACCACCGACCGGGGCGCGGCGACCTTGAACGATTACGCCCGCGCTCACGATCCGTTCGCACATGTCGGGCAGGACTCTGTATCGGTGGATGTAACCAGCGTGGTGCGCGTCAGCGATACCTCATTCCAGGTGCGCTGGACCGAACAGCATTTCAACGACGGCACGCCGACCGGCACCGAGCACTGGACGGCGATGCTCACTCTTGTCATGCAGACGCCGCGCACCGAACAGCAGGTGCGTCGTAATCCCCTCGGCATTTACATCAACGGGCTGTCCTGGAGTCGTGACCTGGACGCGCCGGAAGGAGCGAAGAAGCCATGAAACCGTCGATCACCGCCATTGCCTTCCTCGTCCTGCTGGGTAGCCTTGCTGGCTGCGCCACGCAAGGCCAACCACCGCCGGCGATCTCGCTGGACGAATCGGTCAAGGCGCAACCATTGCCCGAGCCGCCCAAGCCGGTTGCAGTCGTGGAGGTGCCGAAGCCCTTGCCATTGCCGGATCAGATGAAGCAGCTGCTGCCAAGTGCTGCCGATGGAAAGCCGGCACCCGAACCCGCAGACGCGAAAGCGCGCGTTGAGCAGGCCAACGCCGACGCAAGCGTGGTGCCGACGCGCGACGGCTACATCAACGCGATCCAAGTCTGGCCGTTCTCCGATGGCGCGTTGTATCAGGTCTATACCAGCCCCAGCCGCGTGACGGTCATCAGTTTGCAGCAAGGCGAGGAACTGGTGACGGTCGCGGCCGGCGACACGGTGCAATGGATCGTGGGCGATACCGCGAGCGGCAATGGCGCGAGCCGGCGCGTGGCCGTCATGGTCAAGCCGGTGCGCGCGGGGATCATGACGAACCTCGTCATCACCACGAACCGGCGCACCTACCTGCTCGAACTTACGTCCACCGCGAAGGCGTGGATGGCGTCCGTATCATGGGAATATCCGAAGGACCAGATGCTGGCCTTGCAGGCCCAGGCGCAGGCCGCCGATGCGGTGGCGCCTGCTGCCGATGGCCTGTCGCTCGACCAGTTGCATTTCCGCTACGCGATCACGGGCGACAGCCCGCCGTGGAAACCCGTGCGTGCCTTCGACGACGGGCAGCATGTCTATATCCAGTTTCCTGCGGGCATCGCGCAGGGCGAATTGCCACCGCTGTTCGTGGTCGGGCCGGATGGCAAGGGCGAGCTGGTGAACTACCGTTTCCATGCGCCTTACGACATCGTGGATCGTTTGTTCGGTGCGGCCGAGCTACGGCTCGGCGGCAAGGATGAGAGTAGGGCGGCCGTGGTACGCATCGAGCGTATCGATGGCGTGGCTGCGGGAGCCAGTCATGGGCGCGACTGATAACGAGGCCCAGCCTGCGCCGAAGGTCGCCCCGGAAGGTGTCGCGTTGCGTGCTGCACCGCGCGCGGTCACGCGGCTCAACCGTCGCACGCTGGCCGTCTCTGCCACGCTGCTCGCGGTGGCCGTGGCCGGCGCGTCGATGTGGGCGCTGCAATCGAAGGGCCGGCGTGATTCGGGCGACCAGAGCAACCTGTACAACGTTGATCGGATCGCCAGGGCCGACGACCTCGACCGGTTGCCGTCTGACTACTCGAAGCTGCCGGCGAAACCCGCGCCGGCTTCGCCGGCCAGCGTGCCGCAGCTCGGACCGCCGTTGCCTGGCGACTGGGGCGCAGCGTCTGCCAAGCCGCCGCTACCGGGTGGCAGCGTCAATCCGGGACCATCGGCCGAGAACATCGACCGGCAGCGCCAGGCCGACGAGATTGCGCGCTCGGCGGTGTTCTTCGACACCGGCAGCGATGCCGGCAAACCCGATGCGGTTTCCGCGTCTGCGGGCACCACGCCGACGGCGAATGCCGCGGCCGGCCCGTTCAATCCGATGGGTGCGGGGCCGGCATCCACAGCCGCGCAACCCAATGACCCGACGGCGATCCAGAACCGGCAGGACCAGAAAGAAGCGTTCATGGCAAAAGGCGGTGACGCTGCGACCAGCAACACCGGCAGCTTGCAGGCACCGGCCTCGCCGTACACGATCATGGCGGGCACGATCATTCCGGCCGCGCTGGTGACGGGCATCAATTCCGACCTGCCGGGGCAGATCATTGCCGAGGTCACGCAGCCCGTGTACGACACCGCAACCGGCCACTATCTGCTGATTCCGCAGGGTTCGCGCCTGATCGGGCGCTACGACAGCCAGGTCGCGTTCGGGCAGCAGCGGGTGCTGCTGGTCTGGTTGCGGCTGGTATTGCCGGATACCTCGTCGATCGCACTCGACAAGTTGCCCGGCATCGACCCGGCCGGCTACGCGGGCCTCGAAGATGGCGTGGACTGGCATTGGGGCCGCATTCTGACGGGTGCAGTGCTATCCACGATGCTCGGCGTTGGCTCCGAACTGGCCGTCTCGAATCAGGGCAGTGCTAACGGCAATACCGTTATCGCGTTGCGGGATAGCTCGCAGGACACCGCCAATCAGGTCGGTCAGGAAATCACGCGCCGCGACTTGAGTATTCAGCCGACGCTGACGGTACGGCCTGGGTTTCAGGTCAACGTGATGGTGAACAAGGATATGGTGCTGCGGCTATACCAGCCGCTTTTTGTCCAGAGAGGGCCGATGCCATGAGCACGATGCGCAAGCTGCGGCTAGGGCCGCTACCGAAGACCGAGAACATCAAGCTGGCCTTCGCATGTCCGGTCACGCTCAAGGCCGACCTTGATCGCTACGCCTCACTGCACGCGCAAACCTATGGCGAAGCGGTCGATGCTGCGACGCTGATCCCGCACATGCTGGAGGCGTTCATAGCAGGGGATCGCAGCTTTCGGCGCGCTGAGAAACCATTGAAGACCAAGTATCCCGTTGGGGGTGAATGATCCGAGGGTTACTCTTGCTTAGGTTTGGCTGATCCCCGCCCAAAGTGCTCGCTTAATGGTTCTTCGCAGTGCCTCAGAACTTCCCCTGTATCTGGATCGACTACACGCTCGTAGTAAGCGTCGGCATCTCGGTCTATATCTCGGACTTTTTCGACCATCTTTTCAAGGGATGTGCTCCATTGGCTTCCCGTCTGCAAATGCCGCCGCATTTTCCGTTTACCCGACATCTTGGTGTTTGTGGCTTTGACGTCCAACCAATCCGTAACGGTTACACCAACCTCATCCGAAAAGTGCATGTTGATGGTCTTGGCCAAGCTTCCGCACTTGGCGCATGGCACATTCTCTTGCCCTGCGGGCACTGGCGCACACGGCTCGCCACATTCAGTGCAATTCCACGTCTCACTTTGGCTCATATGCAATTGACCTGCTCACGATTGGAAGCACGACAGTAGAACGATAGCAGTGCTCGAATTAACGAAAAAAGCCGCCCCTGCGTGAGCAGGGGCGGCTTCCGAATTGGTGCCCGAGGTCGGACTCGAACCGACAAGCCTTGCGGCGGAGGATTTTCTTCCCACTTCGGCTTTCGCCGCCGACCTGCACGGGGCAGGGCGTTCGTGGTCTGGAGCACGCCTTCACCATAGCATTGCGTGTTACCGCTTTGCCGTAGGTGCCCGCCGTCTGCTCTCTACACCTTCCCTTGAACCTTTCGGTTCGAGGGCTTGGCTCGGCATTAGCTCGGACTTGCGTCCAGGGCCTTCACCGAGTTTGACGGGCTTCACCTCAAGGATTTCTCCAAGAGGGCTCAAATTTGGTCTGAGTCCTCTGCGTCTACCAATTCCACCACTCGGGCAGGACGCACATGATACTTCAACTAATTGCTACTACTGACTTGGAGCCAGCCCGCGCTGCCCTGGCTCCTAATTGGCTCCTAGCTCAAAAAGCGCGCTTTTCGATCGGAAGCCGGTTTGCCTCAAAAACCCTTGCCAGACATGGAGTTGCAGACGCTGAACCCAAGCTAACCATAGGTACAAGTACCTATTTTTGAGTCCCCTGCGTCTACCAATTTCACCACTCGGGCACATGCGTGAAGATCATCATTATATATGGCTCCGGTCGGCTGCTCCTACACCCCAGGCGACTCCGACTTACTTTCCTGCCCGGGAGGACGGACACCGCGGCGGCCGGCTCGCCCGGCCTGCCGCCTACACCGCCTACGCCGCCGATTCGGCCGGCTCGTGCTCGCGGCGTTGTTTGAGTTTGAGCGGCGGCACGCGCCGCACCAGCAGCAGCCCCAGCAGCGAGACGCCCAGACCGACGTATTGGCTGATGTGGATGGCGTTCACCAATACCAAGTGGATGCCTCCGAACAGCGCCTCTGGGTTGTGCCCCTGCGCCGCGAGCTGCGCCATGACCTGCCGCTGCCCTTCCTGGTCGAGCAGCACCTGCGGATTGCGCAGGCGATCCAGCCAGGTCGTGGCGTCCATGGTGCGAAGCAGAAAGGTCACCTGCGATTGATAGGCATGACCCACCACGGTGCCCACCAGCGCCGTGCCTATCATGCCGCCCACCATGCGCAGCGACTGCGTGGTGGCGGTGGCGATGCCCAGATGGTGCGGCGGCGCGGCCAACTGCCCGAAAATCGTCAGATTGGGCATGACAAAGCCCACGCCCATGCCGCTCAAGGCCATATAGACGCCGAACAGCCAGTGCGGCGTGTCGGCTTGCGTGAGGATCACGCCCAGCGAAGATAGCGCCAGCGCGGCAAAGCCGATATACAGCATGATCAGGGGGCGCTCCAGCCGCGAGATGACGCGGCCGTTGATCAGGCTGGCGAAGGGGATGCCGACCATCATGGGCGTGACCAGCAGGCCGGCTGCCTGTGGCGACATGCCAAAGCCGCCTTGCAGCATCAGCGGCACGTAGAACATGACCGAAAACGAAGCCGTGCCCATCAGAAAGGCCAGCAGGAACAAGACCGAGATAGTGCGGTTGCGGAACATCTCGAAGGGCAGCAGCGAATAGGTGCAGCGGCGCTCCCAGAAGTAGAGAGCGGCGAAGGCCAGCACGCTGCCCGCGCCCAGCCACGACAGCGTCGTGCCCGATTCGTGTCCGGGCAGCAGCTCCACCAACAGTTGCAGGCTGCCCAGCGCCAGCGCGATCAGGACTGCGCCCAGCCAATCGAGCTGGATTTTGGTGTCCTTGTGGTGCCGGATGGTGGGCATGTGCCAGGACACGAAATACACCCCGAGCAGGCCCACCGGCGCGTTCACATAGAACACCGAGCGCCAGCCGTATTGCTCGGTAAGAATGCCGCCCAGCGTGGGGCCGATCGCGCTGGCCAGGCCGAATGCCGAGGTGATCAGTATCTGCCAGCGCAGGCGCACGCGCGGATCCGGGAACAGGTCGGGCACGCTGGCGAAGGCCGTGCCCACCAGCATGCCGCCGCCTACCCCCTGCAGCGCGCGCGCCAGCACCAGGAAGGTCATGCTGGTGGACAGGCCGCACAGCACCGAGGCCAGCGTGAACACGATGATGGCCGCCACGACGAAGGACTTGCGTCCGTAGTAGTCGCCCAGGCGGCCGAATATCGGCACGGTGATGACCGAGGTCAGCAGGTACGAGGTGGCAACCCAGGCATACAGGTCGAACCCGTGCAGTTCGGCGACGATGGTGGGCAGCGCCGTGCCCACCACGGTCTGGTCCAGGCCGACCAGCATCATGACGCAGCAGATGCCCAGCATGGCCAGCAGGGATTTGACGAACGGGCGCGAGGCTTCGGCGGACGGGGGTGTGGCGGACGCAGGTGTGGCGGGCATCAGGGGCTCGGATCAACGGCTTGGGCAAAGTAGACTAATCGATTGAGTATATGACCCTTGAAATCGCGCCAATTGCCCTTATCTGGACCGACGAACCCAATTTCCTTTTTTTCACGCCTATCCGACGTTCCGATTCCCATGAGCCAGACTGCACCCTCCCCTTCCGAAACCCTGGGTTTCCAGGCCGAAGTGAAGCAATTGCTGCACCTGATGATCCACTCGCTCTACAGCAACAAGGAAATTTTCCTGCGCGAGCTGGTCTCCAATGCATCCGATGCCTGCGACAAGCTGCGCTTTGAGGCCATCGACCACCCGGAACTGCTGGCCGGCGACAGCGAGCTGGGCATCCGCGTGTCCTACGACAAGGCGGCGCGCACCCTCACCCTTTCGGACAACGGCATCGGCCTGTCGCGGGATGAGGCCATCGCCAACCTGGGCACCATCGCCCGCTCGGGCACGCGCGAGTTCTTCTCGCAACTGACCGGCGACAAGCAAAAGGACGCCCAGCTCATCGGCCAGTTCGGCGTGGGCTTTTATTCTTCCTTCATCGTGGCTGACCGGGTCACGGTGGTGAGCCGCCGTGCCGGGGCCGAGGGCGCCATACGCTGGGAGTCCGACGGCCAGGGCGAGTTCACCATCGGCGAAGCCGAACGCGCCGGCCGCGGCACGGATGTGACGCTGCATCTGCGCGCCGAGGAAGACGAACTGCTCAACGGCTGGAAGCTGCGCGAGATCCTGCGCCGCTATTCCGACCACATCTCGCTGCCCATCCGCATGGCCAAGGAGGAGTGGGACGCCGAAAAGAACGAGCAGGTGAAAAAAGACGAGTGGGAGGCGGTGAACCAGGCCAGCGCCTTGTGGACCCGCGCCAAGTCCGACATCACCGACGAGCAGTACCGCGAGTTCTACAAGACCATCTCGCACGATTTCGACGACCCGCTGACCTGGACGCACAACCGCGTGGAAGGCCGCAGCGAATACACCCAGCTGCTCTACCTGCCCAAGCATGCCCCCTTCGATCTGTGGGACCGCGACGCGCGACGCGGCGTCAAGCTGTACGTCAAGCGCGTGTTCATCATGGACGACGCCGAGCAGCTGCTGCCCTCGTACCTGCGCTTCGTGCGCGGGGTGATCGATTCGGCCGACCTGCCGCTGAACGTCTCGCGCGAGATCCTGCAGGAAAGCCGCGACGTGCGCGCCATCCGCGAAGGTTCGGCCAAGCGCATCCTGTCGCTGCTGGAAGAGCTGGCCGAGAACAAGAAAGACGACTACGCGGCCTTCTGGACCGAGTTCGGTCAGGTGCTCAAGGAGGGCGCTGGTGAAGACCCGGCCAACCGCGAGCGCCTCGCCAAGCTGCTGCGCTTTGCCTCGACGCATACGGGCGACGCGGCGCAGACCGTTTCGCTGGCCGATTACCTGTCGCGCGCCAAGGAAGGCCAGGACAAGATCTACTACGTCACAGCCGACTCCCATTCCGCCGCCGGCAGCAGCCCGCATCTGGAGATCTTCCGCAAGAAGGGCATCGAAGTGCTGCTGCTGTCCGACCGCGTGGACGAATGGATGCTGTCCTACCTGCGCGAGTTCGAAGGCAAGTCGCTGGTGTCCGTGGCCAAGGGCGGCCTGGACCTGGCCGACCTGGCCGACGAAGAAGAAAAGAAGCGCCAGACCGAGGTGGCCGAGGAATTCAAGCCGCTGGTCGAGCGCCTGCAGCAAGCGCTGAAGGATCAGGTCAAGGAAGTGCGCGTCACCTTGCGCCTGGTCGATTCGCCTGCCTGCGTGGTGGTCGGCCAGAACGAGCTCAGCCCGCATCTGCTGCGCATGCTCAAGGCCGCCGGCCAGGATGCCCCCGACGTCAAACCCGTGCTCGAGATCAACCCCGAACACGCGCTGATCGGCCGCATCGGCCAGGCCGCCGACGAGGAGTTCGGCGACTGGGCCAGGCTGCTGCTGGACCAGGCCATGCTGGCCGAAGGCGCGCAAATCGCCGATCCGGCGGCCTTCGTCAAGCGCATGAATGCGCTGTTGCTCAAGGCTTGAAGCCACAGCCAGGCAGGCCAGAGTACCGCGCGCTCGCGCCTTACTGCAGCCTGCCTATCGCCAGCCGGTTAACGCGCTCTTCGACGCGATCGCGAGGCCCAGATCGGCAATCTGGGCCTCGCTCGAATGCGCCTTGAGCGGCCCAACGTCTTCCTCGACGTGAGTGCGGGCCATGCTGGGCGCCCTGCGATGGAGGCGTCCTCGGCCGCGCGGCGCAAGAGGGCCTTCGATGCCTGGTCAGAAGTCGTGCACGTTCCATTCGTAGTCGCTGGCGACCTCACCGATCAGGCGCAGGCGCTCGGCCGGCGGGGACACGAGCCCCTGGCAGACTTTCGCGTTATAGCCCACCAGTATCGCCTTCGCGGCATTGACGAACTCGGGCGCGAGGCCCTGGTCCTCGTAGTTGCGCACGAAGGATTGCGCGACGATGCCCACGATGAAATACAGGCCCGCGTTGTCCACGTCGGCTTTCATCAGCTGGAAGGCGTCCTTGTAGAAGGCCTTGAAGGTATCGGTTCCGGGGCTGGCGTCGGCAAAACGTTTTGCAATGTCTGTAAAGCTCATGATTGTTCCTATTTGGGGCATGGCGAGAAGGCGCTTTCGACCGACCCACCGCCATCATATCGTCAACCTGCGGCCCATTGCGGCGTTGCGTGGCCTCGCGAACATGCGCCCGGCTATTGCCTCGATGATCAGATGCGCGCCAGGCGCTTGCGTGTGATCTGCGCGCCTTCGGGCGCCCTTGTAGGATCGCGTTCGCAAACGGGCGGCCATGCCCTCGCGCATGCGGACCGTCTCGGCCGACGCGCTCAGGGTCGCGATGTCGTCATGCACGAAACCGCCCTTCCCATGGATCAGTCCAGTTCGGCGCCCTTGAGCTCGGGGATCAGGAACAGGGTGGCCAGCATGTCGACCACGTAGATGGCCGCCAGCATCCCGATGGCGATCTGGAACGAGTAGGCCGAGGCGAGCGTGCCCACGACCACCGGGCCGAAGCCGCCGATGGCGCGGCCGATGTTGAACAGCACGTTTTGCGCGGTCGCCCGGGCTTCGGTGGGATAGGCCTCGGACATCAGCGCGCCATAGCCGCCCACCATGCCGTTGACGAACATGCCCATGATGGCTCCGACCCAGAGCATCGCAAAGGGATCGGAGAGCCGCGAATACACCAGGACCATGACCACCGCGCCCGCCTGGAACAACAGGAAAGCGGGCTTGCGGCCGATGCGGTCGGCCATCTGGCCGAAGACCCAGATGCCGATCATCATGCCGACGATGGCCACCGAGGTCCAGAACGCGGACTTGGCCAAAGTGAAGCCGAGCTTGTGGGACAGGAAGCTGGGCATCCAGATCATGATCCCGTAGTAGCCGAAGTTCTGCACACCGCACAGAATCACCAGGCCCAGGCTGGTGCGGGTCGTGCGGCCGTCCTTGACCAGGAGCTTGAAGGCGTTGCCGCGCGAACCCTTTTCCCTGGCATGGCGCACGAACACCTCGGGTTCGTGCAGCGTGCGACGGATCAGCCAGGCGAACAATGCCGGAATCACGCCCACCAGGAACATGCCGCGCCAACCGATATGGGGCAGTAGCGCGGGAGTCAGCAGGGCCGCCAGGAGCACCCCGACCTGCCAGCCCAGCGCGACGTGCGAACACACCCGCGCCCGCAGCCTGGCGGGCCAGGCTTCCGCAGCCAGGGCCATGCCGATGCCGAACTCGCCGCCCAGGCCGACGCCCGCCAACGTGCGATAGACAAGCAGATCTTCATACCCGCGCGCAAAGGCGCACAGGCCGGTAAACAGGGCGAACATCACGATGGTCCAGGTCAGCACGCGGACGCGGCCGTAATGGTCGCTCAGCGCGCCAAAGAGGATGCCGCCGGCGACGGCGCCGATCAGCGTCCAGGTCACCAGCGAGCCTGCCTGTCCGCCGGTCAAGTGCAAGTCGGCGGAGATCAGACTCAGCATGAAACCCAGGATCAGCAGATCGAAACCATCCATCGCGTAGCCGATGGCCGAACCGGCCAGGGTCTTCCACCCGTAGCGCGTTACTTGGGCTGGCACGTTGATTTTTCCTTGAGGGTTTTGATTGGACTTTGATATGAGCATCAAAAATGATACTGAATCACCCAGCTCGAACTGGGAAAACCCCTAATGCCTTGGCCGGGAAAACCCGATTGCCAGCCATATGCTTATCCTCTTTAATTATTTGAATTACGCATGATGAATTAATAAGAATACATATTTCGAATGAAACTGTAGCCTCCCTCCATGGAACTGCGCCAACTCGAGGCCTTCGCGGCTGTCATGTCCACCGGCAGTGTCACTGCCGCCGGCCGGCTGCTTGGCCGTTCGCAGCCAGCCATCAGCCGCCTGCTCCAGGAGCTGGAAGCCGAAATCGGCTATGCCCTGTTCCTGCGCAGCGGGCCGCGCGTCACACCCACCGATCAGGGCTTCCTGCTGTATGAGGACGTCGAGCGCGCGCTGGCGAGCCTGCGCGAGATCCGTAGCCGCGCCAAAGACATTGCCCGCGATGCCGGCAGGCCCCTGCGCGTGGCCGCCACATCGGCCCTGGCAGTTGGCCTGATCCCGGAGGCGGTGCGCCGCGTCGAGGCCCGCACGGGTCCGGGCGCCATGCAGATCCTGGGCATGACGCCCGAGCGCGTGGTGCACGCCGTGCTAACCGGCGCGGTGCAGCTGGGCGCGACCAGCCTTCCGCTGGAACACCGCGGCCTGGACGTGCACTGGATCGGCCAGGCGCCTTGCGCTGTGGCCCTGCCCGCCGACGACCCGGCGGCCGCGCGGCCCGTGGTCGCGCTGCACGAAATGGCGCAGCGGCGCCTGATCACCATGGCCAACCCCTATCGCTTGCGCCATCGCCTGGATCAGGCCCTGGCGCAGGCGGGCGGCAACTCGGCCAACATCATCGAAACCAACTCGTCGACCTATGCCCTAGGCGCCGTGCGCGCCGGCCTGGGCGTCGCGGTGCTGGAACCGGTGACCGCTTACGGCGCGCCCATGCAGGGCGTGACCATCCGCCCGCTGGACGTGGACATCCCGTTCTATTTCGGCGTCATCTCGCCCCAGGCCAAACCGCTCACGACCCTGGCCGATGACTTGGCCCAAGCGCTGGCCCAGGCCGCCGCCGCGCTGCTGCCCGGCTTTGTCAGACACGAGGCCTCGCAACACGGCGCCTTGCTGCAGTCCGTCTACGACCACGTCCCCCCTTCCACGGAAACCCTGCCATGATTTTTCCCGCCGCGCTGCCGGAGACCCTGCCATGACGCCGCAACCGGGTTCGAATGCGGCGCTGGCCGCACTGGAGCGAGACCTGGCCCGGGACCTCGAATATCTGTGCCGCCCTGCCGCGAACTGGGTGCTCCCGCGCCAGGCCCGCGGCGAGAAGGTCCACGACATCGTCATCATCGGCGGGGGCATGTGCGGCATGGTCGCGTGGTTCGCGCTGCAATGCGAAGGCATGCCCGAAACCCGCATTTTCGACCGCAATCCGGCCGGTCTGGAAGGACCCTGGCTCAACTACGCCCGCATGCAAACGCTGCGCTCGCCCAAGCATCTGGTCGGCCCAGCTTACGGCATGAGCAGCCTGACCTTCCGCGCTTGGTTCACCGCGCAGTATGGCGCCCCGGCATGGGAGCCGCTGGACAAGATTCCGCGCCCCATTTGGATGCAATACCTGCGCTGGTACCGCAAGGCCTTGTCCGTTCCCATCGAGAACAACGTCAACGTCGATGACATCGTGGCCGAGGGCACTCTGCTGCGCCTGCATCTCTCGGGGGCCGGCGCGACGGCCGCCTCGGTACTGGCGCGCAAGGTCGTCATGGCCACCGGCCGCGATGGCACCGGCCATCCCAGCATTCCGGCCTTCGTGCGAGGGCTGGACCCTTCGCTCTGGGCGCATTCGTCCGACGACATCGACTTCGCCCGCCTGCGCGGCAAGCGCGTGGTGGTGGTCGGCGTCGGCGCTTCGGCCGTCGACAACTCGGCCGAAGCGCTGGAGGCCGGCGCGGCCGAAGTGCGCCACCTCATACGCCGCAAGGAAATGCCTACCGTCAACAAAATGATGGGGATAGGCTCGCCCGGCCTGAGAAACGGCTTTCCCGACCTATCCGATGCCTGGCGCTGGCGGTTCATGCACTATGCCACTGTCATGCAGACGCCGGCGCCGCGCGGCTCCACCTTGCGCGTGAGCCGCCATCCCAACGCCTACTTCCATTTCGGCAAAGCCGTCGAACGCGTCCGTGCGTCGGGCTCGGGCATCGTCGTCGCGACCGCCGACGGCAGCCAGCTCGAAAGCGACTATCTCATCCTGGGCACGGGCTTTACCGTCGATCCCATGGCGCGCGCCGAATTCCCCGGCTATGCCGATCAGATCCTGCTCTGGAAGGACCGGTATACGCCGCCCGCGCAGGAACAACACCGCGAACTGGGAAACTTCCCTTATCTGGCCCACGATTTCTCGTTTCTGGAGCGCACGCCCGGCACGGCTCCCTGGCTCAAGAACATCTATTGCTTTAACTACGGCGCCGCGGTCAGCCTGGGCAAGGTCAGCGGCGACATTCCCGGCATCAGCGAAGGGGCGGCCTGGCTGGCGCGCGGGCTGGCCTCGCGCCTGTATGCCGAGGACGTGGCCGAGCACTATCAGGAGATGCTCGACTACGACAAGCCGGAACTGCTGGGCGACGAATGGACAGCGAGCGAATTCGGCGCGGCGTTGCGCGCGGCGGCGGGGCCATGACGCCCGCTCATGCGGACAAGGCCTCGATCAAATCACTAACGGGACAGGAGCAACGGTGAACAACGATGTCGTGAGGACCCAGGCGGGCATAGACGCGCAGTCGCCGCTGAGCGCCGTGCTCGACACACGGGCGGACGTGCTGCAAATGACGCAGGCCACGCACGATGCGGCGCTCAAGCCGGGCGACCCCGGCGGCATATCGCACGCGGGACGCGCCGCGCTGGCCGCGCGCATCGCCAAACTGCACAACGAGTCCGGCCTGGTAGCGCACTACGAAGACCTGATGCGGCAGGCTCGCGCCTCGGCCGCGATCTCGCGCCTGGCCGACCCCGCCTTCAACGGCGAGGGCGATGCCCAGTTGACGGCGGTCCTGGCCTTCACGGACATCGTCACCCAGGCCCCCAAGGAGACGACCGCCGACGACATCGCGCGGCTGCAGCAAGCCGGCGTGAGCGACGCGGACATCGTGCGCCTGGCCGAGCTGAACGCTTTCCTGGCCTACCAGATCCGGCTGATCGCCGGCCTCAGACTGATGAAGGAGTTCGCACAATGAGCGCGGTCCTGCACGAATTCACCACCGCAGTGCCACACTGGCGCCCGCGGGTCAAACCCATCGACCTGGACCAGGCTTCGGCCGACCAGTTGGACGCGCTCAAGGTCACGCCGTCCCACACCAAGGTGTCCGACTACGTCCTGGTCCTGGCCAACGATGTCGAAACGCTGAGAGTGCGCACGCCGCTTTTCAACGCCATCATGTACAACGACGCAGGCCTGTCGCGCGCGGAGCGCGAGGTCGGCGCCACGGCCGCATCCGTGGTCAACCGCTGCGTCTACTGCGCCGCCGTCCACGCCAGCCGTTACAACCAGTTGACCAAAGACCAGACCGTCATGGCGAAGATCTTCGCCGACGGCGCCGACGCGCAACTGGCCCCCCGGCTTTCGGCAATCCTGGCGTTTGCGACCACGCTGTCGCAGACCCCGAGCCAGGCCACGGCGCGGGAGATGGCCGCACTGATCGAGGCCGGGCTCGACCAGGCCGAGATCCTCGACCTGATCCTCTCCGCCTCGCTCTTTGGCTGGGCCAACCGTCTGATGCACACGCTGGGCGATCCGCTGCCCAAGGACCAGGCCTAAATGCCCACTTGCATCGCCGTGGGCATCATCGGCGCGGGCGCCGTCGCATGTGGCACGGCGGCGCTGCTGGCCCAATCCGGCCATCGCGTGCGCCTGTGGTCGCCGTCGGGCAATGGCACCGCGGCGCTCGCGCAAGGACGTCCCCTCAAGGCACAGGGTGCCATCGAAGGCGAGTTCGCCGTCCAGGCCGCCTCGTCCGCTGCAGATCTGGCCGCCCACGCCCGGGTCATCATCCTGGCCCTGCCGGCCTACGCGCACCGCAAGATGATGGACGCCGTCGCCCCGCATCTCACGCGGGACCATGTCGTGGTCATCAGCTCGCATGCCTCGCTGGGCGCGCTCTATCTCTCGCTCCTGCTCGCAGAGCGCGGCGTGCGCCTGCCCATTGTGGCCTGGGGCACGACGGCCGTGTCCGGCCGGCTGGCGTCGCCTTGCAGCGTCAAGGTCAATACCGTGCGCAGCAAGATCGATCTGTGCACCCTCCCGGCCAGCGACAAAGAACGCGGCCTGGCCGCATGCCGCGAGCTGTTCGGCGAGCGCTTCGTCGAGCGCGACGGACTGCTCGCGATCGCGCTGAGCAACCTGAACCCGCAGAACCACATGGGTATCGCGCTGTGCAATATGACACGCATGGAACTGGGCGAAACCTGGGACCAGGGTAGGCATGTCACGCCGAACGTGGGGCGCCTGCTGGAGGCGCTCGATACCGAACGCCTGGCAATCGCGCAGGCGCTCGGCCTGCAGGTGCGGACCATCTTCGAACACTTTCATCTGTCGTTCCACGTGCCCCTGGGCAGCGTCTCGGACATGAACCAGGAAATGTCCCGGCTGGGCCGCGGGGGCACTGGCCCGGCGAGTGCCGACAGCCGTTACGTGACCGAAGACGTACCCTACGGCCTGGTGGCCACGGCCAGGCTGGGCGCGTTGACACAGCGCCCCGCGCCGTTGCACGAGGCCGGCGTGGCTGTCTTCTCGGCTATGTACGGACGGGATTTCAGCGACGAAAACGCGCTTCTGCGGGCGCTCGACCTCGACGCCCTGTCGCTGGCCGAGTTAAAGGCGTTGTCCCGCAATGGCTACGCCTGAAGCAAGCAGCATCCATCATCCATACGGTTCAGGCGCGATGCGCCGCGACCATAACGCAAGGGGAAGAGCATGAGCACACACATCATCAAGCGCATCGCCGCCGTCGCGCTGAGCTGCGCCGGCCTCGGACTGCTGCCCGCCATGGGCCACGCACAGGAGATCGACTCGACCATCAGCCGGATCAAGTCCACCCACACTTTCACCATAGGCTATCGCGAGTCTTCGGTGCCGCTGTCCTACGTCGGCCCGGACGGCAAGCCAACGGGTTATTCCACCGAGTTCTGCCTGAAGATCGCCGCCGCGGTCAAGGACTACCTCAAGCTGCCCGAACTGGCGATCAAGTACGTACCGGTCGACATCCAGACGCGCCAGGCGCTGGTGGCCAACGGCACGGTGGACATCTCCTGCGAAGGCGCGGTCAATACCTGGACCCGGCAAAAACAGGTGTCCTTCTCGCCCATCAGTTGGGTGTCGGCCGAGCAGTTGCTCGTCCTCAAGAGTTCGGGCATCAAGGACATCAAGGATCTGAACGGCAAGACCGTCATCGTCGCGACGGCGGGCACCAGCGAGCCGACCTTGAACCGCCTGATCCAGCAGGACCACCTGAACGTGAAGATCATGCACGTGAATACGCACTCGGCCGCGCTGCTGGCGCTGGAAAGCCACCGCGGCGCCGCCTACCTCAGCGACAACGGGGCCTTCTACGGCATGATCAAGGCTGCCAAGCATCCCGAGGATCTGGCCGTCGTCGGCCCGGAGCTGAGCTACCAGCCCGAAGCCTTCATCATCGCCAAGAACAATCCGACCTTCTCCTGGATCGTCGGCCACACCATGTCGGACATGTTCAAGTCGGGCGAGGCCGACAAGCTCGTGGCCAAGTGGTTCGGCCCCCTGGGCGTGGGCATCAGCCCCAAGCTGCGCGCCGCATGGGACACCTATTCCTTCCCCGAATAACACGCGCCGATGAACTACACGTGGGACTGGAGCGTCCTGATCCAGTCGCCCTATCTAGGGTGGCTGGCCTCAGGCGCGGGACAAACGCTCGCCGCCAGCGCCGGCAGCTGGATACTGGCCATGGCGGTTGGCTTTCTCGTCGGCGCCCTGCGCAGCCTGCCCTATCGCTGGACCAGCGTGCTGGCGCGCATCTACGTCGAGGTTTTCCGCAACATCCCGCCGCTGGTCCAGCTCTTTCTCTGGTTCTTCGTTTTTCCTGAAATCGTTCCCGAACCGCTGGGCGACTGGATCAAAGGCCAGATGCCCATGCCCGAACTGACAACGACCATCATGGCGATCGGGCTGTTCTCCGGCTCGCGCGTGGCCGAACAGGTGCGTGCAGGCGTGGATACCGTACGCGTGCGCCTGCTGCCGGCCGCCCTGGCAACGGGCTTGACGCCGCTGCAGGCCTACCGCCTGGTCCTGTTCCCGATCGCCTTGCGCAAGATCATCGCGCCGCTCACCTCGGAGCTGCTGATCACGATCAAACTGTCGTCCATCGGCCTGACGATCGGCCTGATGGAGCTCACGGCGCAGAGTCGCCAGATCGAGAACTACACCTTCCACGGTTTCGAGGCCTACGCCTTCGCCACGGCGGTCTACCTGGGCATGGGCCTGCTCGTGACGGGCGTCATGCACATCGTCAATCGACGCCTGACGGGTTCGCTCGCCGGCAGACCCTAGGAGCCCACCGTGGATTGGATGGTCATCTGGAAATACCGCGAACTGCTTGCCCATGGCATGGTGACCAGCGCCCTACTCGTGGCAGCTGGCATGCTCGGCGGCATGCTGGTGGGCGCTCTGCTGGCCCTGGCGCGACTATCGCGCTTTCGCACGCTCGCACTCCTGGTCGGCGGCTATGTGGCGGTAATCCGGTCAATGCCGCTGATCCTGGTGCTGTTCTGGTTCTACTTCATGTTGCCCCTGGTAACGGGCCACCCCCTGGGTGCGATGACTTCCGCGCTCACGACCTTCGTGTTGTTCGAGGCCGCGTTCTACTGCGAGATCTTCCGCGCCGGCATCCTGGCCGTGCCGCAAGGCCAGAGCCTCGCGGCCGCCGCCACCGGTCTGGGCAATTGGCAGACGCTGCGGCTGGTCATTCTGCCCCAGGCCGTGGCGGCCATGGTGCCGCTTCTGCTCAACCAGGCCATCATCCTTTTTCAGGACACGTCCCTGGTCTACGTCGTCGCGCTGCGCGACTTCCTGACGGCTGCCAACGTCGTGGTCGGGCTAAACGAACGACCCATCGAAGTCTACACTTTCGTCGCCGTCGTCTATCTGGTGATCTGCTACGGCGTATCCCTGCTGGTAGGCCGCGGCAAAAAGGCCGTTATCCAATGAGTCCCATGTCCAACCGCGAATCTTCCCCTTCGCATGATGCCGTCGCGCCGATGATCGCCGTTCAGGACATCTCCAAGTCCTACGGACACGCGCAGATACTGAAGAACTGCTCGCTGTCGGTCGCGCGCGGAGAGGTGGTCGTGGTCTGCGGCCCCTCGGGGTCCGGCAAGAGCACCCTGATCAAATGCATCAACGGCCTGGTGCCGTTAGACTCGGGCAGCATCCTCGTCGACGGCATCTGCGTAGGCGCGCCGCGCACCAATCTGCCGGCGCTGCGGGCGCAGATCGGCATGGTGTTCCAGCATTTCGAGCTCTATCCGCACATGAGCGCGTTGGCGAACGTCAACCTGGCGCAAGTCCACGTGCTCAAGCGCAGCCGGGCGCAGGCGTCCGAAATCTCGACGCGCCTGCTCAACCGGGTCGGCCTGGCGGACAAACTGCACTCCCGCCCAGGCCAGCTTTCCGGCGGACAGCAGCAGCGCGTCTCGATCGCCCGTGCCTTGGCCATGAATCCCAAGGCCATGCTCTTTGACGAGCCGACCTCGGCGCTGGATCCGGAAATGGTCAACGAAGTGCTGGACGTGATGCAGGCGCTGGCCCAGGAAGGCATGACCATGGTGGTGGTGACACACGAGATGGGCTTTGCCCGCCGCGTCGCCGACCGCGTCTTGTTCATGGACGCCGGCCAAATACTCGAAGACACGGCCAAGGCGCAGTTCTTCAATGAGCCGGCCACCGAGCGGGCGCGCCAGTTCCTGTCGAAAGTGCTGACGCATTGAGGCCGCGCCCCATCGCCCGGATCTGGACCGCGCCGCTCTGGCGTTGCTGAATTTAAGCTTGCGCCGCATGCGGCGACCTTGAGCGCCACGGCGAAGCTATCGGCCTGCGAACAGGCATCCTCCGCGCTTTTCGATGTGGCGGCCGGCCAACAATTAGTAACCCATACAGTCCGCAGCCACTAGAATGGGGGCGACTCCTGCCGCGAGGAAACACTTGCGTCGCCGGGAACGAGCCGCCCTATTCGGGGAGACTGCCGATAACACCCTGGGAAAGCTTGCTATGAATGCAAGCAATCAGGGAATGCCAACCCGATGATTTCATTGGTTGGCGCGGTTCCCCTTCTTTATGCAGCCTGATTAACATGCTTCGAGCCGGCCAGTTGACCTTGCACTACAGCGCGCTCATGGTCCTGATCGGACTTTCCTGCGCGCTGTGCAATGTATTGCCTTTCTACGTCCTGTCTTTACATCTCGATCTGGAGTCGCTGGGCGATTTTTTCTGGATACGCTATCTGATCTTCGGCGTTTCCTTCATGGCCTTCGCCAATTTTCGCCAGCTCATTACCGCGCGCAATATGTGGTGGCTGCTGGGCCGCGGCATTGTCCGCTGGATCTGGGTATTGCTGACCGTGCTACTGAGCCTGATCTATATCGTGCACGACAACACGGTTCTGCCGGCGGTGGGCCGCCTGATCTACGAATGGATGGCCGTCGCCCTACCCCTGCAGCTGTTGTGCCTGGCCTTGGGCCGGCGCATCATCTACCAGTTCAACAATACCGCCATGAACCGGCGCAAGGCGGTGTTCTTCGGCATGGGACCGCAGGCGCGCACGCTATCGCTGCGCCTGCGGCGCTCGCCCATCCTGGGCATCGAGGTGATGGGCTATTACGCGGCAAAGCCCGTGACCTGCGACGACAGAAAACCGGACTCGGTGCCGCCTTATCTGGGCGCGCACGAGAGCGCCTGGCCCCGCATCAAGGCCTCCGAATTCGACATCGTGTTCATCCAACCCTACGACTACTATGACGAGGAACTGAGCACCCGGATATTTGGCCAACTCTACGATTCGACCACCACCATCTACATGGTGCCCGAGACCCGCTGGGCCGAGGATGTCACGCTGTCCGGCGCCGAGATCGCCGGCATTCCGCTGCTATCGATCCACGACACGCCCATCATCGGCGTCGCCCGGCTTTTCAAGCGGCTGATGGACCTGGTGCTGGGCGGCCTGGCGTTTGCCCTGCTGTCGCCGGTCATGCTGATCGTCGCGGTGGCCGTGCGGATCGACTCGCGCGGGCCGATTCTCTTTCGCCAGGTCCGCTATGGCGAACGCGGCCAATCCATCAATGTCTACAAATTCCGTTCGATGTATGCCGAAGACGGCGGCCCGTTGCGTCAGGTCAGCCGCAGCGATCCGCGCGTGACGCGCGTGGGCAAGTTCCTGCGCCGCAGTTCACTGGACGAACTGCCGCAGTTGATCAACGTGCTGGCCGGCTCCATGAGCCTGGTTGGACCGCGCCCCCATGCCGTCGTCCACAACGAACTCTATCGCCAGCAGATCAACGGCTACATGCTGCGCCATAGCATCAAACCTGGCATCACAGGGTGGGCGCAGGTCAACGGCCTGCGCGGCGAAACCGACACCCTGGAGAAAATGCAGCGCCGGCTCAAATATGACCGCTATTACATCACCCACTGGTCGCTGGGTCTGGACATTCGCATCCTGTTCCTCACCGCCTGGACGGTGATCCGCGGCGACAACGCCTATTGAGTTTCGATGTAACAGCCTGCCAACAGCTTATATACCAAACAGCCAGAAACAATTAGAATTAAAATGGCAATAAGGGAAATTACAGCCAAAATAGGGCTGCCACGCACGCAATACACTCAAACATGGATTGCGTGGTTTTTCGGTGAGCCCCTCTCCTGCGCCACTCTCCTCGCGACTGCCGAAGATGCCTCGAACTGGTCAATTTTCCCTGCACTACAACGTCCTCATGGCGCTGAGCGCGATCTTCAGCGCCCTGTGCAATGCAGTGCCTTTCTACACGCTGTCCAGTCACCTGGGACTGGAGGCGGGTTCCGATATTCACCAGGGCTGGATCTTGATCGCCGCCGCCTCCTTCCTGACCTTCGTCGATTTTCGACAACTCATCACCGCGCGCAGCATGGGATGGCTTTTGAGCCGCGCCTTGCTGCGCTGGGTCTGGGTAGTGCTGGCCGTGGTGCTGAGCCTGCTTTTCCTGGTGCGCAACCAAACCGAAATAGACCTGACGCGCAGTCTGGTCCCTCGCTGGGCGATCATCGCCCTGATTTTGCAAATGCTGTGCCTGATGCTGTGCCGCCGGGGCATCTACTGGATCAACAACCTGGCCGACAATCGGCATAAAGCTGTGTTCTTTGGCATGGGACCTCAGGCGCACACCCTGTACTTGCGCCTGCGGCGTTCGCCCATCCTCGGGATCGAGGTCATGGGCTACTACGCATCCCAACCGGTGGATAGCCGCATTACCGCCGAAGGGCCGGTTCCGCCGTATCTGGGTTCGAACGAGAACGCCTGGCCTCATATCAAGAACGCCACATACGACATGGTGTTCATCCAGCCCTACGGTTATTACGACCAGCAACTGAGCGCCCAAATGTTCGAGCAGCTCTACGACTCGACGGCCAACATCTACATGCTGCCCGAAACACGCTGGGCCGATGACGTCGTCACCTTGACGAGCAACGAGATCGCCGGCGTTTCGCTCCTGTCCATCCACGCCACCCCCATCATGGGCTTTGCCCGCGTGTTCAAGCGAATCATGGATCTGGTGCTCGGCGGCATCGCACTGCTGTTGCTCTCGCCCGTCATGCTGGCGGTCGCCATCGCCGTGCGGCTGGATTCGCCCGGCCCGATACTCTTTCGCCAGAATCGCTACGGCGAGCGAGGCCAGCCCGTTCCCGTCTATAAATTCCGTTCAATGTACGTCGACAAGGACACGGCGACGCTGCGCCAGGCCAGCCGCGGCGATCCACGCGTAACGCGGGTGGGCCGAATCCTGCGCCGCACCTCGCTCGACGAACTGCCGCAGTTGTTCAACGTGCTGCTCGGCACGATGAGCCTGGTCGGCCCGCGCCCGCACGCCGACGCGCACAACGAACTCTACCGGCGCCAGATCAGCGGCTACATGCTACGCCACAGCATCAAGCCGGGCATCACAGGATGGGCGCAAGTCAACGGCCTACGGGGTGAAACCGACACCCTGGAAAAGATGCAGCGCCGGATCGAATACGACCGCTACTACATCCAGTACTGGTCGCTGAGCCTGGACATCCGCATTCTGTTCCTCACCATCTGGACAGTCATCCGCGGCGACAACGCTTATTGACGCGGCCTTGCCAGCTCAATCGCGATAGAGCGAGGCATAGGCATCGATAAGCTTGGGCGCCTCGTACTTCCACTCCAGTTCGTTTTCAACCCGCGCGCGGCCGAATTCCCCCATGGCCTTGCGGCGCTCGGGATCGGCCAGCAGCTCGACGATCTTCGATGCCATGTCCGCCGGATCGTTTTTGGCCGCGTAAAGGGATGCCTCTTTAGCGGACACCCGGCCTTCCATAAGATCGAACTGCACGATGGGCTTACCCAGCGCCATATACTCCATGATCTTATTCATGGTCGACGCATCGTTCATCGGATTGGCAATGTCGGGGTTGACGCAGACATCGGCCGTATTGAGAACCGCCAAAAGCTCCGCGTCGCTGACCCGGCCGGTAAACGTGACGTAATCCGCCACGCCTAGCGTCTTCGCCAGTTCCTTCATCTCTTCCAGCGAGGTCCCGCCGCCCACGATCCCGAATTGAATATCGGCCCGACCGCGTTCGTGCACCAGGATGCGCACAGACTCTAGAAGCAAGTCGATTCCCTCCTGCTTGCCCATGACGCCCACGTATCCCACGAGATAATCGCGCCCCCGCTTGAGCGACGGATCCGGCGGCAGTATTTTCAGGCGGTCGAGCTTGGGTCCGGACCTGACGACGAAAACCCGATCGGGATCCATGCCGCCGCGCTCGATGGCGATGCGTTTGTAGCTTTCGTTGGTCGCGATCGATATGTCCGCTAATTTGAACGTCAGCCATTCGGCCCAGACCATCAACTTCCAGAAGAAATCGCGCTTGCCGAACTTGGCTTCGTAGAGTTCCGGGTTGATGTCGTGGTGATCGAAAACGAATTTCTTGCCGAACAGCTTGAAGAACATGCCGACGAGGAAGATCAGGTCCGGCGGATTGCACGCATGAAAAATGTCGAACCCCCGCCCGAAGGCGATCTTCACCGCAAGCACCCACTCCCAAAAAAGCGCGGCGCCGTATTCCAAGGCATAGCCCAGCGCGCCGTCCGCCTCATGCGCAAGCGGATGGCGGTAGATGTGGATGCCATCGATGATCTCGAATCGCTTGGGCCAATCCCGCGTGGCGGGACAGATAATCGTTACCTGATAGCCTGCCGCGACGAGCGTCGTCGCCTCTTGCCAGACCCGCCTGTCGAATGGAACGGGAAGATTTTCGACAACGATCAGGACGCGACGCCCGCGCTTACCAGCAGATGCCGTCATAGCTGCCTCCCGTGGGGGGGACATTGCCGACCCGCACCAAGTCGACGACGTGCTGGCCCTCCCGCACGGTCAGATTCTTGAATTCGGGCGAGCCGTTGCCGATGACGACGATCTGCGCATGATCGAGCAGCGAGTCGATCGAATCCACCATCAAGCGCGAAATATGGGGAATGTGATTGAGGATGTAATCCCGGTTGCCACCCTGCAGCGCCGCGAGACTGACATTGCGGTCGTAGACACGCACGTCGTAGCCCTTGCCGATCAGCCGCTCGATGATCTCGACCAGGGGGCTTTCCCGCAGATCGTCCGTACCGGCCTTGAAGCTGAAGCCAAGAATACCTATCTTGCGCCCTTTGCCTTGAATAATCATGTCGAAGCCGCGGTCGATGTGGCTTCGGTTGCTGGGCATGATTGCACGCAATAGCGGCAAATCGAGATCGAGAGTCTGGGCCTTGTAAGAAAGCGCCCTGACATCCTTGGGAAGGCAAGAGCCGCCGAAGGCGAAGCCAGGCTTCATGTAATAGGGGGAGATATTGAGCTTCGTATCCTGACAGAAGATATTCATGACCTGGTGGCCATCGACCCGCACCTGTTTGCAAATCGAGCCCACTTCGTTGGCAAAAGCGACTTTCACTGCATGCCATACGTTGTCGACATATTTGACCGTCTCCGCCACTTCGAGCGACGTGCGAATCAAAGGCGCGTCCAGCCCGGCATACAGGCTCGCGACGATATCGCCGCTGGTCACGTCGACTTCGCCAATCACCGTCTTGGGCGGATTGCGATAATCGTGAACCGCCGTGCCTTCCCGCAAGAATTCCGGGTTGTTGCACAAGCCGAAGCCTGATCCGGCCAGCTTGCCCGAGGTTTCCTCGAGCACCGGACGCACGAGAGTTGCCATGGTGCCGGGGAGAATGGTCGAACGGATGACGACGGTATGGCGCTCGTCCTTGTCCCTTATCGCAAGCCCGATCTGCTCGCAGACGCGGCGAACGTAGGAAAGATCCAGGGACCCGTTTCCTTGGCTGGGCGTGCCCACGCACACCAGCGACAATTCCGTATCCCGAACGGCGGCAATCGTGTCGTCGGTCGCGCGGATACGCGAGCCGGCCGCGACGATCAGTTCGCCGATTTCAGCCTCCACGATCGGAGATTTCCCTTCGTTGATAAGTCTTACTTTTTCTGGATTAGGGTCGACACCGATCACTTCGTGACCGTCGTGCGCCAGGCAACCCGTTGCGACGACGCCAACGTAGCCGAGTCCGAATACGCTAATACGCAAAATGGCCTCTTAATCGGAAAAATTTAACAAACGTCGCAAAGTCTACCTCGGCTTGCCCGCGGCTACCATAGTTGGGTAGAGTTCTGGCAATAAACTAAACAAGAGCATCGGCGGAGTTAAACAATGTGCGGAATAGTCGGTTGGGTGACGCGTCGGCCGGTATCCGAGCCGCACAATGTTCTTACGCGCGCCTTGAATGCCATTGAGCATCGCGGCCCGGACGGCAATGGCATCTGGATTGAGTCGGGAGCCGACCAGGAACAGGTCGCGCTGGCGCATTGCAGGCTCGCCATCATCGACTTGACCGGAAGCGCGCAGCCGCTGCACAGCCATGATGGCCGTTTCACCGTGACCTATAACGGTGAAATCTACAATTACCTGGAATTGCGCGAGGAGTTAAAAAAACTCGGCCTGCGCTTCACGAGCAACGGCGATACGGAAGTGGTCGTCGAAGCCTATCGCCAATGGGGCACGGAGGCATTTTCCAAATTCCGCGGCATGTACGCGTTCGCGCTATGGGATGCGGACCATGATCGACTGATCATTGCGCGCGACCAAGTTGGAAAAAAGCCCCTGTATCTGGCCGAAATAGCCGAGGGCATCGCATTCGCCTCCGAGATCGGCGCCTTGCAGCAACTCAATCAAGTACATGCCTCAATCGATCTGGACCAGATTCCCGCTTACTTGGCGCGCCGTTACATCACAGGGCCTTCAACCTTTTTCCATCAAATCCGCAAACTCCAGCCCGGGCACTTCCTGATCTACGAAAAAGGCATGGCGCGTGAACAGCGCTTCTATGAAACACCGCTGCTGTCGATAGCGCCCCGAGCGCGCCCCCTTGCGGAAAACGTCGAACGGCTCGGCAATCTTCTGGACGAGTCCGTCCGCTTGCGCATGCGCTCGGACGCCCCCTTCGGGCTCTATCTTTCAGGCGGCCTGGATTCCTCGGTCATCCTGGCATTGATGCAACGCCATAGCGCCAGCCCCGTGCGCACGTTCTCGGTCGGCTTCGAGGGCAGCAACGCCAACGAACTTTCGCCGGCAAAACGCACCGCGCAAGACTTCGACACGATGCATCATGAACTTACCGTCACCGCCGGCGACTTTGCCGCGGCGTGGCCACGCTGCGTCGCATTGCGCGGCGCCCCCGTTTCAGAAGCCTCCGATATCGCCATCCATTTGCTTTCGAAAGCCGCGCACTCGACGGTCAAAATGGTTCTTACCGGCGAAGGCGCAGATGAACTGCTTGCCGGCTATCCCAAGTTCTGGGCTGAACGCTGGCTAGCCCGCTACCATGCGGTGATCCCTCCCGCGCTCCACCGGAGGTTGTTCCATCCGCTAATCGCCCGCCTGCCGTATCGCTTCGATCGCCTGAAAATTTTCAGCCGCGCCGCCGGCACCGCGCACGTCGCGGTTCGCGCACGCAACTGGTTTGCCAGCGGAGGGATGGATCTCATCGAGCGGCTTACGCGGGGATCCGCGGAACGCGAAACCACCGAGCGGCCGCGCCATTCCAGCCAGATCCGGGCCTTGCAGATTCACGACTTTGAATATTGGTTGCCCGACAACCTCCTCGAAAGAGGCGACCGGATGATGATGGGGGGCTCCGTAGAGGGAAGAATGCCCTTTATGGACGTTAAATTGGCCGAACTTGCAGCCGAATTCCCCGAAGATCATCTAATTCAGGGTCGCCGTGGCAAGATCGTGCTGCGGGAGATAGCAAAACAGCTGCTCCGTCCGGAACTGCTGGCCCGGCCAAAGATCGGCTTCGCCGTCCCGCTGGAATCCTGGTTCCGCGGCCCGTTGCAGCCCATGATGCGCGACCTGCTGCAATCCGGCAACTCGAAGGTCAGAACCCTTGTCGACGCCGCAGTGCTCGATAGCATCGTGGCCAGCCATATGAAAGCCAGCCAGAACCACGCAAAACTGCTCTGGTCGCTTGCCAATCTTGAACTCTTTCTACGCATGCATCAGCACTGAAGCTGCCGGCGCGCGAAGCCATTGCGGGAATTCATGGTTTTCACCGAAATAACCGGCATCTCCCTTTATTCTTATTATATCCTCCCTCATATTCCCATAACTAGACTCAAATTGATCGAATTGAGCCTGTGCCCTACCCTTTCGATGTCTGAAATGAATTGATTTGTAGTATTTCTCACCCTTAGAATGCACTACCTATGCCCACTCTCTGCTATTTCAAGAAAGCCGAGAAGCGCATGTACTAAAAGGCGCAAGGTTATGCCTCAAGAATGTTGCTGGAAAGCAGCAGCTCCGCCTTGCCAAATATGGCAGATTTTGCCGTGATTGATTTCAGAATCCCACCATGGCGCGCTGAATCGAGGCGCCCTTGCATCCTACTTCCTAGCTCACGCTCTAATTTGAACGCTTTCTGGCGCAAGGCCAGACGAATTTACTGCTTCGCGGGCTTGCATGCCGGGTTCGACCTGGCATGGCACACACAGATCAATTGATTTTCTGGTATTGCGGTTCGCGCCGCGAGACCGCCTGGGCTGATCCGCATTCGGCGGGCATGCCATGTCGATGGTATTGCTGGAGGAAACGTGGATAACACCACTGCCGTGAGTCATTACATCAACAACCGCCTGTGCGCACCGCAATGGCGCTCGTTCCTATCGATTTTCGCCGAAGAGCTGGCGCAAGACATGACCTCTAGGCACTTGGGCCAGGTCATGCGCCGCACCGGCGAGCAATTCGCCCGCCAGCACTCGCTGCCCGGAACCAGCACGATCGCCGACCTGCAGATGGCCATCAACCGGGTCTGGGATGCGATGGACTGGGGCTGGGTCGAAATACACGAGGCCCAAGACCGTTTGGTGCTGAGCCATTACTACGCGCCTTTGCAAGCGGCGTTCGGCGCAGCCCACCAGGCTTGGTCCAGCGCTTTCCTGGAGGGTGCCTACGATTTGTGGATGCACCAATCGGGAGCCGACTCGCAACTGCGGGTGACTTCGGCGGACGATCACAGCGCCTCGGGCGCGATGGTTTTTCACTTCGGCAGATGACGGGTTTGCGGCGCATGCCGTAAATCTGTTCGGTGCATGTCGGCCTAGGCATGTCGGCCCGGGGAATGCAGGAACGAGGGCGTTACATGAGCAATACAACGGACATTTCAAACCTCTACCAACAGACAGGCGGGAACCCGTCGCAATATAAAGAGGTAGAGGTGGCGGAACAGGCGCACGCGTCTCGCGGGCGCTGGACCATGTTGTCGGCCGTACATCCGGACCGGGCCGAAGCGATATCGGTGAACGGAACACCGGACGAAGCAGTTCACCAAGCCGAAGCGGCGAGATTTGACGCGATGGCACACGAAGCGGCAACCATCGCGCCGGCCGTGCCGAAGGCTCCGATTGGGCCGAGCGACCCTTGGATCGGGCCTGCGACGATGTCCATGCCATTCGCGGCCCAGGAACAGGCGCCCTACACCGCTGCCGCAATCGTGGAAAACGCAGCGCCGGCCTATGAGCCGCCGCTTGCCCCTGCCCCCTCCCCTCCTGTCGAATACGTGCACATGGCACCGGTTCCCATGCCTGCCGTGCTTGAACAGCCGCACGTTATCCACGCTGCCATGCCCGATCCATTGCCCGCTTATGCCGAGCCCGGACAATCTTTCGCTCCCATCGTGACTCAAGCGCCGCTTGCGCCTGTCATGCCGGAACAATCCGCTGCCCAACCTCTGACCGAACCACTGCCTGTTTCAGAGCCACCGACTCCTACACCCGCCGCGCAGACTTCCAGCCTGAGCGGCGTGTTTGCTCGCCTGGCGCGAACCGCGCCCGCAGCCGATTCCACACAAGGTCAAAAATCGCCATGGTAACGGTCATCGCAGTCGTGGCTGCCAAGGGTGGCGTGGGTAAGAGCACGATAGCCGCCAACCTGGGAACGGCGCTGTGCCAGACTGGCCGCGCAATCCTGTCGATCGACCTCGATCCGCAGAATGCCCTGCACTTGCATCTGGGCGGCAACCCGGAAGACATCCATGGCCTATCGCGTGCCAGCGTAGGCGGAACGCCCTGGCGCAATGCCTGCGTGCGATCCGTTTCGGGTGTTTACGTCCTGCCCTTCGGCCAGGTCAACGATACCGACCTACAGACCCTGGAACGCCAGATTGCCTCCGATCCCAACTGGCTATCGAATCATTTGCGCAGCTTGAACCTGAACAGCGACACGGTGGTGATCCTGGACACGCCGCCAGGATCGTCTGAATACCTGCGCCAAGCGCTGGGCGCGGCCGATCTGGTGATCTCCGTGCTGCTGGCCGACGCCGCCTCATACCCCACGCTGCCGATGATCGAAAACATGATCCAACGCTATAGCGGGGCGCGGCCCGGCCGGCTCGGACATGTCTGCATCGTCAATCAGGTCGATGCCGCGCGGCTTCTATCCAAAGACTCGGTACATCTGATCCAAAGCGCGCTGGGCGATCGCGTCATCGGCGTGGTGCACGAAGATCAGGCCGTGAGCGAATCGCTGGCCCGGGGCCGCACCGTGGTCGAGGCCGATCCCTACAGCCTGGGCCGCAAAGACCTGATGCAATGCGCGGATTGGATCTTACGGCGCCTGAAAACCAGGGCGGACGCGGCTCTATGAGTCAGACCAAACCGAAGCGGACCAAACTGGCGCCGGAGCCATCGCAGGCCGACACGCCTCTGCGGGACTATGACGGCAAGCAATGGGACGAGCGGCTCATGACCCTGGGGGCGTCGCTATGGTCGCCGAACTGGTTCCGGCTGCTGATAGTGCTGTTGGCCGCGCTGCTGTTCATCGCAACCGTGACGGTCAAGCTGAATTCGACGCAGCAATGGGTATTCGGGATCCTCTGCATCCTCGTCGCCTTTTTGCTGAGCCGCATCAGCGGCAGGTTAATCACGGTAACGATGGTGACCCTGTCTATATTCGTTTCCCTACGCTACATATACTGGCGCGTGACCCAGACGCTGAATTTTTCCGGGCCGCTGGAATTCGTGTTCGGCTATGCCTTGCTGCTGGCCGAAATATACGCATTAGTGATGCTGATACTCAGCTATTTCCAGACGCTCTGGCCGCTGCCGCGCCGACCTGTGCCGCTGCCGGTCGATACCTCGGCCTGGCCCACGGTGGATGTGTACATCCCAACCTACAACGAGCCTCTGGACGTCGTGCGGCAGACGGTGATGGCCGCCACGGTGCTCGATTGGCCCGCCGACAAGCTGCGCGTGTACGTGCTGGATGACGGCCGCCGGGATGAGTTCCGGGAATTCTGCGCCCAAGCGGGCGTGGGCTACCTGACACGGGCTGACAACCAATACGCCAAGGCCGGCAATCTGAACGCGGCGCTGCCGCGAACCAGCGGCGAATACATCGCCGTGTTCGACTGCGATCACATCACCACCCGTTCGTTCCTGCAGGTCTGCATGGGGTGGTTCCTGAAAGACAAGAAGCTGGCCGTGTTGCAGACACCGCACGTGTTCTTTTCACCAGATCCCTTCGAGCGCAATCTCGAAACCTTCAGGCGGGTACCCAACGAAGGCGACCTGTTCTATGGCGTGGTGCAAAATGGCAACGACCTATGGAATGCCTCCTTCTTTTGCGGTTCCTGCGCGGTGCTGCGGCGTTCCGCGCTGGAGGATATCGGTGGCGTAGCGACCGAAAGCGTCACGGAAGACGCCCTGACCGCACTGAAGCTGAGCGCGAAGGGCTACAACACCGCCTATCTGGCCGTGCCGCAAGCGGCTGGCCTGGCGACCGAAAGCCTGGGACGCCATATCGGCCAACGCATACGCTGGGCACGCGGCATGGCGGAGATCTTCCGCAAATACAACCCGCTGCTGAGCCGAGGTTTGCGCCTGTCGCAGCGGCTGTGCTACCTGAGCGCGATGATGCACTTCTTCTTCGGGATCCCGCGCATGGTGTTCCTGCTCATGCCCATGGCTTATCTATTCTTCGGCGCGCAGGTCTTTCATGCATCGGCGCTGATGGTGCTGGCCTATGTCGTGCCGCATCTCATTATTTCGAACATGGGCGCCTCCCGCATTCAAGGACGTTTCCGCCACTCGTTCTGGAACGAAATCTACGAAACGGTATTGGCTTGGTACACCATTGTGCCGGTGATCCAGGCTTTGCTGTTTCCCGGCAGCAAGGGTTTCAACGTGACAGCCAAGGGCGGAGTAATCCGACAATCGTTTTTCGATTGGGCGCTGGCCAGGCCCTACCTCGGCCTACTGCTCGTGAACCTGGTAGGCGTCGTGGTGGGCCTGGTGGACCTGGCGCATCATCCCAAATGGATCGTGACGATGAGTATCTTGTTCAACCTGGGGTGGGTGGCCTACAACATCATGCTTCTGAGCGCGGCCGCGGGGGTCGCGAGCGAGGAAAAGCAGTTGCGCTCCATGCCGCGCGTGCAGGTCAAATTGCCAGCCGCCGTGGGCCTGCCCGACGGGCGTCGCATCGCCTGCCAGGCCAGCGACTTCTCTCGTGGCGGGCTGGGGCTGATGATGCCCGAGGATGCGCCCTTGCCGGAGCGCGGCGAGCGCGTCATGATCTCGGTGTTCCGCGACAACTACGAAGGCATATTCCCCGCCGAAGTCGTGATGTGCCGTGGCCGTCTGCTGGGCGTGAGCTTTCCGGACCTGACCATCGAGCAAGAGCGCGATCTGGCGCGGGTGACGTTTGCGCGCGCCGACAACTGGTCCTCGTCCTGGGGAAAATATCGCCCCGATAGGCCGATGCGCTCCTTCGTCGAGGTGATCGGCATCGGCATAGTCGGCTTGCGGGATCTGCTCAAGCAGATGTTCTGGTGGGGCAAGGGGCACTTGCGCCATCCGGCCGAGGTGTCCACGGGCGCACCGGGAACCAAACGATCATGAGCTTCAGGTGTACGCCGTCCTCGCTGCGTGTCGCATGCCTGCGCCGGCTGATTGCGCTATGGTGTTGTTGCATCCCCCTGCTAGGCGCAGCCGATGCCTGGGCCCTGGCTGCACCCGCCGAGGCGCCGCCTGCCTCCGCGCCGACCGCGCCAGCGGCGGCTGTGTCCACCGCGTCTCCCCAGGCCTCTCCTTTCCTGCCGCCCGGCGCTCAGACTTACCGCATTCCGCTGTTGCGGCATTACGCGGACCAGGGGCTGACCCTGAGAGGCGAGGACAGCTACGGCGGCATGGATTTCGGCCTGCGCCAGGATGAACGCGTGGTGCGTGTCAGGCTCAATCTAGACTACAGCTATTCGCCCACACTGCTGCCAGCGCTCTCGCATCTCAAAGTGCTGCTCAATGGCGTGGTAGGGGCCACCATCCCCTTGTCCAAATCCGCGTCGAGCACATTTGAGCACCTTTCGGTGGATCTGCCCGTGTCGGTCTTGTCAAAGTTCAATCATTTGAACCTGGAGTTGATCGCCCATAGCGAAGCCAGCGACAAGGGCAATGATCCCCAGAGTCCCGATCTATGGCTCAAGGCGAACTCCGGCAGCATGCTGGAGTTGACCGTGGTGCCGGTGGATCTGCCCAACGAGCTATCGCTCCTGCCCGCGCCGTTTTTCGACGCGCACGACGAGCGCACGCTTGAGCTGCCCGTGGTGCTGCCGCATGCGCCCGACGCCAGCCGCCTGGAATCGGCCGGCATCGTGACCTCGTGGTTCGGCGCGCTGGCGGACTATCGCGGTGCTCGCTTCACGGCCAGCCTGGGCGCGGTACCCGCGCACGGCCATGCCGTGGTACTGGCGCTGCCGGGCGAATTGCCGGGCTTGACGATGCCCGCAGTGAATGGTCCGACGCTGGCCATCGTGCCCAATCCCAACGACCCCAACGGCAAACTGTTGCTGATCACGGGCCGTGACGATGCGGAAATCCGCCAGGCCGCCATGGCACTGGCCACGGGCGCTCAGACCTTATCCGGCCCTCAGGCCAGAATCAATGCCATGGTCACAGCCGCGCCACGAAAGCCTTTCGACGCGCCCAAGTGGCTGCGCAGCGACCGCCCTATGCAATTGGGCGAATTGATGCCGGCCGACACGTTCACGGCCCAGGGCCTGCAGCCGAGGACAATCAATGTGAACCTGCGCCTGCCTCCGGGCTTGTTCGGCTGGAACAACCCCGGAGCGAAGCTGAATCTGCATTACTCCTACACGCAACGCCCGACGTCGTTGCATTCGGAACTGACCGTGTTGTCCGGCAACCAGCTCTTGCAGTCCCTGCCGCTGTCCCCCAGCGCATCGGACGGCCACGCCGAACTGCGCATTCCCACCTATCTGCTGCCGCCGCTGGCCACGCTGCAGTTTCACTTCCGCTACGAATTCCTCAAGCCAGACGGCAACTATCAAGACGTCCCGGGCGGTTCAATCGAAAGCGCGATCGATCCCACGTCGACCATCGACATTTCCCATCTGCCGCACTACGAGGCCATGCCCGATCTTCGCGCCTTCGGCGATGCGGGCTTTCCTTTCACGCGCATGGCCGACCTGTCTGAGACGGCGGTGATCATGCCTGACAAGCCGGGCGTGGACGACTATTCCGCTTACCTCACCCTGATGGGCGGCATGGGCCAGGCCACAGGCTATCCGACGCTTGGAGTAACAGTAGGCAGCGCGGCGCAGGCCAAGTCGCTAAGCGGTAAAGACTTGCTGGTGCTGGATTCGGGCGGCGATCAGCCCTTGATCAATGCGTGGCGCGGTGATCTGCCGCGCAGCTTCTTCGACCCGGGCGCCGCACCTAGCAGCGGGAACGGGTTCCTGAACCTATGGGACAAGCTGAAGGACACCGGCGAGAGCGGCCGGCGTGCGGCAACTGGCGATCTGTATCGTGGCGGCGACCGGCAAGGCATGGTCGCCGGCCTCATGTCACCGCTGGAGCACGGGCGCAGCGTAGTCGTCTTATCGAGCAATACCCCAGCCGGCCTGAACGCGGTGGTAAGCACGCTGCTGACCAATCGCTATCTCATCGAAAAGAGCGCGGGCGATAAGATCGGCGGCAGCCTAGCCGTGGTGCATGACGGCGCCATTACCACTTTGCAGGACGATCGGAGCTATTACGTCGGGCGTTTGCCGCTCTGGCTGGCGGTGGAGTGGTTTTTTGCCAACCACATGCTGCTACTGCTCGTGGCGACGCTGGTCGGCGTAGCGCTCATAGGCTTGCTGGGCGGTGTATTCCTGCACCGGCGCGCGCTATACCGATTGGAACTGGAACATTCCCAAACATAGCAACGTGAAGAAAAAAGACGAGGATTCCATGCGTAAAAGTCGGCCCGATATCTCCCAGGCACGCTCCGCGCGTTGCATGCTCATGCCGCTGGCATGGTCGGTATTGATACTAGGCTGCGGGTTCGCCACCCAGGCGTCGGCCCAGACGGCGCCGCCGGCGACAGCAATCGCGCCGGCCGCTGCAGCCGCTGCGCCGGACATGCCCTCGGCCGCCACGCTGATGCCCGGCGCGTCGGCGCCACCTGCCGCGCCAGCAGGGGCCAATATTCCAGCACCGCCCGCGGCGCCGCCCGGCCTGAGTGCGGACACTTCCGACACGGGGCCCGTCACCACCGTGAACTATTCGCTGCGCCGCCTGGGCGCTCAATACCCCCTCAACCTGCGTGGCGTGGACGGCAGCGACTCGCTGCCTTTGGGCGTACGCGACGACCAGGTCGTCACCGGAGCGCAGTTGAACCTGCGCTATGCCTATTCGCCGGCTTTGTTGCCCGATCTGTCGCACATCAATGTGCTGATCAACGACCAGGTGGCGACTTCCATCGCCGTGCCCAAGGATACGGGAGGCACCAGCCTGCAACGCACGATCCCGCTGCCGCCGTACCTGTTCACCTCGCACAGCGTGCTGCGCCTGCAATTGATCGGCCACTACACAATGCAGTGCGAAGACCCGTTGCACTCCAGCCTGTGGGCCAATATCAGCAATCTGAGCACGCTGGCTCTCTCCACCCAGCCGCTGAAATTATCCAACGACCTGGCTCACCTGCCCGAGCCTTTCTTCGATTCTCACGACATACGCCGGCTGCATCTGCCTTTCGTATTCGAAGGCAATCCCGATTCGGCCGCGCTGGAGGCTGCCGGGGACGTCTCGTCCTGGTTCGGCGCGCTGGCGGGCCGTCGCGGCGCTGAGTTTCCGGCTTCGGTGTCCACGGTACCCGCCCAGGGCAACGCGGTCGTGATCGTCGAGGGCGCTGCGCAGGCCGGCCTGGCGCCGTCGCCGCTGCAAGGTCCGACGCTGGCGGTGGTGACCAACCCGAACGATCCCTACGGTAAGCTGCTGCTGGTGATGGGCCGCGACGGCAAGGAACTCAAGCAGGCGGCCAACGCGCTGGTTACGGGCAACCAGACCCTATCGGGCCCGAGCGCGGTCATTACGCAGTTGGCCGACCTGGCGCCGCGCAAGCCTTATGACGCGCCTCGTTGGCTACGCACAGACCGGCCGGTGTCTTTCGGCGAGCTGATCGACGCCAATAAATTGAATGTGACGGGCTTCAGCCCCGACCTCATCCGCATCAATCTGCGCGTGCCTCCCGACCTGTTCGGCTGGCACGAACCCAAGGTACCGATCGATCTGCGCTACCGCTACACACCGCAGCCTTATAGCCTCAGCTCCTCGCTGCTGTTCAGCGTCAATGACCAGTTCATGAAGTCGATGCCGCTACTTTCGCTGCAACGCCTCGAAGGCAGCGACAAGCTGAGCGCCAAGGTCCTGCCCGACAGCAGCCTGCCGGAGCGGGCAACGCTGCAAGTGCCGCTGGAACTGCTCAAATCGCGCAGCCAGCTTCAGTTCCGCTATATGTACGACTACATCAAGCAGGGCGAGTGCAGGGACATCATCATCGATAACGTGCGCGGCTGGATTGATCCGAAATCAACCATCGACCTGACGCATTACCCACACTACATCGCCATGCCTGACTTGGCCGTCTTTGCCCAGGCCGGCTACCCGTTCACGCGCTTGGCCGATTTATCCGAGACGGACGTATTGCTGGGCCGCAATGCCGGCCCTCAGGAATACAGCGCCTACCTGGCCGTAATGGGCCACATGGGTGACTCCACCGGCTATCCGGCAACCGGAGTCACGGTGCTGCTGGGCCAGCGGCTTGATGCCGTACCGTCCAACAAGGACATCCTGGTGATCGCGTCCGGCTCCGACCAAGCCTGGCTCAAGGGCTGGGCGCAGAACATGCCCGCCACTTACGATCATAGTGCACGCTTCTCCATCTCGGACCTGCCGCACCGCGTGCTGGGCTGGTTTCATTCGGATCCACGCCAGGATACCGAACCCAGCCGTCTGTCTCTGGCCTATACCAGTCCTGGCGTGAGTGCCGTGCTGGCCGGTTTCGAGTCGCCCACGGGCAAGAACCGCAGCGTGGTAATGCTGGCCAGCAACCAGCCCGATGGACTGAAGGACGCCGTGTCGGCCTTGTTGGGCGGCCGGGATTACGAGAACCAGCACATCCAGGGCAGCCTGGTCTCCATCCGTGGCAAGACTGTCGATTCGCTGGTGGGCGAGCACACGTATTACGTCGGGCGGCTCGACCTGGTCCGTCGTGTCGACTGGTGGCTTTCGACATGGGGATTGTCGCTGGCTCTGGTGCTGCGGATACTGGGTATCATCCTGCTGGCCTTGATCGTGATTGCTCTCTTGTCGGCCTACCGGCGCCATCATCTGCGACGGCAGGCCGAGGCCGAAGCCCAAGCCCGCGCGCGGCAGCAGCAGCTAGTGAAGCAGCAAGCGGCGAAGCAACAGGCCGAACAACGCTTGTGACGAGCATTTGGGAGTCCCTATGTTTGTAAGCCGCCGTCAGGCCTGGGCCCTGGGATTGCTGGCCGCATCAGTCAGCCATTCCGGATGGGCGCAGGACGATGCGACCAACACGCTGCTCAAGCAGGGCCACTATTGGCAGTCCAAGGGCAAGGACGACCTGGCCGCGCAGACTTGGTCCAAGTTGCTGCTGACCGAACCCAATCAGCCAGATGCGCTCTTTGGCATGGGTTCTATCGCCGTCGACAAGCACCAGATATCGCAGGCGAACGGTTACTTGGCCAAGCTGCGCGCGGTCGCGCCGAACAGCCGTCTTGTACTCCTGCTGGATCAGGACGTACGCCTGGCCGTGGAGCCGGGCAAGTCCTTGCTGGCCAAGGCGCGCCGAATGGCGCAGGACGCCAGCAACAAGAACGATCCGGCCGACCTGAACGCGGCGATTGCGGTATACAACCGCGCCCTGGGCGGCAGGGCGCCGCAGGGCAATCTGGCGGTGGAGTACTACACTTATCTTGGCTATTCCAAAGGCGGCACGAGCCAGGCTATCGAAGGCCTGCAACGCCTTAATGCCGAGCGGCCGAACGACCCTGCCATCATGCTGCCGCTGGCTCAGCACATGGTACGCGACGAGAAGCAGCGCGCGGCCGGTATCAGCCTGCTGGAAAAACTTTCAACCCGCCCCGACATCGGCGGGGCGGCCACCGAAGCCTGGCGGTCCGTGCTGACGTGGATAGGGCCGCCTACCGCGCAGCAGAAACCTTGGTTCGAGGCCTATCTCAAACAACATCCGGACGACGATGCCATACGCCATCAGATGATGGAGCCACGGCCGGCCGTGGCGTTGACCGGCGGCCACGCCGGGCCAACCATGGACCCGCGGCTGACACGAGGTTTCGCGGCGCTCAAGGGTGGTGACCTCAACACGGCCGAGCAGAATTTCACCGACGTGCTGCACGACAATCCCGGCAACCCTGATGCGCTGGGCGGCCTGGGCCTGGTGCGTATGCAGCAGAACAATCTCGCGCAGGCCCAGACGCTACTCGCGCGCGCCGTGTCGCGCCCGAATGCGGGTCCCAATTGGGCCCATGCCTTGAACTCCGCGAACTACTGGGCCCTGGTAAATCAGGCCAATGGATTGCAAGATGCGGGCGACTACGGCCGGGCGCGTCAACTGCTGGACAAGGCGGTGCGGCTGGATTCGCGTGAACCGGGCGCTCGCAATGCCATGGGCCGGCTTTACGCGGCGCAGGGTGACCTGACCAACGCCGAAAAAATATACCGCGGCGTATTAGCTACGAATCCGAACAACCGCGAGGCCGTCAACGGCCTGGTCAGCGTCATGGCACAGAGCGGCCGCGCCGATCAGGCCATGCAGTGGGTCAATCGGATGACGCCCGAACAACAGGCCAGCATCGGCGGCATGGACCGCCTGCGGGCCGCCGTCGCCGCCGGCCGGGCCAAGGCCGCCGAGCAGCGCGGCGACCTGGCCGGCGCCCGCCTGGCGCTGAACCAGGCGCAACGTGAAGACCCCAGCAACCCCTGGATACGCCTAGACCTGGCACGCTTCGATCTGAAGAACGGCAGGCGGGACAAGGCACAGTCGCTCGTCGACGGTATGTTGGCCTCTAACCCGGACGATCCGGATGTCCTCTATGCCAGCGCGCTCTTCGCGATGCAGATGGGCGATTGGGCCAAGGCCCAGGATACGCTGGCACGGGTTCCCGCGTCGGCGCGCACGCCGGCCATGGTGGCCACTGGACAGCAAGTGGCCTTCCAGATCCAGGTGGCCAAAGCGGACAAAATGGCTCTCGACGGGAATACGCAGGACGCACGGGCCTTGTTGACCACGCTCGAACCCGCGGCGGGACACAACCCGGCGATGCTGGGCAGCCTTGCCCAGGCCTATGTCGACGCGGGAGATACCGAGCACGGCTTCAGCTTGCTGCGCACGCAGATGGCCAACGGCCTGCAAGGCAGCCGTCCCGACGTGTTGCTGCCTTACGCGGGCCTGCTGCTCAAGACCGGCCACGACGCCCAGGCGGCGAGCGTGATACACCAGCTTCAGGGCCGGACCCTGACGGCAGACGAACGCAGCCAGCTGAACGATCTGAACTACCTCTACATCGTACGGCAGGCCGATGCGCAGCGCCAACGCGGCGATCTGGCGGGCGCCTACGACACGCTGGCGCCAGTCCTGGCCAAACGGCCCAACGATAGCCTGGCCACGGCCGCACTGGCGCGCATGTACGCCGCCGACGGCAAGTACGACAAGGCGCTGTCCCTCTACCAGCAGGCCTTGAAGAACGACCCCGGCAATCCGGGCTTGCAACTGGGCGTGGCGCTGGCGGCAACGCAGGCCGACAACTACGGGGCAGCGGATACGGCGCTGAATCAGGCCATTTCCCAGGCGCCGGGCGATCCCGACATACTGGCCGGCGCCGCGCGTATCTACGCCATGCAGGGCAAGACCGGCCAGGCGCAGTCGCTGCTGGAATCGGCCATCGCGGCCAAGGAAAAGCGCTTAGGGCAGTCGGGACAACCGGATGCGATAGCAGATGGCGGCGGCATCGCCGTGGGGAGCAATCCTTTTGCAGACTCCCGCGGCGCTCAGTCTCAAGCCAGCGCCAATCCTTTTGCCAGTCAGCGCGTAGCATCGGGGATGGCTTCCGCGAACAGCGGCCCGCCTGTCGTGGCGTCGGCGGCGCCTTACGGCCGCTCGTCCTTGCGTTCGTCTTCCCATCCGTCCGTGCCGGGCACGCCCATCGACACGCAAGCGTCGCAGGACAAGGTCACGATAACGGGACCGGACGATCCGTCATCGCTGGATTCCATGCGCAGGGAGTTGAGCGACATCCGCGCGCAGAACTCGCCCGAAATCCGGGGGGGCCTGTTCGTCTCGTCGAACAACGGTGCCAACGGCACCAGCCAGTTGACCGACATACAGGAACCCCTGGAAGGCCTGATTCCGGTGGGCAACGGCAAGCTGTCCCTGCGCGTGACACCGGTTCAGCTCGAGAGCGGCACACCAGGCTCCGACGTCTACAGCAGCAGCCAGTTCGGCAGCGGCCCGATCGCCTTGCGCCAGGGGCTGGGTCCGGTGGGTTCGCAGAGCGCCCATGGATTCGGCCTGGCGGTGGGCTACGAAGCCAAGAACTGGATGGCCGACATCGGCACCACCCCGCTGGGTTTCCAGGTGACCAATATCGTCGGCGGCGTCAAGCTCAAGGGTGCCATCAATCCGAGCCAGGGCAGTTGGTATAGCGTGGACCTATCGCGCCGGGCCGTGACCGACAGCATTACCTCTTTTGCCGGTTCACGCGATCCGCGTACCGGATTGACCTGGGGCGGCGTCACGGCGACAGGAGTGCGCGGTTCGTTCGGCGTGGACAATCAGGATTACGGTATCTACGGCTACGGATCGGTGAAGTACCTGAACGGCAAGAATGTCGCGTCCAACACCGCCGCTGAAATCGGGGTTGGCGCCTACAAGTACCTGCAGCGTACCGACAACCGCATGCTGTCCGTCGGAGTGAACCTGGGCGGGATGTTCTACAACAAGAACGAAAACGCCTTTACCTACGGCAACGGCGGCTACTTCAGCCCGCAGCAGTTCTACTCGCTGAGCGTGCCGGTGACCTGGGCGGAGCGTTCGGGTCTCTGGAGCTACAAGCTGCAAGGCGCCTTGGGCCTGCAACACTACAACCAGAGCAGCTCGCCGTACTACCCGACCAATAGCGCCATGCAACTCGCGGCCGTTTCGGCCGCCAGCGCTCTGGGTTTGGCCGACGGCGCGGTCCATCCCTCGCAGTCCTCGACCGGCGTAGGCTACAACCTATCTGCCGCGGCGGAGTACCGCTTCAGCAACCATCTGACCATGGGCGCAATGGCAGGACTGAATAACGCATCGGGCTACCGGCAGTGGGCGGCGGGCCTGTACCTGCGCTACAGCTTCTATCCGCAGACGCAGGCCATGGACCTTCCGGTCATGTCGTACCAGTCCCCCTACAGCAACAACCAATAAACGCTATTTTCAGGAACAATAGAGTCATGCTTGCTTCCATTCTCGCTGGCCTGAGCATCCTCATCGTCGGCGACAGTCAATTAGGCGTAGGGGAACCAGGCTATCTCTCCGATACCTTGCAAGACCGTCTGATCTCCGATGGCGCCCAGGTAAGCTCTTATGGCGTCTGCGGCAGCATACCGGGCGACTGGGTGAGTTCCGTGCCCGGCACGTGCGGCGGAGTCGTGCGCAACGGCAAGGCGCCAGGGGCCGCGCAGCGCGAGGCCAGGACCAAGCCCGTCGATCAACTGATCGCCGCCAGCAAGGCCAATCTGGTCGTCATCGTCATGGGCGACACCATAGGGGGATATGGCAAGGACGATTTCCCCAAGGTCTGGGCCTGGCAGCAGGTAACGGCCCTCACCAAGGATCTGGCTGCGAACAAGACGGCCTGTGTTTGGGTGGGCCCCAACTGGGGCACCGAGGGCGGCAAATACCACAAGACGTTCTCACGTGTGAAGCTGCTCTCGTCTTTCCTGGCGGCCAACGTCGCGCCTTGCCAATACATCGATTCGCTCACGTTTTCCAAGCCCGGCCAATGGGCCACGGTAGATGGCCAGCACTTGACGGTCACGGGCTACAAGTACTGGGGCGCCGACATCGAGCAGGCACTCGTCAAACTTCCCATGGTTCAGCAGCTTGTCCAACACGCTAAGCATTGACGCCGCGCACGGCCATACAACCCATCATTCGGAGTCTCCATGCCCGTAGCTTCCGCCTTGTTGGGGCTTTCTCTACTGGTCGTAGGCGAGAGCCATCTATCTTTGTCCCAATATCTGCGCGAGCCGCTCCAGAAGGATCTGCTGGCCGCGGGTGCCGCGCACGTCCACTCGATCGGCGCTTGCGGCGCCCCCCCGGGAGACTGGATCAAGACCACGTCGGTCGTCTGTGGCGCCGACCAGGTCGACCGCCGTCCGGCCGTGGTGCTGGGGACCGAGGCCCATACCACGCCCATCGCCCAGTTGATCCAGGCCGACAGGCCCAACCTGCTGGTCATCGTCGAGGGCGATACCATGGGCTCCTATGACAAGGCCGCCTTTCCCAAGGCCTGGGCCTGGCAGCAGGTTACCAGCCTGACCAAGGCCGTCGCTGCCACACATACGGCCTGTGTCTGGGTGGGGCCGGGGTGGGGCAACAACGGGGGGCAATTCGCCAAGAGCGACGATCGGGTCAGGGAATTGAACGCATTTCTGGCGGATAACGTCGCGCCTTGCGCCTACATCGATTCCACGAAATTCGCCAAACCCGGACAGTGGCAGACGCGGGACGGAGAACACTACCTGATGTCGGGCTATGCCTCTTGGGCCAAGGACATCGTTGCCGCCCTGCAAGCCTCACCTGTCGTTCTCAACTTGAAAAAACAATGAAAAAAATCCTGTCCAGCCTCCTCCTGTCCGCGATACTGCCGACTACGGCGTTGGCGGCCGATATTGCGCTGTACCCAACCGGCCCCGCGGAGGATTCATCCTTCGTCCGTTTCGTCAACGGCGGTTCGCAGCCGGTGGAGGTGACCGCGCAGGGGTCGAACGCGCGCCTGACGCTGGATGCCGCCAAGCCGGCCTCCGACTTCCTGCCCATCGCCGCGGGCAAACCCATCGCGGGCACGATGACGCGCGGCCAGGCGAGCCAGAAGAAGGTCTCCGCCACGGCGCAGCCCGGCGAGTTCATCAGCCTGATCGCGCTGGATGACGCCAACAAAGGGCTGGACATCGTGACGGTGCGCGAGAAGCCGGACGACTTCAACGCGCTCAAGGCCTCGGTGGCGCTCTACAATCTCGACGCCCATTGCGCCACTCCCGCCTTGAAGGTTGCGGGGCGCGACATCGTGCTGCTGGACCAGGTACCCGAAGGGCAAAGCAAGCGGCGCCAGATCAATCCGGTCGCCTTGAGCGTGCAGTTGAACTGCGGCGGCCGGCCCGTCGGCCAGCCGCTGAATCTGGGCACGCTCGTGGCCGGCCAACGGTATACGGTATTTCTCGTTCCGGCAGGACAGAGCTCGCGGATCTTCTATGCGACCGATACGGTGGCGCACTAAGCGCCGGGCCCCGGGGGCAAGGCGCGGCGCGTCAGCGGCAGGCAGGAACGGGAATCGGCACCAGGGCACCGTTGGCGGGGTAGCCGCGCTGGTAGATGTAGTCGGTAAAGGCCTGGGCCGGGTCGACGAAAGTCCAGCCGTCGGCTTCGAACATCGACAAAATATCGGGCAGCAGGGCCGCGTTCAGCCCATTGGTGTGCAGCAACAGCACATGCACTGGGCTGCGGCCCAGCTGCCGGCGCCAGTATGCCGCCTGCTTGTCGGCTTCCTGCTTCAGGCGTTCGAGGAGAGCCTTGCGATAGGGCGCGATGTCCAGGGCGGGGTTGCGCTTGAGCGCGGCCAGGTAGCGTTCGCTGTAATTCCAATCGTCGATGGCGATGGTGACCGGCGCTTCGCCGTAGCCATGCTGGGCCAGCAATTGGAGCAGCTGATTGCGGCGTTCGGGCGTGTTGCCTTCATTGAGATAGGGAAAGCGCAGGCGCGGGCACCAGCCGGGCATCTTGCCCAGCAATGCCTGCTCATGCATCACGTCCTGCATAAAGTCTTCGGGCGACTCGGTGTCGAGAAAGCCTTGATGGCTGTAGGTATGGTTGCCAATGGCGTGGCCAGCCTGGCCCCAGGCGCGCACCAGCGCCAGCCCTCCAGGGCTGTCCACCACGACGCCGGCCGGGAAGAACATGGCACGCACGTGGTGCTTGGCCAGCGCATCGAGTATGGTGGCGTTCCACCGAACCGCGCGCGGTTCGACGCGCGGATCGAGTCCGTCGTCGAACGTGATCGCCATGCTTTGCGCCCAGGCCGTCCAGGGCAACAGGCAGAGCAGCAACACCACCAATACGCGGCGGCCCAGCGCAGCAGCCTGCATGTGCGAAAGCGTCGAAAGAATCTGCATGTCGGCTGCTCGGAAAGGCGCGGGTAGGGAATCCGGACATTTTAATTCAGGAGAGGGGCCATGATTGCTTCAGTTCTCGCCGGCCTGAGCATACTCATGATAGGCGACAGCCATTTGAGTTCTCCCGGCTATCTCATCGACTCGCTGCAGGATCGCTTGATCGCGGACGGCGCGCAAGTGCATACCTTGGGGGTATGCGGCAGCAATCCGGGCGACTGGGTGAGTTCCGTGCCGGGCACCTGCGGCGGCGCCAAGCGCAGCGGCAAGGCGCCGCTGATCAAGCTCTCCAACGCCAAGACCGTGCCGGTCGATCAGTTGATCGCCGCCGACAAAGCCAACCTCGTCGTCATCGTACTGGGCGACACAATAAGTGGCTATGGCAAGGACGATTTCCCCAAGGCCTGGGCCTGGCAGCAGGTCACGGCCCTGACCCGCAACCTGGCTGCGCACAAGACCGCCTGCGTCTGGGTGGGGCCGGCCTGGGGATCCGAGGGCGGCAAGTACGGCAAAACCTATGCCCGGGTGAAATATCTCTCGTCATTCCTGGCGGCCAATGTCGCGCCCTGCAGCTATGTCGATTCGCTGACGTTTTCCAAGCCCGGCCAATGGGTGACGATCGATGGGGTGCATCTGACGCCGCTGGGCTACAAGTACTGGGGCGCGGACATCGCGCAGGCCATCGTGAAGCTTTCCGCCGTCCGGCAGCTCGTTCAAACAAGCGCGAAGAAGAAATAAGCCGAGAGTCTGTACATGGTCTTTGCGTCCCTTGAATTCCTGACGCTGTTCCTGCCAGTCTTCCTGGCGATCTACGTCCTGTCGCCAGCACGCTGGCGCAATGGCGTATTGCTTTTTTGCAGCTGGTTTTTCTACGGCTGGTGGAGCCCGGTCTTCCTGCTGCTTTTCATCGCCCTGACCTTTTGGGGCTGGCTGGGCGGAATGGTTATCGACAAGGCGCCCAGCCGGCGCGCGCGGGGCTGCTGGTTGGCGTTCTTCATCATCGTCAATGTCCTGACTCTGTGCTGGTACAAGTACGCCAACATCGTGGTCGACAGCCTGGACAGCGTGCTGGCGCTGGGCCACGCGGGACCCATCGCCTGGCAGCGCGTCGTGCTGCCCATCGGGCTGTCCTTCATCGTGCTGCAATCCATCTCCTACCTGATCGACGTGCAGCGCGGCACCGTGCAGGCCGACCACAGCGTCATCCGCTACGGGGCGTACCAGGGCATGTTCGTGCACCTGATCGCCGGGCCTATCATTCGCTATGCCTGGGTCAAGCGCGAGCTGGTTTCGCGCACGGTAGGCTGGGACGGTTTCACCGCCGGCGCGCGGCGGCTGATGGTGGGCATGAGCATGAAAGTGCTGGTGGCCGATACGCTCTCGCCCATCGTCGACGCCATTTTCTCCTTGCACTCGCCCACGCTGGCCGATGCTTGGCTAGGCTGCGGCTTCTACACGCTGCAGCTTTTTTTCGACTTCGCGGGCTATAGCGCCATGGCCATAGGCCTGGGCCAAATGCTGGGCTTCCGATTTCCCGAGAACTTCAACCACCCCTACCTGGCCAGTAGCATCCAGGACTTCTGGCGCCGCTGGCACATCTCCTTGTCGAGCTGGATACGCGACTACCTGTACATACCAATGGGCGGCAACCGCCATGGCGAATGGCGGGCTTACCGCAATGTGCTGCTGACCATGGCCATCGCCGGTCTTTGGCACGGCGGCGACAGCTGGAACTTCCTGCTCTGGGGCATCGCACATGGCGTGGCACTGATGGTGGCGCGTCTGTGGCGCAATTTCGGCATGCCGGCTGTGCCATCGTGGCTATCGCATGTGTTGACGCTGGTTTTCGTCATGCTGGCCTGGACGCTTTTCCGCGCGGTGGGCTTTCACGCGGCCATGGCCATGTACCGCGGTCAATTCGGCTTGAACGGCATAGGCCTGAGCGATGGAATACACGTGCTGCTGCGGCCGTTGCATGCTCTGGCTGCCGGCCTGGGCATCGTTTGCGTGCTGCTGCCGTTGTGGCAACAGCGCTGGGAGAGCCTGCCCGACACGGCGCTGCGCCGGCTGTGGCAGGCTGCGTGGCCGCTGGCGGGTTTCCTGCTGTCGTTCGGGCTGATCGCCGCGCGCGGTTCGGTGCCTTTCCTCTACTTCCAATTCTGACGCCATGGAAGATCCCAAGCCGCTACCTCAATTGCCCGCCACGGGCGCCGGCAAGATCGCAGCTGTCGCGTTGATGGTCTTCATGTTCGGGGGCCTGGTTTCCAATATCTGGTTCGCATCGGCAACCAGGGCGCTGCTGCCTCAGGCCGCGACCAAGGCCAGTATTCTGGACGGCAAGGTGTCGAAAGAACTTGCCGCACGCATGGCCAACACGCCGCTTGCTTCCGCTGCGGCTCGCACGCAGCGCGCGCTGAGCTGGCTGACGCTGCGCGACCTGGGGCCGCGCGTGCGGCAGGGCTGCCCTGGCTGGCTCTTCCTGCGCGACGAACTGAACGTGTATGCCGATGGCGATAGTCATCTGGACACGCGCGCTGCGACAGTCTCCGCCGTACAGCGCGCGCTGGCTCGGCATGGCATTGCGTTGCTCGTCGCCGTGGTGCCCGACAAGTCGCGCATCGAGCAGCAGCATCTGTGCAGCCTGTACCGCCCGGCCTCGCTGAATTCACGCCTGGACGATTGGCTATCGCGCCTGACCGCCGAAGGCGTGCCGGCCGTTGACCTGAGCGCGGCGCTGCGCAGTGTGCCGGGCGACGCATTTTTCCGCACCGACACGCACTGGACGCAGGACGGAGCCGGCGCCGCGGCGCGGACCGTGGCCAAGCGCATCCGCGCCATGGGCGTGCCTCTGGGTTCGAGCAAGGCCGGTTATCGGGTCGAAGACGAGCCTGCGGCGCGCCGGCCGGGCGACCTGGTACGCCTAGCCGGGCTGGACGACCTGCCGCCTTCCTGGCAGCCAGCGCCCGAGATCGTGGCCAGCCGCCGCTACATTCCAGTGGCCAAGGCGGCCTCCTCGGCTGACGATCTGTTCGGCGACGAAGACCTGCCGAATGTCGCGGTGATAGGCACTTCGTATTCAACCACGTCCGATTTCGTACCCCAGCTCGCGCTGGCATTGGGAACGGGCGTGGGAAATTTCGCGCGCGACGGCGGCAAGTTCGGCGGATCGGCGCAAGCCTATTTCACCAGTACTGCCTATGCCCAGACGCCGCCCAAGCTCATCGTGTGGGAATTGGACGAGCGGGATCTACAGTCGCCGCTGGAGGCCCAGGACGCTGTCACAGTGCCGAAATAGCGCAGTCGGACCTGACCATTATGCAATCGACTTCCACCAAGATCGGAAAGTGGCCGGAATTATTCGGCACAAATGCGCTGAGCGTAAAGCCGTGGTTTTCGTACTCCGTGATCGCCTCCCTGAAATCCACGGAATCCGCATAGGTTTTGACGATCGCCAGTTCACTCTGCAAGCCGAGGAATTCGCGCACGCTCTCCGAGGAACCTTTGACGACCTTGACGTCGTACCCCTGGGTATCCATTTTCAGGAAAGGCCTCGCAAATCCGTATTCAGCCTGGAGTCTGCGCAAAGCCGTCTCGAGACGCTCCGTTTGCACGGTAATGGTCTTACGGATGGCGTTCATCTCGGTGAACAGTTTGACGTCTTCATGGGAGGGGGTGCTCAGCGAACTGAATTGATCCGCCTGCATCACATTGAATTCGGCAGTTCCGTCCCGATCGGAAATCGCCAGTTCGCTGACAATCCATTTATCATCGCCCTCGGCACGCTTGCGCGCGAGGGCGGCTTGATCCGGGTTGGGTTCGAACGAAAAGATATACCCCTTGAACCCCGCCTGTTTTCTGAGCATCATGGCGTATTGACCTTGATTGGCACCAATGTCAAAAACGCAATCGACTTCCAGATACGCCAGAAGCCTTCTCAGGTGAGTCTGCTCCCATTTTGCATAGAGCCGCAGGGGATCGATAAATCCCTGTTTTATTCTAGCTATGCTCCGCACAATAGAGTTCAGCACTATTTTCCCTTTATTTTTCGTATCTCAGGCCGCGCTTTCCGGTTTCCTCAGCGCCTGAGGTAAGCCGACGGGCAAACGCAATACCCTTTAACTCGATGAAACGATAGCAGGCCCACGACAAGGCAATCGCCACGGGTAGCGGAGCCGCCATATAGATGTCGAGCGGTGCGCCCACCAGGCCGTGCACCAGGCAGAACCAGAACAGCAGATAGGCCGGAATCCCATGTAATAGATAGACCGAATAGCTGATTTCGCCGAGCCACACCAGAAAACGCACGCGTATCTTGAGCACTGTCGCAAACAATGCGAAAAGGCCCATACCCGTGATATAGCTGATCGACACGAACACATGCGCATCGTCGTGCCGATGCCAGTAGACCGCGGCCATCAGCAACGCAACGGCCGCGATCAGCGCAGCAAGCAGCGTGACCGCCGCGCGGTACGTGAGCGTCAGGCCCCATTTGCCTAGCCTGAATCCTATGCGCGCGGCGGGGGTAACATAAGCCTGCCGAAAACACGCGCCCCAGAACATGATGGCAAGGTGGTACAGCATGCCCTTGTACTGTCCAGGAGCGGCGTCCGGTATCACGTGCAGCATGGCGGCAATGACGAATGCGGCAAGCAATACGGCGCTCGTAAGCAGCAGGCCGCGCATCCGATGCAGCACGCCCAGCCAAAACAGCACGAGGCACAGCACATAAAAATACAGTTCGGTCTCTAGCGTCCAGTAAAGACCCATCACCTGTTGGGCGCCGAAAGCGGTCGGGATCATCGTCAAGTTCGCCACGAGACCCGCGCCGCTCAGATGATTTCCGAACAGCGTCCAATACACCAGATACCCAAGCGGCACCGACACCCAGAACGCCGGGTACAGCCGGAAGAAGCGGCGCACGAGAAACCGCCGCGTGCCGCCGCCAGGCTGGCCGCGCAGGCTGGTCGGGATCAACACGCCGCTGATGCAGAAGAACATCACCACGCCGATGCGGCCGAAATCCACGACCCGCTGGAGCGTGTCGAGCCATTGGTGCGCGCCGGCTATCGGCGCGTAGAGTTCCGCGTAGTGCGTCCACAGCACCAGCAACACAGCAAGCGCACGCATGGCATCAATGTGGCCGAGACGACCGGATTGCGCAGAGGTGGCCATGTCGGTCATCAGAGAGTACTGGGCGATCGCGGCACCATCGATTCAATGACCAAGTGTATCTCGCCCCCCCCCGATCCACTAGGAATAGTCTGATCAATAAGCGGGCCGAGCGGCTTGAATCGCATTGACGCGCCTGCGGGAGGATAGTGATGATGCCAATCATCGTCGTACGTCAATGCAGCCAGACAGCAGAATCGCGGCCGCCGCACCCGCCAACAAATCTCTAATGGCTTGCATGATCGAGGTCTAGAAAAAGAAGAAAAATTCAGGGCAGGCGAATCTAGGCCCGGGCCGCTCAACCAGGCGCACAAACCTAACCCAAACGCCGGAACCGGCAACACGCTGTATGCAAACATGCGTTTTAAAGCCGATAGAAATTCGTCGCCTTCACCGAAGCGGAGTCCAAGCCGACGTAAACGTTGAATTTTCCAGGCTCGACCACGCGCTTGATCTGCTGGTTGTAGAAAGCCAGATCGTCATCGGTAATGTCGAAGCTCACTTCGCGCGACTGGCCGGGCTTCAGATCGATGCGGCGAAAGCCTCGCAGCTCTTGTACCGGACGGCTGATCGACGCCACGGGCTGGTTCAGATAGAGCTGCACCACCGTCGCGCCTTCGCGATCACCCGTATTGGTAACGGTGACGCTGGCCTTGAGCATGCCGCCGGCCTTCATCGTAGGCGCCGACAGCTTAATGTCGGAAACGGAGAAATTCGTGTAACTCAGGCCGTAGCCGAAGGGATAGAGCGGACCGTTGGTGATGTCGAAGTAGCGCGAGGTGTACTTGTCGGGATGGGCCGGGTCGAAAGGCCGGCCAGTGGGCAGATGGTTGTAGTACAACGGGATCTGACCCACCGCTCGCGGAAAGGTCACGGGCAGCTTGCCCGAGGGATTCATGTCGCCGAACAGCACGTCGGCGATGGCGTTCCCGCCTTCGGTGCCGGAGAACCAGGTTTCGAGCATCGCGTCGGCATTCTCGGCTTCCCATGGCAGCGCCAGCGGACGGCCGTTCATCAACACGATGATCAGGGGCTTGCCGGTCGCCTTCAGGGCCTTGAGCAGGCGTTCCTGCACGGGCGGTATGGTGATGTCGCTGCGGCTGGACGCCTCGTGGGCCATGCCCTGCGACTCGCCTACCGCGGCCACGATAACGTCGGCCTGCCTGGCGGCATCGACGGCCTCCTTGACCATGTCCGCTTCGCTGCGCCCGTCGACCTGCACGTCGTTCTTGTACAGATTGAGGTACTTGACCATGTCGGGATCGTCGGTGATGTCCGAACCCTTGGCATAGATCAGGCGCACCTTGCCGCCCACGATGTTCTGGATGCCTTGCCGCAAGGTAATGGTCTGGGAAGCGCGACCGGCGCCGGCCCAATTGCCCATCATGTCGACCTGGTCGTCGGCCAGCGGGCCGACCAGGGCGATGGTGCCGGCCTTCTTCAGCGGCAGGACCGAGCCCTGGTTCTTGAGCAATACCAGGCTCTCGCGCGCCACCTCGCGCGCCGCGGGACGATGCAGGCGGCTCTCGGCGAAAGAGTCGGGCAAATCGTCCGCCGCCGTGCCGATGTTGCGGTAGGGGTCCTTGAAAAGACCCAGGTCGTACTTGACGCGCAGCACGTCGCGGCAGGCCCGATCAATGTCGGCCATGCCGATCTTGCCGCTCTTGAGCAAAGGCATGAGATTGGTGCCGTAAATCGTGTCGCTCATGCTCATGTCGGTACCCGCCTGGACAGCCTTGCGCGCGGCGTCCTCGCCGTCAGCGGCCACGCCGTGCTTGATCAGTTCCATGATCGCACCGTGATCGCTGATGGTAATGCCCTTGAAACCCCACTCTTTGCGCAGCACGTCCTGCAGCAGCCATTTGTCCGACGTGGCGGGTTCGCCGTTGACGCTGTTGAGGGCGATCATCACCGCGGCCGCTCCGGCGTCGATGGCCGCCTTGTAGGGCGGGAAATAATCCTGGTACATACGCTGCGGGCTCATGTCCACGGTGTTGTAGTCGCGCCCGCCCTCGACGGCGCCGTACAGGGCGAAGTGCTTGACCGTGGCCATGATGTGGCCCGGCTGGGAGGGGTCGTCGCCCTGATAGGCCTTCACCAGGGCGGCGCCGATCCTGGAAGTCAGGTACGTGTCTTCGCCGAAGCCCTCAGAATTTCGGCCCCAGCGCGGATCGCGCGAAATGTCGACCATGGGCGAATACGTCAGGTTCAAGCCGTCAGCGCTGGCTTCGATGGCCGAAATGCGCCCCATGGTGTGGACGGCGTCCAAGTCCCAGGTCGAAGCCAGCCCCAGCCCGACGGGAAATAGGGTGCGCTGCCCGTGAATGACATCGAACGAGAAGAACAAGGGAATCTTCAGGCGGCTGCGCATGGCCGCTTCCTGCAGCACGCGGATGTCGGGGCGGACAACCGTGTTGAAGATGCCGCCCACGCGACCGTCGCTGATCTCTTTCTCGAAGCCGGCTCGATCGGGATGCGCGCCCGCCTCCAGGCTGCGCAGGCGCAGCTGGCCTATTTTTTCCTGGACGGTCATGCGCTTCATGAGCTGGTCGATGAAGGCCTCGCGCTTGGCGATGAAGGCAGGCGAAGGCTGCGCGACGGCAAGGGGCGCCGCGGCAAACGCGCCAGCCAGACCGATCAACAAGACACCAAGCGTGTAGAGCCGGTTCATAGATGTGCAAGAAGAAAATGCGCGGACAAAGCCGGCGATTTAGGAAGCGCTTGCTCGGCCTTTACCGTCCGAGCGAGTGGCGCAGCAGCTTGAGTCCGCGGCGCATCACGGCCGAGTACAGTTCGGCCGTCTTCAAGGCCCAGTCGACGCGGCGTTCGTAGGGCTGGATCTTGATGGGAAAATACGGCGACAGCTTGCGCGCCACCTGCTGCAGGGGGATCTTAGTATTGCTCTGCACCAATGCGAATAACCCGTCGCTGTCCGGCGCGAATTGGCGGGCGACATCCCAGCTTTCCATATGCTTGGCGTACCAGACGCTCTCTCTGGCGTGCAGCGTCCGCTGCCCCGGCCGGCAGGCAGTATGGTAACGGTCCAACAGCCCGTCTTGCTCGGCGACGAGCCAGTAGAGCGTGTATTCGGTCCAGTCGAGCGTGTAATTGCTGAGCAGCACGCGCCGCCAATCCTGGCCGAACTGGGTCTCAAGACGGCGATGCAGATTCAGGCACAGGGTGCGCGACAGAATGGCCGGCGTCCACCACAGGCCGGTGCGCTCCAGATGCGGATCGATGCCGAGCAGCTTGGCCGAGGCCTGCCAGAAGGAGGGTTCGGCCGTGCGCGGCATGTAATGCGTCAAGGCCTTGCCGTCGACGATCAGCGTGTCCACCGACAGGGGATGCGTAGCGAAGCAGTCCGGATCGAACACCAGGAAAAACTCGGTATCGATCAAGGCCGGTGCATAGAGCTTGATGATCTGCTGGCGATGCCAGTTGCGAATCTGATGCCGCTGCGAAAACTCGGCGAAGATGCCCATGTGCAGGGACTCGTCGACGACCTCGATCGGAAAGTCGGACCAGGCCTTGGCATAGCCCTTGACCTCCTCGACTTCGTCGTGCGGCACGACCAGTACAAAGCGGGAGAAAAGGTCCGGCGATGCAAAATGGCGCAGCGACGAAAACAGGATGTCGCAGCGGCCGATATTGTCGGCATAGTGTCGGCCACTAGTTTTGAGAGGCAGGATCGCACTGATCTGGGGCATGGCACTCGGATTAGCGGTTCAAAAAGAGCCGGTAGAGAAACCCGGGAATGTAGACGTGGCGGTAAGTCATGGCGACGCCGATGAGTTTGCCGCCTGAATCCAGCACCTGGCTCTTCAGGTTTTGGATCATCGGCTTGCGCGTGACCTCGGCCCGAACCACCAGCACTACCGCGTCGACCACCGCGGAATTTTCAATACCGTTGAAAGACTGATTGGCCGAAGGCCCATGGACCAAAATGTATTCGTGATCCTTGCGCAACGCACCGAACAGCGTGGCCGCATGCTGCCATGAGGGTCCCTGCACCTCAAGCTTGGGCCGCGCAACCACGATATTGTGCCGGGCAACCCGATGGAAATCGATGTCCGGCACTGCCTCTGACCGGCTTGCGAACAGCGCATCGCCGCCCAATTCGACGTCCTGCCAATCTATCAACCCCTGATCGTTGATCTGGCCGTAAGCCGAGGCGTCCACGGACGCCTCCATATCGAGGATCACGATAGGAAGCGCGGAACGGCGCTCCAGCTCGACGGCCAGCCCCTGGATGACCCGATGCACGCCTTCGCTCTTGCCGGAGGCGAGCAGCATGACGACTTTGGAAGTCGCGTCCGAACTGCCGCGTATGACGGAAGCCATGCGACCGTAGACCGAATGCGCGATGCGGGAATTCAGTCCGCTGCGGGAACGGCGTGGGGGCGCGGATTCCGGCTTGGCGGGCGCCGCCCCACGCCGGGCCGCGAAATAGCCGATGGCGCGGCGCACGATGATGGGCGCGCTCAGCACGGGCAATAGCAGCGCGCGCTCGATCTGTTCGGGGCTGAGAAAGGTTTCGCGCAAGCTGGCCATCACCAGCACGGCAAGGATGGAGACCACCAGCGCGGCGACGATGCTCGCCACCATCAGCAAGCCCAGGGTCAGGCTGCGCTGCGTCGGCGGCAACGGCGCCTGGATGACGCGCACGTTGGTGCTATTGGCGTTGCTGGCCTGTTCCTGTTGGATGTCGGCCTGCTCGACGAGTTGATATCTCGTGCGATAGCTGTCTGCCAGAAGATCGCGGTCGGCCTGCATCTGACGCAGCCGATCGGATATGGCGATCAGATTTTGCGACTGGGCATGGGCCTGAGCGAGCTGGGCCTGCAGTTCCTTCTGGCGGGCGATTTCTCCGGAAATATTGATCCGCAGGCTGGTCAGCCTGTCCCTGACCGTATCGTAATAGCTGTTGTGACCATAACGCGTGGCGTTGGCCAGCTGCCGCTTCTGCTTCTCGATGTTCAGGCGCACAGCCGCGATCTGCTTGTCGAGCTGCTGCACGAAAGGCGAGCCGTCCATGTAGCGCGACGCCATGTCCGAACGGCGCGTCTCCAGCTGCATCAACGAGATCTGCATCGTGGCCAGCGCCTGCACGGCCTGGGTGTTGTCGGTAAACAGCATGATGGTCGGCTGCACGTCCTGGCTGGCGACCAGCATGGTCTGAAGCGAGCTGCGGTCCTGGACCAGCGCGGCATCGTTCTCCAGCTTGCGCTGGAGCAGCAGATTTTCCAGCGCCACGGCGCGGTTGATCTGGTCAGTAATGTTGACGATGCCATGCGCCTTCTGGAAGGCCAGCAGGTCGGCATTGGCCTTGTCTAGCTTGGCCCGAACGGCGTCGCGCTGCTCGGCCAGCATAGCGGCCCGGCCCGATGTGAAGATGGCCGCGCGCTGGCTGAAATAATTCTTCAGCAGCAGGGAAAGCACCCTGGCCGCCCGTTGCGGGTCGGCATCGTAGTAAGACAGCTTGATCGTATTGGAGACGTCGCTCTGTTCGAGATGGAAGTGGCTTTCAAAATCCTGCAACTTCTTGTCGAACTCCTTCGTGCTGGCGTTGGGACCGAGTTCGGCGTGGACCACCTCCCGGTGCAGTTCGGGACTGTTCAGGATCTGGGATTCGACGCTGTTCAGCTGGCCGACGCCGGGGGCCACCGGGATGCCCTTGACCTCGTTGGACTGGTCGTAATACCCGGCAAACAACACAAGCAGCGTCGCCTGAGCCTGGTACGGCGGGGGCCGCAGCAGCGCAACGATGATACCCAGCGCCGCGATGAACAGGAACACTGCGATGGCGATCCTGCGGTAATAGAAAAAAGTATTGAGGTAATCGCGGAAGCTCAGCCCGGCGAGTTCCCTACGGTCTTGCCTCGCTCTAGTGGAAATAACCATACGGGATTTAACTACCGGACTTTGGATTGTATTTCGCCGCATGCTCGGACTCATCTTCGCCGAACGCGGAGCATGGCATGGGCCATGACGTATACTGGAGGGGCATTTTATATAGATTGCAGCTAATTGTTGCGCTTTTTTCACGCCGTCTGACGGTAACCTGAGAGGTTGGCTGCGCATGCGCCCACCACGCGTTCCGATGATACTTCGCTTGGTCTGCGCACTGGCGCTGGTGCCGACCTGCCTGACCGGTTGTTCCACGACCTGGGTGGATGCGAAATATCAGCAGCCCGCCAACTTCTCCACCTGGGTGAACGCCGCCCCCGCGCAGTATCTCATCCAGCCCGGGGACGACGTCGCCATCACCCTACCCTTAAATTCCGAACTGAACCAGAATGGCCTTGTGGCGCCCGACGGCACATTTACCATGACGCTGGCCGGCGTGCTGCCGGCGGCCGGCCGCACGACCACCCAGTTCGCCGACATCATCGACAAGGCGTTGGCGGCCAACGACGTGGTCGCCAACGCGCACGCCTCAGTCCGAGTCGCGAAATACGGCGGCCATGTGTACGTGGACGGCCAGGTCGGAAAGCCAGGGGCGGTGCCGCTCAGCGCAGACATGACCGTGATCCAGGCCATCGCGGCCGCCAGCGGCATGAAAGATACGGCACGCAGCGACGAAGTCGTGCTGATCCGGCGCAGCCCGGTGGACGGACGCCCCATGCTGCGCACCATCGACATCGACGCGCTGACCCACACGGGCGATCCGAACCAGGCAGTGGTCCTGCAGGCCTCCGACACGATCTTCGTGCCGAAATCCTCGATCGCCGAGGTCGACCAGTGGGTGGACCAGCACCTGAACCAGGCCGTGCCTTTCAGCAAATCCGTGGGCTACAGCTATAACGTAAACCCTACCCACTAAAGACCCTCGACCGCCCCATCGCCATGAATCCCCGCGGCCAGGCGGAGAGCTTGCCCGAGACGGACCAGGCCTCCTCTCACGGCGAACTCGCCCCTGTTTTCTCGACCGCCCCGGCCAGGCCGCGCATCCTGTGGCTGCTGATTGCCGTGCTGCCTCTGTTCGGCCAGACTTTTCACTACATCAAGGCACTGATGCCGCTCTGGGCGCTGTCCAAAGCCTGGCCCATACTGTCGCTGCCGCTGGCCCTTCACCTGATGCGCCACCCCCGCTTCCCCATGAGCCGGCAAATGCTCCTGAGCTTCGCCTGGCTGCTGCTGCTGCCGAGCCTTGCTGCGATGTTCTACTTCCACGAGGGCTTTTTCACCAGCATCACGGCGCAGGTCAAGCTGCTGCCACTCCTGTATTTCTTCTCATTCCTGGCCCTGCTACTCATCTTGCAGCCGACCCTACATGAGCTGGAACGTGGCTTTCTCTTCTGGGGCGCCGTCGTGTCCGCCGCCCTGATCTTGCTTGCGATCGTGGTTCCGGACAGTTGGTATCAAGGCTCCTACGCGCTCAACGCCCAGCCATTCTTCTCCAGCGACAACCGTGGCCACCGCATGCGCATGTCGATGTACTTTCCCATCGTCATGCTGTTCTTCTGCTACCGCAGGGCATGGTTCGAGCGCAGCCTGCGCTATCTGCTGGGCATGCTCGTCGCCTTCGCCGTCACGGCCCTGATCGTCAAGACGCGCGCCATGATCATCGGCATCGTAGGCGTCGTGGCCTTGAACTCCATCGTCTGGGCACGGCCCCGGACCCGGCTGCTGCTGCTGGTGCTCGCTCCCGTCGCGCTGGCAGGTATATTCTCGGTCGGCTACCTGGCCACCATCTTCGATACCGGCGCCGACAGCGGCCTCGAAGTCAAGGTGATTACCATGCAGTTGGCGACCGGGTTCCTTGGCGACAGCCCGCTGCGCTGGCTCTTTGGCGTAGGTTCGATCAGCCCCACAAGCAGCGACAGCCTGATCGCCTACTTCAACCACGCCTTTTTCCTGTCCGACATTACCTGGCTGGGGATCATTTTCGAGTACGGCATCTGCGGCGCGCTGCTGTGGCTCTTTGTCGAGCTGCGCGGCCTGGCCTTCTACCGGCGCCTGCGGACCAAGGTCGAGGACGACTTCCTCGGCGCCCTGGCCGACTACATCATCTATGTTCTGCTGATTTCTCCGTTCTACCCGCTGACGCTCACGCCCGGCGAGACCACGGTCATACTCGCGATCTTCGTCTACGTATGGCATGCGGGGGGACTCGAACACAACGATATCGACTCACGGAGTCCGCATGCCCAAGCTCAGACGTCTTAGCCTGCGCATCCTGCTGGCGATGCTGCTCTGGTCGGGCGCGACCGCCGGCGTCGCGTGCGCGCAGAATACGCCCCTACCGGTGACCATCGTTGTGAACGCCGGGGCCAACCGCCATCCCATTAGCCCGCTGATCTACGGCCTGAATTTCGGCACGACCGAAACTCTGAAAGACTTGCGCGTAACGATCAACCGTTCCGGCGGCAACAGCGCCTCGACCTACAACTGGAAAATCGACGCCCGCAACGCGGGCGTCGACTGGTTCTTCGAAAGCCAGGCGGTCGATCCGAAAGCCATCTACGACCAGTTCAACGAGCGCTTCGTAGAGCTCACCCGCGCGGGGGGAGCCGTCCCCATGCTGACCATCCCGATGATCGGCAGGGTAGCCAAGCTAGGCAAGGACCGCGCGCGGCTCGCCAGCTTCTCCATCGCCAAGTACGGTCCGCAGCAAAACTTCGACGTCAATGGCCTGATCGATGCCGGCAACGGCGTCGGACTCGACGGCAAGTTCATCAAGAACGACCCGGACGACGCCTCGGTTCCTGACGATCCGCAAAGCCAGGAAGATCGGGTCAAGCAACTGGTCCGCAAGTTCGGCCACGCCGGCGGCGCGCGCTATTACCTGATGGATAACGAGCCCAGCCTTTGGCAACTCGCCCATCGCGATATCCACCCCATTGGGGCCCACGCCCGTGAAATTGCAAGCAAGGTGATCGCCTACTCCAAAGCCGTGAAGGCGGCGGATCCGAAGGCATTGATCGTAGCGCCGGAAGAATGGGGCTGGATGGGTTTTCACTACAGCGGCTTCGATACGCAATACATGCACGACCAGAAGAGCATGGCCTATGCGCCCGACAGGCAAACCGAAACCCAGGGCATGGATTACGTACCCTGGCTGCTCACGCAATGGAAGAAAGCCGGCCATCCCATCGATGTATTCAGCCTGCACTTCTACCCCCAAGGCGGGGAATACAACGATGCGGGCGAGCCCAACACGCCAGCCATCGCGCTGGCCCGCAATCGCTCCACGCGCGACCTGTGGGACCCCAACTACAAGGACCCCAACTGGATCAACAGCGTGGTGGATCTGATCCCGACGATGCGCAAATGGGTCGATACCTACTACTATCCCGGCACGCCGATCGCGCTCACGGAATACAACTGGGGCGGCGAAAATCTCATGAACGGAGCCACGGCCCAGGCCGATCTGCTCGGCATTTTCGGCCGGGAGGGGCTGGATATCGCCACGCGCTGGGGCACCATCGATCCGTCCATGCCGGTCTATAAAGCCATCAAGCTCTACCGCAACTACGACGGCCACGGTTCGGCGTTCGGCACCACCAGCGTCGCCGACACGGCACCCGACCCGGACCAGGTCTCGTCATTCGCGGCGCTGCGCGACCATGATCACGTCATGACCATCATGGTCATCAACAAGCAGCTCGACCAATCAGCCGATACGACGATCGCAGTCGACAACTTTCCGGGCAAGGGCAAGGCCGAGACCTGGCAGCTCGCGGACAACGCCATAGCTCGCCTGCAAGACACCGACTATGCCAACAGCCAGCTGCACACTATGCTGCCGCCGCAAAGCGTGACCCTCTTCGTCCTACACGACACGGCGCATAAATGAGCAGACGGCAAGACGGGCAGAGCCCCGACTCGCCCCCGGCACAAAATCGCTCCATGATCCGGGGCGCGCTGGCCAGCCTGAGCGTGCGCCTGCTCGACCTGCCGAGCCGCTACGGCTTTCACCTGCTGGTTGCGGTCGCGCTGGGCGTGGTCGACACCGGGCGCTTCTACATCGTGTATAGCATGACGGTGGCGCTGGCCGGTTTCGGCCGCCTGGGCCTGGACATGGCGCTGACCCGGCAGATCGCGATGGACATGGCTTCGGATCGACCCGCCGCCGTACGCCCCGTGATCCGGCGCGGACTGATATTGGTTCTGGTGGCTTCCACCTGCGTCTCGGTGCTGCTCGCGGCGGGTGCCTCGCTTTTTGCCGTCCACGTGCTCAAAAAAAGCGAGCTGGCCGTGCCGCTGGCCCTGGGCGCGCTCACCCTCATTCCGCAGAATCTGGGCGCGGCATTGGCTGGCGCCCTGGCCGGACTGCAGCGCGTAAGCCGGAGCCAAATGATCTATTCCTGGCTCTGGCCGGCCATCTTCTGCGTCGCGGCCATTCCACTAAGCCTGGCGCACCTGCTCACGGTCAACAACACCCTGATCCTAACCGCCGCGAGCTTCGCCGTGGCCGCGCTCGTCGGCGCCGTTCTGCTCCAGCGCGCCTTGCCCGAGGCGCGCGCCGAACAACCCGCAACGGGGGTGCCGGCGCTACTCAAGCCGGGGCTGTCCTTCTTCTCGCTGGAAGTGACCAAGCTGCTCCTGACCTCCGCGCCCGCCATCGTGCTCGGCATCGTTGCCACGGACCGGGACGCCGGCTTGTTCGCCCTGACCTGGCGCATGGCCTTGGCCATCAATATGCTAATCAGCGGCGTGGCTGGCATGGCCGTGCCCAGGTTCGCCGAGCTGTACACGCGCGGCAACGCGCAAGCACTGGAAAAGAACGCGGCCCAGGCCATCGGCCTGGTAGTGTGCCTGGCGCTGCCGGCCGCTGCCCTCCTGCTGATCTTCCCCACCCATTTGCTGGCCCTGTTCGGCCATGGCTACGATCAGGGCGCAGCTACGCTGCGCTTGCTCACGATCGGCCAATTCGTGGCTGCCTGCTTCACCGCCATGCCCGAAATGCTGGGCATGACATCGCATATGAATGCGCTGTATCGAATCAATATCGCCACCCTGGCCGTGCTGCTCGTGGGACTGGCGGGACTGGCTCCGCTGTACGGTAGCGCGGGGGCTGCGCTGGCGACTTTGCTCGCGCTTGCCGTGAACGGCACCGCCTCGGCCTGGATGGCGCGCCGACTGCTGGGCGTGGCGCCGCATGCCTGGCTATGGCGTGAAGCGCTCGGCCATCTGCGCCGCCGCAACCCGCGCGGAGATGGAACCGCATCATGAATCGAGTCTCTTTCGCAGCAGCCATCCTCATCATCGTGCAGGCCTGCATGGGCCGCGCCGGGGCCGCACCCAGCATGGACCCGCCGCGCTATGACACCGATCTCTATTGCATGCTGCGCTCCCATACGGAGAACGGCTTCTCGGATGCCGCCCAATCGCAATGCCTGATAGGGCAGCGCACGGCCTATGACGCCATCCGACGCCGATGGGAGCAGACACCCGAAGCAATACAGGACGGCTGCAACGCATACACCCGTGCTGAGCATCCGCAGGACTACGTGACGCTGCTCGGTTGCATCGAGTCACAAAAGCGCAACGTCCCGCCAGCGCCAGACGGCAACTCGTCGCAATAAATCCGCCCACTCATCGCAGTACGATGGCAGGCTGCGCCCGCCTGTTTCGGAATCTCTTCGATGTCCCACGCCTTCTCCAGACCCACCGCGGCCAGCGCCTTCTGCGGCCAGGCCATGTACCAGGCCTGCGTGCCGGTTTTCATCCGCGGGCTGCGCGCACTGGCCGGGCAGGTGCAGCGCGCCAGCGACACGTCCAAGCTGTCGGCCGAGCGGCTGAGCGGCGTGCCCGTCGGAAAGATGGACTATCTGGGTGCGGCAGCCGAAACCCACGTGACCCGATGACCCTGAATACCTCCGTCACGCAGCACCGCCTGGGACGGGTGCTGTTCGCCTTGGCCATGGGCGGCTTTGCCATCGGCACCACCGAATTCGCCACCATGAGCCTGCTGCCCTATTTCGCACAGGGCCTGGGCATCGACGCGCCGACGGCCGGCCACGTCATCAGCGCCTATGCCTTGGGCGTAGTGGTGGGCGCGCCCATCCTGGCGGTGCTGGGTGCGCGCATGCCGCGCCGCAAGCTGCTCGTTTTGCTGATGGCCCTGTTCGCCCTGGGCAACGGCCTGAGCGGTCTGGCGCCCACCTACCACTGGATGCTGCTGTTCCGCTTCATTGCCGGCCTGCCGCACGGGGCCTACTTCGGCTTCGCCGCGCTGGTGGCGACCTCGCTGGTGCCGGATAACCGCCGCACCTGGGCCGTGGGCCGCATGTTCCTGGGGCTGACCTGCGCCACCATCCTGGGGGTGCCCCTGTCCAACTGGTTGGGACAGGCCCTGGGCTGGCGCTGGAGCTTCGGCCTGGTGGCCCTGCTCGGGCTGGCCACCATGCTGTTGGTGCGCCTGTGGGCTCCGCCCTCTCCCGTCGACCCGCAGGCCAGCCCGCTGCGCGAACTGAGCGCCCTGGCACGCGGCCAGGTATGGCTGACATTGGGCATAGGCGCCATCGGCTTCGGCGGCCTGTTCGCCGTATATACCTATCTGGCCGATACGCTGCACGATGTCACGCGGGTTTCGCCCGAAGCGACGCCGCTGGTGCTCAGCGTGCTGGGCATAGGCCTGACGGCAGGCAATCTTTTCATTCCGTATTTCGCCGACCGGGCGCTCATGCGCACCGCGGGCGCCATGCTCCTGTGGAGCGCGTTCGCGCTGGCGCTCTTTCCGTTCATGGCGGGCAATGTGTGGACGATCTCGCTGTCGGTCTTCATGATCGGCCTGGGCGGCGCGCTGGGTACGGTGCTGCAGACCCGCCTCATGGACGTGGCCCAGGACGCACAGGGCCTGGCCGCCGCGCTCAATCATTCGGCCTTCAACACCGCCAATGCTTTGGGTCCCTTCCTGGGCGGCTTGGCCATTGCGGGCGGCCACGGCTGGACATCCACCGGCTGGGTGGGATGCGGCCTGGCGCTGGGCGGCTTTGCCCTGTGGACAGTATCGGTCGCCGTCGACCGCCATAGCGGTTCGCGGCCCTGCGCGGCCTGAGCCTGCCGCGACAAGAGGCCGCGCCGACGACACCTGGCTCGCGCGGTCTTGGCCGTTCGCCTCGATCAGCGCGTGGACTCAAGCGCTGAACGTCAGCGCGCCGCTCAGGTCGCCCATGGGCTTCTGGCCCCGCGCCCGCATCGCGTCGTCGCGCAACTTGATGCCTTCGAGCGTGGGCAGATCGAACACCCGCGTGATCAGGCGCAGGATGGAGCCGGTGTCGTAAACCGTATGATCCACCAGGCCCTTCTTCGCATAGGGCGAGACCACCAGCGCCGGGATGCGCGTACCCGGCCCCCAGCGGTCGCCCTTGGGCGGAGACACGTGATCCCACCATCCGCCGTTCTCGTCCACGGTGATGATCACCACCATGTCCTGCCACTGGCTGCCGCGGCGCAGGCTGTCGACGATGTGGGCGATATGGCGGTCGCCCGATTCCACGTCGGAGTAGCCGGCATGCATGTTCAGGTTGCCCTGCGGTTTGTAGAACGTCACCGCGGGTAGCCGGCCGGCATCGACGTCGGCCATGAACTTGTTGGTGTCGGACATGTCGCCCAGACCGGCGTCGCGCAAATGTCGGGCGCGCGCCTCGGGATGCCGCGGGCCGAGATCCTCGAAGAAATTGAAGGGCTGGTGGTGATACTGGAAATTGGGCACGGGCGGAAAACCCGGCTCATTGGGCTTGCCGTCCACGGCGGCCTGCCAGCCGCCGGCATACCAGGCCCAATCCACGCCCTTGGCATCGAGCAGGTCACCGATATGCGCGTGGGTCTGCGGCGGCACCACCATCGGGCTGCCGGCATCGGCCAGCGCCGGGTTTTGCTTGTCGCGCGGTGCGTGGCTCGGCCAAAAAGGCGCGGCCATGGTGTTGACGGCGTAGCCGTCGGGCGTGAGCGCGCTGGGACCGAACACCGGCGGACCCAGCAGGGCGCTGGACGGCGACTTCTCGGGGTCAGGTTTCAGGCGCGGATCGGCCGGGTCGTCGCTTTCCAGGGTCGCGACCAGCCTGCGGGCCGGCGAGTTGTGCACGTCGGGATAGAAAGGCGCGCGCGCGGCAACAAGGTACTGGTGGTTGAGGAAGGAGCCGCCAAAAGCGCCCTGAAAGAAGTTGTCGCACAGCACGAACTCCTGGGCCAGGCTCCACAGGCGCAGGTTATAGGCCGTGTCGGCGTAATAGCCCATCGTCAGAGCGCCGGAATCGGCCCAGGCCACGAATTTGTCGTTCCTGCCGCCGTTGATCTGCATCTGGTTCTGGTAGAACACGTGCCAGAGGTCGCGCGTGACCACGCCCTGCGGCAGGTACTCGCCCTGGGGTCCGCGCAGCGCGAAGGGGCCGTTGTACAGCCCTGCCATGTACGGTGCGTCCTGCGAAACGTGGTACTTGACGTGGTTGACCGTCTGCTCGTGGGGTACCAGGCCCTTCCACACCGGCGGCAGCGTCGGCAGCGGCTTGCCGTCGCGGTCCACCTGCCGGTAGTCGTCGGCCTCGAGCGCGGACAGCGGTTTCTGCACGCCGGGAAAATTGCCGAACAGATTATTGAAGCTGCGGTTCTCGGCATAGATCACGACAATGTGCTTCACATGCTTGCGCAAGGCGTGCGTGAAAGCCGGGCTGGAAGGATGCGGCGCTGGCTGGCCGCCTTGCCCGCGGCCGTCCTGTGCCGCCAGGACGTCGCCCGCGGCCGCGCTGGCGCCCAGCGCGGCCATGCCGGTCAGAAAACCTCGGCGCGTCGCGCGCGCAAAGCCCTGGTCGATCTCGTCGCTGCCCTGGTCGTTCGTCTCTTGCGGTGTGTCGCTCATGGTTCACCTGATGGGAGGGTCCTGGCTCGTCAGCTTAAAGCCGCGGCATGTCAGTTTTCTTGCACCTCGGGCGCAAAGACGAGGGCGAAAAAAAACCCACGTCCTTGCGGACATGGGCCTTTCTACTGCGCCGCGCACCGCCGCGGCAAGCGGGCATTACATCTTGGGCATCATCAGCACGTTGGCGTTGTGCATCACCCACAGCGAACCGCCGACGGCGATGCCCAGGACCAGGGCGGTAAAAAGAAAGATCGCGGTGTTCTGCTGCTGTTCCGGGTTGGCGCCCAGGTGCAGGAAGAAGCCCAGCTGAACCAGCAGCTGGAGCACCGCGAACAGCGCCAGCGAGAGCTCGATCGCGTCGCGCGGCACCGCACCGCCCAGCACGATCCAGAAGGAGATCAGCGTCAGAACGATGGAAAGGGCGAAGCCCACGATGTAGGACTTCAGGCTGCCGTGGCCGCCATGACTGGCGTGGTCGTGGCCGGCCTCATGTGGGTGCGACATCAGAGGACTCCAAACAGATAGACGAAGGTAAACACGCAGATCCAGACGATGTCCAGGAAGTGCCAGAACAGGCTCAGGCAGGCCAGTCGGCGACGGGTCATGTCGTTCAGGCCGAAACGGCTGACCTGGTGCATCGAGATCGCGATCCAGATCAGGCCGAAGGTCACGTGCAGGCCGTGGGTGCCGACCAGCGTGAAATAGGCGGACAGGAAGGCGCTGCGGTCGGGGCCGTTGCCTTCGAGGATCAGATGATGGAATTCGTAGACTTCCATGCCGATGAAGCCCAGACCGAACAGGAAAGTGATGAGCAGCCAGCCGATCACCTTGCTCTTGTTGCCAGCGTACATATTGAGCATGGCCACGCCGAACGTAAAGCTGGAGATCAGCAGCAGCATGGTCTCGACCAGCACGTAGTGCAGGTCGAAGATTTCCTTGCCGTCGGGGCCGCCGGCATAGTTGTGGCCCAGGACGGCGAAGGTGGCGAACAGCACTGAAAAGATCAGGCAGTCGCTCATCAGGTAGATCCAGAAGCCAAGGGTGACCTTGGCTCCGTCGTCGTGGTGCTCGTGATGATGCGCCACGTCGTGCAGGGCGGAAGAAGCAGCTTGGGTCATGACTCAGGCAACCTGTTGCAGTTGACGATAGCGGGCGTTTTCGGTGGCTTGGACTTCAGCGGCCGGGACGTAGTAGTCCAGGTCGGTGCTGTAGCTGCGCACAACGAACGTGACGATCATGCCGACAAAACCGATGATGGCCATCCACCAGATGTGCCAGATCAGACCAAAGCCCATGGCCATGGAAAGAATGCCCATGATGGGACCCGCTGCGGTGTTGCGCGGCATGTGGATGTCTTCGTAGTGCGTCGGCTGCTTGTAGGCGGTGCCGTTTTCCTTGTCTTCCCAGAACTGGTCCAGGTGGTCGACGTGAGGCACGTGGGCGAAGTTGTAGAACGGCGCCGGCGAAGCGATGGCCCACTCGAGCGTGCGGCCGCCCCAGGGGTCGCCAGTCAGGTCGCGGTTCTTCTCGCGGTCCCGGATGCTGACCAGGATCTGCAGGATCAGGAAACCGATGCCCGCGGCGATGATGACCGCGCCGAACCAGGCCACCACCAGGTACGGATGCCACTCGGGGTTGTCATAGTGGTTCAGGCGGCGGGTCATGCCCTTCAGGCCCAGGATGTACAAGGGGATGAAAGCGAAGTAGAAGCCCACCAGCCAGCACCAGAACGAGCACTTGCCCAGGGTTTCGTTCAGCTTGAAGCCGAAGGCCTTGGGGAACCAGTAGTTCAGCGCGGCAATACAGCCGAACACCACGCCGCCGATGATCACGTTGTGAAAGTGCGCGATCAGGAACACGCTGTTGTGCAGCACGAAGTCGGCGCCGGGGATGGCCAGCATCACGCCGGTCATGCCGCCGATCACGAAGGTGATGATGAAGCCGATCGTCCAGTAGACCGGCACGGTCATGCGCACCCGGCCGCGGTACATGGTGAACAGCCAGTTGAAGATCTTCACGCCGGTCGGTATGGAGATGATCATCGTCGATATGCCGAAGAAAGCATTGACGTTGGCGCCCGAACCCATGGTGAAGAAGTGGTGCAGCCACACAATGAACGACATCACGCCGATCGCCGAGGTCGCGTAGACCATGGACTTGTAGCCGAACAGCGGCTTGCCCGAGAACGTGGCGACGATTTCAGAAAATGCGCCGAAGCACGGCAGGATCAGGATGTAGACCTCCGGGTGGCCCCAGATCCAGATCAGGTTGATGTACATCATGGCGTTGCCGCCGCCGTCGTTGGTAAAGAAGTGCATGCCCAGGTAGCGGTCGACCGTCAGCAGCGCCAGCGTGGCGGCCAGCACCGGGAAGGCCGCCACGATCAGCACGTTGGTGACCAGCGCCGTCCAGGTGAACACGGGCATCTTCATCAGCTTCATGCCGGGAGCGCGCATGCGCAGGATGGTGACCACGAAGTTGATGCCCGACAGCGTCGTGCCCAGGCCCGATATCTGCAGGGACCAGATGTAGTAGTCCACCCCCACCGTGGGGCTGTAGCTCAGCTCGGACAGCGGCGGATAGGCCAGCCAGCCCGTGGCGGCGAATTGCCCGATGAACAGCGAAAGCATGACCAGGACCACGCCCGAGACGAACAGCCAGAACGACAGCAGATTGAGGAAGGGATAGGCCACGTCGCGCGCGCCGATCTGCAGCGGCACCGCGATGTTCATCAAGCCCACGATGAAAGGCATGGCCATGAAGAAGATCATGATCACGCCGTGGGCGGTGAAGATCTGGTCGTAGTGATGCGGCGGCAGGAAGCCGGCCGAATCATTATTGGCGATGGCCAGCTGCGTGCGCATCATGATGGCATCGGCGAAGCCGCGCAGCAGCATGATCAGCGCCACGAAGATGTACATGATGCCGATGCGCTTGTGGTCGACCGAGGTGAACCATTCGGTCCAGAGGTACTTCCACAGACGGAAATAGGTGAGCGCCGCGACCACGACCACGCTGCCGAAAATAACGGCGGCCATGGTCACCATCACGATGGGCTCGTGGAAGGGGATGGAATCCAGTGTGAGTTTGCCGAACATCATTTACTCCGCGGCGGCGACCAGGTTTTTGGACTGGGGGGTGCAGACGGGGGAGTCCGTACCGGCGATCTTGGCCATTTGGGCATGCAGGATGAAATCGAACATGCTGGGAGGCGTACTCGAGTAGAACGTGACCGGGTTGTTTTCGCTGGGCTTGTTCAGCGCGGCGTAGACAGTCTGGGTCAGCGGGTTATTGGCGGCGCGGGCCTTGGCGACCCAGTCGTCGAAGCCCTTCTGGTCGGTGGCGATGGCGGTGAAACGCATGCCCGAGAACCCGGGGCCGCTGAAGTTCGACGAGATGCCCGCATAGGTGCCGGCATGGTCGGCGATCAGGCTGAGCTTGGTCTGCATGCCCGACATCGCGTAGATCTGGCTGCCCAACTGCGGGATGAAGAAGGAGTTCATCACCGTGGCGGACGTGATGCGAAAGTTCACCGGCGTGCCGACCGGCATCGCAATCTGGTTGACCGTGGCGATGTTCAGGTCGGGATAAATGAAGAGCCACTTCCAGTCCATGGCGACCACGTCGATATTCAGCGGCTTGACGTCGGACTTGATCGGCTTGTAGGGATCGAGTTCGTGCGTGCTCGTCCAGGTCAGGGTCGCCAGGATGGCGATAATGACGCAGGGGATGATCCACACCACCGCTTCGATGGCGGTCGAGTGCGACCAACGCGGCGCGTAGGTGGCCTTGGTATTGGTGGAGCGGTAGCGCCAGGCAAAGACCAGAGTCATGATGATCACGGGGATCACCACAATCAGCATCAGCCACAGGGCGGTCAGCATGAGGTGCTTTTCCTGCATGCCGATCGCCCCCTTGGGGTCGAGTAGTTCGGCTTTGCAGCCGCTGAGCAGCATGAGGGCGCCGACCGAGAGCGTGCGCGCCGTGGTTGCAAGGGACGGGATTTTCACTGACTACCTTCTCGTGGGTAATAAGGCCGCGATTGCAGCAACGTCGGCATAATAACGCTCAAGCGCCGCGGGGACACGCGGCACGATGTCGCACCTTCTCCTAAACTTGCACCTTATTGGGGCAAAATCCTCTGTAAACCTTAGTAACGCCACGAAAAGTCCGACACAAAGGTGCGACAAAATGTCGCACCCCATTGTTACCAATTTACAACCCAGCCCTTGTTCCGACCGGCTTCAATCCTCGGCCGAAAGGTCGCGCTCGGGCCCTGGTTTCTTGGCCAGCTTGCGTTGCAGCGAACGCCGGTGCATGCCCAGCAGCCGGGCGGCGGCCGAGACGTTGCCGCCGGTCTCGGCCAGGGCCTGGTGAATATGCTCCCACTCCAGGCGATGCAAGGGAATCATGGTTTCTTCGATGGCCACGTCCCGCGCCTGACCCAGGCCCAGGGTGCGCAGGATCATGGGGATGGTGGCCGGCTTGGGCAGATAATCGTCGGCGCCGCGCTTGATGGCCTCGACCGCCGTGGCCACGCTGGCATAGCCGGTCACGAGCAGTATGCGCATGTCGGCGCGCAGCGCGCGCAGCGGCGCGATCAGGGCCAGGCCGGAGTCCTCGCCCAGCCGCAGATCCACCAGCGCGAAGGACGGCCGCAGCGATTCGGCCAGGCTCAGCGCCTGGGCCGAGTTGCAGGCCAGATGCGTCTGCAGGCCATGGCGCGACAGACCGCGCTGCAGGGTCCGCAGATAGAGTTCGTCGTCGTCGATCAAAAGGCCTGGACCGGAAAGGGTCACGATGCGACTCCAGATTGCTTGTGCAGCGGCAAAGTAAAGCGGATGCGCGTGCCGCCGCCCTGGCCGGCGGTCAAGGTCATCTCGCCGCCCCACTGCTCGACAGTGGCATGCGAGAGGGCCAGGCCCACGCCCAGGCCTTGCGGCTTGCCGCTGTGAAACAGACCCGAGGCCGGCAACAGCGGCCGCTCCGGATCCATGCCGGCACCGTGATCGCGCACTTCGCCGCGCAGAACGCCATCCTGATAGGACAAGTGTAGTTCCACGCGCGGATCGCCCGCCTCCTCGCCCGCGTCCGCGGCATTGTTGAGCAGCGCCTGCAACAAATGCGCGATGGCGGGTTCGACCCGCAAGGTGGGCGGCAGCTCGCCGGTGCGCTTGAGTTCCACGGCGGGCCGCACCAGCGTCCACTGGCCCACCACCCGTACCAGGTCGACCTGGCTGGGCACGGCCAGGTTGCGGATGCGTTCGCGGCACAGGGCCAGCAATTCGCCCAAAGTTCGCACATCCTGGCGCATCTGGTCGTCGGGGGGCTGCCCAGTGCCGACCTGCTCGGCGATTTCGTCGGCCAGCAGCGTCATGGTCGCCAGCGGCGTGTTCAACTCGTGCGCCATGGAAGCGGCGTGAGTGGCCAGCGCGACAATGCCTTCATTGCGCGTGAAGCGTTCGCGCAGCGCCGCCAGCTCGCGCTCGCGGCTGCGCAGGCCCGCAGCCAGGCGTGTGAGGAACGAGCACACGATGGCCACGGAAATCAGGAACGTGACGGCCATGCCCCACGGCACGAGTGTGTGCTGGTCGTGCGGACTGACCAGCGGCTGGCCCAGCAGGGCCGACACGCCGTAGCCGGCGACGCTGGCCAGGGCGGCGAGCAGGGCCCAGAAGCGCGGCAAGGCCAACGCGCCCAGCGCCGTCAGCACCAGAAACATCATGCCGAATGGATTGTCGATGCCGCCGCTCCAGGCCACCATCCAGGTGAGCGCGAGCATGTCGGCCATCAGGTGCATGAAGGCCACGCCCGGCGCCAGCTCTTCGCTGCGCTGGGGCAGCGCGGTGGCGATCAGGTTGAACAGCACCAGCGCCAGCACGCCGCCCCATAGCGGCAACATGGGCAGCGACACGTCCAGAAACTTGCTCGCCACCAGGATGGCCGCGGCCTGCCCGGCGATGGCCACCCAGCGCAGGATGCACAGTGTGCGCACGAAGGAATGGGGCGCGCGCGACACAGGCGGACGCTGGGCGAAGGACATGTCTGGGCCGGATCAGGCGCCTTGGGCAGGCGCCAGGGGAACGCCCGGCCGCGACGCCGACCGGGAACCCGGCAGCGGCCGCACGCTGCCGGGATAGTAGGTGTGTACCAGCGACAGCTTCACGGCGTTGCTGGCGTTGCGCTGCGCCGCGTGCAGCGTGAGGCAATGGAAGAAGACCGCATCGCCGGGCTCGAGCGTGGGACAGACAGCCCGCGCGATCCAGTCGCGGTTGGCAGGCGGATCGGGCAGGAAGAACTTGCTCTGGTCGAACTGTTCGGATCCGAAGCCGGCGGCATGCGAGCCCGGCAGGAAGAACAGGCCGCCGTTCTCGGCGGTTTCCCGGCCCAGTGCCAGCCAGCACGACACCAGTTCCGGAGCGCTGAACGACCAGTAGCGGATGTCCTGGTGCCAGCCCGTCAGACTGCCGTAGGCGGGATGCTTGGTCATCACGCAGTTGTGATGCACGGTGGACAGCACCGGCGCCAGGCCGGGCCGCGCCAGGCCGGGCCGCGCCAGGCCGGGCCGCGCCAGGCCGAAATAGGCGGCCAGCCATTGTGCGATGCGCGGCGAGGCGGCCCATTGCGCGAACAGCGGGTCGCGGCCGTAGGCATCGAGCAGGCGCCGCGCGGTGTGGCCGCCGGCCGCCTGGCGCGAGGCGGGCGCGCCAGGATAGCGCAGATCGGCCTCGTATTCGATGGGCTCGATCGCCTGCTCCAGATGGCGCAGCGAGATATCGCGCAGCGCCGACACCGTGGCGGCATCGGCAAATCCGCGCACCACCACGAAACCCTGCTCGCGCAGCAGAGCGATCTGGCTGGCTTGCGTCATGGTCATTTTCCTGCCTTGGCCTGCTCGGCCTCGCGCTCTTCCTGCACGGTGCGCACCCATTCGCGCCACACCGACACCAGAAGCGCCATCAATACCGGCCCGACGAACAGGCCCACGATACCCAATGTTTTCACGCCGCCCACCAGGCCGAAGAAAGTCGGCAGGAAGGGCAGCTTGACCGGACCACCCACCAGGCGCGGCCGCAGGGTCTTGTCGACGATGAAAAGCTCGATCGCTCCCCAGGCGAGCAAGCCGATGCCGGCCCCGATGTGGTTCGATCCGATCAGGTAGAGCGAGACCAGCGTGAACGCGGTCGGCGCACCGCCGGGCACCAGCGCCATCACGCCGGTGATCACCGCCAGCAGCACATGCGCCGGCACGCCGGCGATCCAGTATGCGATGCCCAGCACCACGCCCTCGCCCAGCGCGATCAGGCCCATACCCGTGACGGTGGCACCGACCGTGGCCGGCACCATGCGCGAAAAACGCTGCCAGCGCGACGGCAGGATGCGCTCGCCCAGCAGGTCGACCTGGGCCAGAATCTGCCGGCCGTCCTTGTAGATGAAGAACAGCGTGAGCAGCATGAAAAGCAGCGCCAGTATCAGACGCGCCGCATTGCCCGCCAAGCCCAGCACCATGCGGTAGATATTGCCGATGTGCTCGCCGCTGACCAGTTGCACCAGGTCTCCCAGCGCATGCGGTTCGCCCAGGTAGGTGTTCCAGTACGCGGCGAGTTTCTCGCCCACTATCGGAATGGCGGGCATCCAGGCCGGCACCGCCGCGCCTTGGCGGTTGGTTGCCAGCATCCAAGCGAAAACATGGCTGGCTTCGCGAAATGCATAGATCGAGGCCAACGAAAGAGGCGCCACGAGCACCACGAGCACCAACAGCAGCGCGATGACGGCGCCGGCCGTCGTATTACCTTTGCAGAAGGCCAGAAGACGCCGATAGATCGGCCAGGTGGACAGGCCGATGACCAGCGCCGCCAAGGCCGGCACCAGGAAGTCGCTGAGGAAGTATGCCCCCGCCAGGAGCACCAGCAACAAAAGCCAGCGGGCGATCAGGGAAGCAGGTAATACAGGCGGCATAGGCGACAAGCGGCGAGATGACCGGCGGAGAAATTCCGCCCGGACTGAGCAATATACGAGTTTTGGCCGGGCCGCGTCAGGCCGGGCCGCGTCAGGCCGGGCCACGTCAGGCCGGGCCACGTCAGGCCGAGCCACGTCAGGCCGAGGCCGCCCGCCGGTCAGGGCCTGTCGACACGAAACGCCTAGACCAGGACTTCGGGCGGATCGACCGGCACGCGCTGGCGCGTGGCTTCCTGGGCCTGAGGACTGATCCGGGCGCCCTGCGCCATGAGCCGCTTGCATTCGAGCATGGATGGGTCGTTTTCGTCGCGCCCGCTCAGCAGCGGACAGCCGGCGAACAGTTCGGCGACCCAGTCGGAAAACGCCCGGATCTTGGGCGAAAGCTGGCGGTTCTGCAGATAGAGCAGCGAAATGGGCACCGGCGCGGGTCGGTATTCGGACAGTATCTCGACCAGCTCGCCCTTTTGCATGTGCGGCAGCGCCGCGTAGCGCCCCGTCTGGATAATGCCAAAGCCCTGCACGGCGCAGGCCAGATGGGCCGACCATTCGTTGACCGAGACCACGCCGGGCGGATCGACGTGCCGCAATTGCCCGTCGACCAGGAAATCCCAGCCGTGATTGCGGCCCGGCCCCAGGAAGTAATGCACGGCCTGGTGCTGCTGCAGGTTATCGAGGGTGTGCGGCACACCCTGGCGCGCCAGATAGGCGGGCGCGGCGCAGGTGAGAAGCTCAATGGCGCCGATGCGGCGCGCCACCAGGCTTGAATCCTCGAGCTCGCCGATGCGGATCACGCAATCGACCGCGTCCTGCACCAGATCCACCTTGCGGTCCGACAGGCCGATGGCCAGCTCCACGTCGGGATAGCGCGCGTGAAAGTCGCACAGCGCGGGAATGAGCAACAGCGTACCGATGCTGGGTTTGACGTCGACGCGCAGGCGCCCCTGCGGATGCGCCGAAACATCCTGCAGATAGGACTCGGTTTCCTCGACCTCGGCCAGGATGCGCACGCTGTGCTTGTAATAGGCCGCGCCGTCGGGCGTCAGGCTCAGGCGGCGCGTGGTGCGGTTGAGCAGACGCACGCCCAGATGCTTTTCGAGATTCTGGATGATGGTGGTGACGGTGGTGCGAGGCAGCACCAGAGCGTCGGCGGCGCGGGTAAAGCTGTTGGCCTCCACCACCCGAGTGAAGACCTGCATGGCTTGGAAGCGGTCCATGGAGATTCCTGGCAAAGGCTGTATGGCCGACAGCATAGACCATAAATCCGCAGATTGTTAGCCCATGCCGACTAGTATTGCCGGAAACTTGCCATTTATCCCGATATAGAAAACATTCAGAATCACAACCATCCCGTGCGATCCGTCCCGCCGCCCCATGCGGCGACGGTCTTGCGCTGCAGCAGACCCCGCGGCCCGCGCCCTGCGCCCGCCGCCCTCTCTCGGTCCGGTTCCCCTTTTTTCGCCTCTTTTCCAAGGAAACGTCATGACGATTTCTCGACCCCGCGTTTTTCGCTTTTCGGCCCTGGCCCTGACGGTGCTGCTGGCCGCGGCGGGCGGCTACGCGGTCTTGAACCCCGGCGCGCAAAACAGCGCCCAGGCCCAGCCGGCCGCACCGGCCGGCACCGCCGTCGACGTGGCGCCGGCCATCGGCCGCCCCATCATCGACTGGCAGCGCTATTCGGGACGGCTCCAGGCCATCGACCGTGTCGACATTCGCCCGCTGGTGTCGGGCACGCTGGCCCAGGTGCATTTCAAGGACGGCGCGCTGGTCAAGAAGGGCGACCTGCTCTTTACCATCGACCCTCGCCCCTATGAGGCCCAGGTCGAGCGCGCCGAGGCCAGCGCCGCCTATACCGCGGCCGATCTGGCCCGGGCCAAGCGGCTGCTGGCCGAAAACGCCATCGCGCGACGCGACTATGACCAGAAGGAAAGCGATGCCCGCGCCGCCGCCGCCGCGCTCAAGACGGCCCGCATCAACCTGGGTTATACGCGCATCGCCGCGCCGATCGACGGCCGGGTTTCGCGCGCCGAGGTCACCGCGGGCAACGTAGTGTCGGCGGGCGCTTCCTCGGCCGTGCTGACCACCATCGTGTCGGTGTCCCGCATGTACGCCTCGTTCAATGTGGACGAACAGACCTTCCTGCGCTATGTCGACGCAAACCATGTGCGGGGCGTGCCCATCCCCGTGCAGATGGGCCTGGCCGACGAAAAAGGCTATCCGCGCCGCGGCCTGGTGGAGTCGGTGGACAACCAGCTTGACCCCGGCTCGGGCACGATCCGCGTGCGCGCCGTGTTCGACAACCGCGACGGCCTGATGGTGCCGGGCCTGTATGCGCGCGTGCGCCTGGGCGGCAGCGCGCCGCACGCGGCCGTGCTGGTCGACGAAAAAGCCATCGGCACCGACCAGGACAAACGCTACGTGCTGGTCCTGGACAAGGCCAACCACGCCGATTACCGCAGCGTGCAGCTGGGCGCCAGCGTCGGCACGCTGCGCGTGGTGACGCACGGACTTGCGGCCGGCGAGCGCATCGTCGTGGGTGGTCTGCAGCGCGTGCGCCCGGGCGATCTGGTGGCGCCCAATCTCGTGTCCATGGACGATCAGAGCGCCCCTATCCAGACCGCTTCGGCCGGACTGAATTAAGAACATCAAGAACACAAACGCATACCCATGAATATCTCCAAATTCTTCATCGATCGGCCCATCTTCGCGGGCGTGCTGTCGGTGTTGGTGCTGCTGGGAGGCCTGTTGGCCATGTTCCAGCTGCCCATTTCCGAATACCCGGAAGTCGTGCCGCCTTCGGTGGTGGTGCGGGCCCAATACCCCGGCGCCAATCCCAAAGTCATCGCCGCAACCGTGGCTTCGCCGCTGGAGCAATCCATCAACGGCGTCGAGAACATGCTTTACATGCAGTCGCAGGCCAACAGCGACGGCTCTTTCGCGCTGACGGTCTTCTTCCGACTGGGCACCGATCCGGACAAGGCGCAGCAGTTGGTGCAGAACCGCGTCTCGCAGGCCCTGCCGCGCCTGCCCGAGGACGTGCAGCGTCTGGGCGTGACCACGATCAAGAGTTCGCCCACGCTGACTCTGGTGGTGCACCTGATCTCGCCCGACAACCGCTATGACGCGACCTACCTGCGTAATTACGCGGTACTCAACGTCAAGGACCGGCTGGCGCGCCTGCCCGGCGTGGGCGACGTGCAGGTGTGGGGCGCGGGCGACTACGCCATGCGCGTCTGGCTCGACCCGAATCGGGTCGCCGAGCACGGGCTGACGGCCATGGACGTCATCAATGCCATCCGTCAGCAAAACGTCCAGGTAGCCGCCGGCACCATCGGGGCCTCGCCCACCGGCGGCGACGTGCCCATGCAGTTCTCGGTGAACGCGCGCGGCCGCCTGACGACCGCGGCGCAATTCGGCCGGATTGTCCTCAAGACCGCACCCGACGGCGCGGTGACGCGCCTGTCGGATGTCGCCCGCATCCGGCTTGACGCCCAGGATTACGCGCTGCGCTCGCTGCTGAACAACAAGCAGGCGGTGGCCATGGCCATCATGCAGGCGCCGGGCTCGAACGCGCTGGACGTGTCCAGCCAGGTGCGCGCGACCATGGCGCATCTGTCCAAGGACTTCCCGCCCTCGGTGCAATACCGCATCGAATACGATCCCACGCAATTCGTACGCGCCAGCATCGAGGCCGTGGTGCACACACTGCTGGAAGCCATCGCGCTGGTGGTGCTGGTGGTGATCGTGTTCCTGCAGACCTGGCGCGCTTCGGTGATTCCGCTGCTGGCGGTGCCGGTATCCATCATCGGCACCTTCTCGCTACTGCTGGTCTTCGGCTATTCCATCAACGCGCTGTCGCTGTTCGGCATGGTGCTGGCCATCGGCATCGTGGTCGACGATGCCATCGTGGTGGTGGAGAACGTCGAGCGCAATATCGAGGCCGGCCTGTCGCCGCGCGAGGCCACTTACCGGGCCATGCGCGAGGTGAGCGGCCCCATCGTCGCCATCGCGCTGACGCTGTGCGCGGTGTTCGTGCCGCTGGCCTTCATGACCGGCCTGTCGGGTCAGTTCTACAAGCAGTTCGCGGTGACCATCGCTATATCGACGGTGATCTCGGCCTTCAACTCGCTGACGCTTTCGCCGGCCATGTCGGCCCTGCTGCTCAAGCCGCACGGCGAGCAGACCGACTGGCTGTCGCGCGCCATGCACAAGGTATTCGGCCCGTTCTTTCGCGCGTTCAACCGCGTCTTCGGCAGCGCCTCCGGACACTACGCCGACGGCGTGGGCGGCGTGCTGCGACGCAAGGGCTCCTCGATGCTGGTGTACGCCGTGCTGCTGGCGCTGACCGCGGCGGTGGCCTACATCCTGCCCGGCGGCTTTATCCCCGCGCAGGACAAGCAATACCTGGTGGCCTTTGCCCAGTTGCCCAACGGCGCCTCGCTCGACCGTACCGACAGCGTGATCCGGCGCATGAGCGACATCGCCCTGCACGAGCCTGGCGTGAAAAGCGCCATCGCCTTTCCCGGCCTGTCGATCAACGGCTTCACCAACAGCTCGAGCGCGGGCATCGTGTTCGTGACGCTGGACGACTTCGACAAGCGCCGCAGCGCCAACCTGTCGGCCAACGCCATCGCCATGCATCTGAACCAGAAATTCGCGGCCATCAAGGACTCGATCGTGGCCGTGTTCCCGCCCCCGCCCATCCTGGGACTGGGCACTTTGGGCGGGTTCAAGCTGCAGATCGAGGACCGCGGCGCGCAAGGCTATGCCGCACTGGACAAGGCGACTCAGGCTTTCATCGCCCGCGCCCGCCAGACCCCCGAGCTGGGACCGACGTTCACGAACTACCAGGTCAACGTGCCGCAGATCGACGTGGATCTGGACCGCGTCAAGGCGATGCAGCTGGGCGTGCCGGTGACCGACATGTTCGACACCATGCAGGTCTATCTGGGCTCGGTGTATGTGAACGACTTCAACCGCTTCGGCCGCGTCTTCCAGGTGCGCGCCCAGGCCGACGCGCCGTTCCGCTCGCACCCCGAGGACATTCTGCAGCTCAAGACGCGCAACGCCGCCGGCCAGATGGTGCCGCTGTCCTCGCTGGTGACGCTCAAGCAGAGCTTTGGCCCCGAGATGGTGGTGCGCTACAACGGCTACACCGCCGCCGACATCAACAGCGGCCCAGCGCCCGGCTATTCGACCAACCAGGCCCAGGCGGCCGCCGAGCGCATCGCCCGGGAAGTGCTGCCGCGCGGCTTCAAGATCGAGTGGACCGACCTGGCCTATCAGCAGATGCTGGCCGGCAACGCCGGACTGTGGGTATTCCCCATCAGCGTGCTGCTGGTCTTCCTGGTGCTGGCCGCGCTGTATGAAAGCCTGACCTTGCCGCTGGCGGTGATCATGATCGTGCCCATGAGCATCCTGGCCGCGCTCACAGGCGTATGGCTCACGCATGGCGACAACAACATCTTTACCCAGATCGGCCTGATGGTGCTGGTGGGGCTGTCGGCCAAGAACGCGATCCTGATCGTGGAATTTGCCCGCGAACTGGAAATGCAGGGCAGCACGCCGATGGCGGCCGCCATCGAGGCTTGCCGGCTGCGCCTGCGTCCCATCCTGATGACGTCCATCGCTTTCATCATGGGCGTGGTGCCGCTGGCGCTGTCTACCGGCGCGGGCGCAGAAATGCGCCATGCCATGGGCGTGGCCGTGTTCTTCGGCATGTTGGGCGTGACGCTGTTCGGCCTGTTCCTGACACCGGTTTTCTATGTGCTGCTGCGCAAACTGGGCCGCGGCGCCCTGCACTCGGCTGCGCGCCACGACGCGCCCCTGCACCACGCCAACGCCGAACAATGAGGAATATTTTGATGACAAACACGATACGAAACGGCAGGACCGCGTTCGGTCGAACCGCGCGAGGCCGAGCCTCGCTAGGCCGGGCCTCGCTAGGCTATGCGGCACTACCCCTGCTGCTGGCGCTGGCCGGCTGTGCGGTGGGTCCCGACTACCGCCGCCCGCCCGTCGACACGCCGGCCGCCTACAAAGAAGCGGCGTCCACGCAGGCTGCGATGCCGGCCGACCAGGCCGGAAGCTGGCAGCAGGCCAGGCCCGCCGAAAACGCACTGCGCGGACAGTGGTGGAAGATATTCAAGGACCCCACGCTCGATGCGCTGCAAGTGCAGGCCCAGGACGCCAACCAGAATCTGAAGGCCGCCGCCGCGCGTTTGGGTCAGTCCCGCGCCCTGGTGCGCAATGCCAGGTCCGACCGCTACCCGGAGCTGGACGCCGGTTTCGGCCCCACGCGCGAGCGCGCCTCGCCCGCCTCGCAGGGCCGCCCGGACAACGGGGCAGCCACCTACAGCTCGCTGTGGCGGGCCCAGGCCTCGGTATCCTATGAAGTCGACCTGTTCGGCCGCGTCGCCTCCTCGGTGAATGCCGCCACGGCCGACGCCCAGCAAAGCGCCGCACTGTACCGCTCGGTGCTGCTGGCCTTGCAGGCCGATGTGGCGCAAGGCTACTTCCGGGTCCGCGAACTCGACGCCGAACAGCAGATCTATCGCCGCACGGTCGAGCTGCGCGGCAAGACGATGGCGCTGATCCGGCATCGCTACGACGCCGGCGACGTGGGCGAACTGGACCTGGACCGCGCGCGCACCGACCTGGAATCGGCGCGCGCCGAACAAGTGGGCATCGCCCGCGACCGGGCCGTGGCCGAACACGCCCTGGCCGTGCTGCTGGGCAAGACGCCGGCCGAGTTCAGCCTGCCGGCCCAGCCCATCGCCCGCATCGCAATCGACATTCCCGCCGGTATGCCTTCCAGCCTGCTGGAACGCCGCCCCGATATTGCGGCCGCCGAACGCGCAATGGCCGCCGCCAATGCACGCATCGGCGTGGCCAAGGCCGCCTTCTTTCCCAGCCTGATGCTGACCGGCGCGGGAGGCTTGGAGTCCTCGGCTCTGGGCGACCTGTTCAATTGGTCCAGCCGCACTTTCCTGCTCGGTCCGCTGGTGGGCACGGCCCTGTCGCTGCCCATCTTCGACGGGGGCCGGCGCCAGGCCAACCTGGATCGCGCCCGCGCCGTGTACGAAGAGGACGTGGCCGACTACCGGCAGACCGTGCTGACGGCTTTCCGCGAAGTCGAGGACAATCTGGCCGGCCTGCGCCTGCTGCACGGCCAGACTGCCGCGCAGGATGCCGCGCTGCGGGCCGCGACCCGGGCGGCCCAGCTGTCGCAGATGCAGTACCGCGAGGGTGCGGTGAGCTATCTGGACGTGCTCGAGGCCGACCGCACCGCGCTGCAGCAGCAGCGCGCCTCGGCCCAGCTCGACGGCGACCGGGCACGCACCGTGGTGAACCTGATCCGCGCGCTGGGCGGCGGCTGGGGCCTGGCCGCGCCGCGCATCGCGGCCGAATAAGGCGTGTCGCATGCACGTGGCACAATGGGTCCGAATGACTCACCGCCGCGTGCATCCATGATCATCCTGATCGACCAGGACGGCGTGCTCGCCGACTTCGAAAATGCCTTCATATCCGCCTGGCGCCAGCGCCACCCGGATATCGCGCCCGTGGCCTTCGAGGACCGCAAGTCCTTTCACTTGCTCGAGGACTATCCGCCCGAACTGCATGCCCAGGCCCAGGCGATCTACACCGCGTCGGGCTTCATCCGTGATCTGCCGCCCGTCCCGGGCGCGGTCCAGGCGTTCAAGGAAATGCTGGCGCTGGGAATGGATCTGCGCATCTGTACCGCCCCCCTGCATCAGTACGAGAACTGCGTGGCCGAGAAATTCCAGTGGGTCGAACACCACCTGGGCCGCGCGGTCACCGAACGCATCGTCATGACACGCGACAAGACTTTGGTGCGAGGCGACATCCTCATCGACGACAAGCCCCATATCGAGGGTGCCGTGGCCCATCCGTCCTGGCGCCACATTGTCTACGACGCGCCCTACAACCGCCATGTCGCCGACCGCCCGCGCATGGTCTGGTCCAACTGGCGCGATGTGCTGGCAGACCAGTTCTACGCCGCCAACGCCTAGGACCTGCCAACACCCAAAGGCAGCGGGATACGGCCGCGAATTCCGACCTGGCGCGGCGCGGAAAAGACGACGATCAGTCGTTGACGATCTTGTAGCGACGCACGCTCATCAGAATGCCGCAGGCCACGCCCATGGTGAACAAGGCCGTGCCTCCGTAGCTCATGAAGGGAAGCGGCACCCCGACCACGGGCAATATGCCGGTCACCATGCCGATGTTCACGAACACGTACAGGAATACCATCATCGTCACCGACCCGGACAGCAGGCGGCCGAACTGCGTCGCCGCGCCGACTGCGATCGTCAGTCCGCGCGCGATCAGCAGGCTGTAGAGCACCAGGATCGCCACGCCGCCGTACAAACCGAATTCTTCCGAATACACCGCATAGATGAAGTCGGTCGTGTGCTCGGGGATGAAGTCCAGGTGGCTTTGCGTGCCCTTCATATAACCCTTGCCGTACAAGCCTCCGGAACCCACCGCGATCATCGACTGAATCGTATGAAACCCCTTGCCCAGCGGATCGGTGTTGGGGTCCAGCAGCGTGCATATCCGGTGCTTCTGGTAATCATGCAGCCCCGGCCAGGCCACATTCGGGCTGCATAGCGCGCTCTCGTTGTAGACCACCGCGCCGATGCCGATCACGCAGGCCAGCACAATCGGGATCAGCAACTTGAAAGACAGGCCGGCGAAATAGATCACGAAAAAGCCCGCGCCGAACACCAGCAGAGCCGTGCCCAGATCGGGCTGCATCATGATCAGGCCGCACGGCAGCGCCAGCAATAGGCCCGCCACGAAAAAATCGCGTATGCGCACTGCGCCCTCGTGGCGATGAAAATACCATGCCAGCGTCATCGGCACGGCGATCTTCATCATTTCCGAGGGCTGGATGCGCGTGAAACCGACGCTCAGCCAACGCGTGGCGCCCTTGCTGGTCACCCCCGCGAAATGCACGGCCACGAGCAGCGCGATGCCCAGCGCGTAAGCCGGCACCGCCAGGCGCATGAGCCGATTGGGCGGGATCAGGGCCACGATCCACATGGCCGCCAGCGCCACCAGGAAATTGCGCGCCTGGCCCATGAAGTGTCCATCCGCGGTTCCACTCGCGGCGGAATACATCACCGTCAGGCCCAGCGCAGCGCACAACAGCAAGATGAACATCAAGGGCCAGTCCAGCGCCGTGATGACGTGCCGCAACAGCTGCGCCAAGCGTTTCATTGAATACCTCCGCGCGCGGATTGCGTCCGCGCAGGCGCCGTCGGAACCGGGCCGATCGCGCTGCCCGGCGGCGCGGGGTTGAACGGCGCGGGGGCGGGCGCGGCGGGATCGGCCGGGGCCGCCGCGGGCTCGCGATGCAGGGCCGTGCCGAACAAGGCAGCATTGTCGCTGCCCCCGAAGACCGGATCGTGGAAGGCCGCCGCGGACTTGGTCAGCAGCGGCAGGTTCTTCAGTTCTCCGGCGGCCTTTTCCTTAGGCCTTTCGATCAGCCAGTAATCGAACATCTTGCGCACGATGGGCGCGGCGACGCTGGCGCCCCAAGTGCCGTGCTCGACGATGACCGCGACCGCGATCTGTGGGTGGTCCACGGGCGCGAAGCCGATATACAGGGCGTGGTCGCGCAGGTTCTTGGGCACTTCGCGCGCCTTCGCGCCGTGCAGGCTGTACACCTGCGCCGTGCCGGTCTTGCCGGCCGACGGGTATTGCGCGCCCAGGAAAGCCATGCGCGAGGTACCGATACGCGGCACGTCGGCCATCGCCGATTTCACGATGTCGAAGTACTTCTGCTTGACGGGAATGACGTGGTCAATCACCGACGGCACCCGCGTGACCTTGTCAGTGATCGGATCGCGTATCGAATGAACCAGATGAGGACGGCGATAGATGCCGTTGTCGGCCAGCGTCGACACCGCCTGCGCCAGCTGCATCATCGTGAAGGCGTTATAGCCCTGCCCCACGGTGAGCGAAACCGATTCGCCCGGATACCACTGCTGCTGTGCCTTGGTCTTGAAAGTGCGGCGCTTCCACGCCTTGGAAGGCAGCACGCCCCGCTTTTCGCCGTCCAGGTCTATTCCCGTGATCTGTCCGAAGCCAAACTGCTTGGTGAAATCGTGCAGCGGATCCACGCCGATGATCGGCCCGAGCGAGAAAAAATAAGTGTCGTCCGACACCACGATGGCCTTGTGCAGATCGACCGACCCGAAGGCCTCGCCTCCCGAGTTGTGGAATTTCTGTCCACCGAACTCGAAATAGCCCGGATCCGGAATCTGGGCGTTGGGGTCGCGCTTGCCCAGCGTCAGCATGGCCAGCGCCACGAAGGGCTTATAGGTCGATCCGATGGGAAAAGCACTGGTCAAAGGCCGGTCGATCAGCGGGTGGTCGGGCGACTCGTTGAGCTGCTTCCAGTTGTCCACGTCGATGCCGTTGACGAACAGGTTCGGATCGTACGAAGGCATCGAGACAAAGGCCAGCACCTCGCCCGTGTTCGGATCGATGGCCACCAGCGCGCCGTCCTCTTTGCCGAAGGCCTGCTCGGCCACACGCTGCAGGCCCATGTCCAGGGACAGCTTCAGGTCCGACCCGGCCACCGGATCGGTGCGGCTCAGGGTGCGCACCGGACGTCCGCCCGCCGTGATTTCCACTTCCTGCACGCCGGTCGTGCCGTGCAGCACCTTTTCGTAGCTTTGCTCTATGCCCTTCTTGCCGATGTATTCGGTGCCGCGATAGTTGCCGGTCTCGCCTTTCTTGTCGAGTTCTTCCAGATCGCTGTCGGAAATGCGGCTGATGTAGCCCACCACCTGCGCGGCGGCGGCTCCCTGGGGATATTGCCGCACCCAGCGCGCCTTGAGTTCGACACCAGGAAACATGAAGGCGTGCGCGGCGAACCACGATGCTTCGGTATCGTTGAGATTGTCGCGCAGCGTCACGGTGTCCACGCGGCTGGTTTCGCCGAGCTGGCGCTTGAACTTGCGCTTGTCGCTCGGACTCAGGTAGACCACGTGCGACAAGCGGTCAAAGAGCTTGTCGTAGTTGTAGTGAATGCCGAAATCGGCCGGCGTGACTTCGAGCGTATAAGTACGGTAGTTGCGCGCCAGCACCACACCGTTGCGGTCGTAGATCTCGCCGCGACGCGGCGGGATGGGCACCAGCGCGATCCGGTTGCGGTCCGCGCGTTCGGAAAACCCCTGATAACGCACCACCTGCAGCACCCAGAAGCGCGACGCCAGCATGCCAAAGCACACCAGCACCACAGCCGCCCCCACCAGGGCGCGCAAGCGAAAACGCCGCTTTTTCTGAAGACTGGTGTTTTTGAATTCGAACATCGCGGCTGCGCTCTCGGGCCTCAGACCGCGGAAGATTCCACGTCGTCCAGCCTGCGCTGCGGCAGTTGCAGCACCCAGCCCACGATGGGCCACAGCGCGGCGGTGATCAGGGCGCCTACCGCCCACCACCAGCCCGGCCAGTGCCCCGCCAGCCAAGCAACCATCAGATGTGTGCTCAAAGGCGCGAGCAGGAATACCGGCAACATGTGCACGGCCTGGCTCAGCAGGTCGAAACGCTGCAGGCGTCGCTGCAGCAACTGCGCGCCGTAGACCACCAGGGCGTAGGTGAGCGCATGGCCTCCCAGCAAGGCCGTGTCGTGCACGTCCAGCAAGATGCCAAAGACGAAAGCCGTCACCAGGCCCACGCGGCGGCTCTCGTAGGCGCTCCAGTAGGCCAGCACCAGCGCCATCATGTCGGGCGCCGCCGGCCACAGGCGCCAGGGCAGCATCGAGGCGAGCCACACCACGATGAGTGTGGTCCAGACAAACACGCCGCGCGCCGGACGCATCAGGCGGTCAGAGTGCGCATTGCCGACCAGTCCCACCAGACGGCCGGAGGCGTCCTGCTGTTCCTGGGAGGAAGGATTAGTTGTCATCGCCCTCTTCCTGCTGCATTTTCGTGGCCTTGCCCACGTCGACCTGCAGCACCAGGAAGTGGCGATACCGCTCGGGATGCGACAGAGGCTCGCCCATGGCCTGCGCGAAACCCGAGGCCGAGTTGCGATCGATGGAGGTGATCTTGGCCACCTGCAGGCCGGCCGGGAAAAATCCGCCCACGCCGCTGGTGATGAGCACGTCGCCCACGCGCACATCGGCGTTAGCCGACAGATAGCGCACCTCGATCTGGCCCGGCGTATTGGTGCCGAACGCGATGAGCCGCAGGCCGTTGCGCAGCACCTGGACCGGTATGGAAACGCGATCGTCCGTGAGCAAGGCCGCCTCGGACGTCATGGGCGTGACGCGCACCAACTGGCCCACCACGCCGCCTTCGTCGATCACGGGCATGCCGGGCGCCAGGCCTGCCCTGCTGCCCTTGTTGAACACCAGGCGCTGCTGACCGCCGCCGTCGGGCGGCTCGTAGAACACCTCGACCACCACGGTCGGCTCGGAAGTGTGCTCGGTGATACCGAGCAGCCGGCGCAGCTGGGCGTTTTCCGTGGCCACCTGCTGGGCGTGGGTGGACACCTGGGCCAGCTCGATACGCTGGCGCTGCAGGGCCTCGTTTTCCTGGCGTATGAGATTGGCGGCGTTGACCCACTCGTCGACCTGCTCGACCAAGTCTCGCGGCGCAAGGACGACGCGCTGGAAGGGATAAAGCGCGATGGCGACCGCGCGGCGCACCGGTTCGAGAACACGCATGCGCGCATCGACCAGCATCAGCGTCAGCGCCAACACGACCAGCACCGCCAGCCGGACTTCCGCGGGCGGGCCGCGCCGAAACAACGGAGGGGTTTGTCCTTGCATATCAGTTCCGCCGGGCTACCTTACGGAGCTGACGCGCCCCCTTGAGAAACAGCAAGCCGAAGGTACAGCGCAGGGGTCGTTTCATCTTGGGCCGGCCCGTCAGGAAAGGGGGCCGGCAAGCGCGCCGACCGCTCGCACAGTATCGCACGGCGGGCGACGGCAACACGGCCTCAATCGTTGATGAAGATGGCGCCCAGTCTCTCGAGATGCTCGAGCGCCTCGCCGCAGCCGCGCACCACGCAGGTAAGCGGATCGTCGGCCACCACCACCGGCAGGCCGGTTTCTTCCTGCAGCAGACGGTCCAGGTCGCGCAGCAGCGCGCCGCCACCGGTCAGGGCGATGCCCTTGTCGGTAATATCGGCGCCCAGCTCGGGCGGGGTCTGTTCCAGCGCGATCTTGACGGCCGAGACGATCTGATTAAGCGGATCGGTCAGCGATTCGAGGATCTCGTTGGACGAAACGGTAAAGCTGCGCGGCACGCCTTCGGCCAAATTGCGGCCCTTGACCTCGATCTCGCGGACTTCGGAGCCCGGAAAGGCCGAACCGATTTCCTTCTTGATGAGCTCGGCAGTGGGTTCGCCGATAAGCATGCCGTAGTTGCGGCGAATATAATTGACGATGGCTTCGTCGAACTTGTCGCCGCCCACGCGCACCGAGCCCTTGTAGACCATGCCGCCCAGCGAGATCACGGCCACTTCGGTCGTACCCCCGCCGATGTCGACCACCATGGAGCCGCTCGCGTCGGACACGGCCAGACCAGCGCCGATGGCCGCAGCCATGGGCTCCTCGATCAGGTAGACATGCGAAGCGCCGGCGCCCAGCGCGGATTCTCGGATGGCGCGGCGCTCGACCTGGGTCGAGCCGCAGGGCACGCAAACGATAATGCGCGGCGAAGGCGCGAGCATATTGCGCGGATGCACCATGCGGATGAACTGCTTGAGCATCTGCTCGGTCACGGTGAAGTCGGCGATCACGCCGTCCTTCATCGGACGGATGGCTTCGATGTTGCCGGGCACGCGGCCCAGCATCTGCTTGGCTTCGCGGCCGACGGCCTGGATGATCTTCTTGCCGCTGGAACCGCCTTCGTGACGGATGGCAACCACGGACGGCTCATCGAGCACGATGCCCTTGCCGCGAACGTAGATGAGCGTATTGGCGGTACCGAGGTCGATCGCCATATCGCTGGAAAAATAGCTGCGTAGGAATCCAAACATGTGAACTCAGCGAAATTCAATAAATTAGGGTCAGGGCGCAAGTTTTAAATAGGTCGCCGGCGGACTAGCCACCCGCTGGTCCCACCTGGGCGTGCCGCCCTCCGGTCGCCGCGTTGCTGCACGTACAATGACTTCAGCGATTAAGCCCTCAATGATAACTTATAATTTTGCGGGAAATAACGCTAAATCCCGGCAATTCATCGTTTGTAACGGCTCAGTTCCGCAGCGTTACGCGATGCCCCGCTCAGCTTTCACATTTCCTTCACTCCCATGGCCCTGAACGAACAAGACGTGGCCCGCATCGCCCGGCTGGCCCGCATCGAGCTCACTTCCGAGCAGCGCGTGCGCGCCCAGGAAGAACTCAACGGCATCCTGCATCTGATCGAACGCCTGCAGGCTGTCGATACGCAGGGCATCGAACCCATGGCCCACCCGCTGTCGGCCCATGAAGACGTGATCCTGCGCCTGCGCGAAGACACCGTCACCGAACGCTCCTGCGCGGCGCAGCGCGACGAAATGCTGGCCAACGCGCCGGATACCGGCGACGGCCTGTTCCTGGTTCCCAAGGTCATCGAATAAAAACGCGCGGCGCCCGACGCGCCGCCCCCATCAAGCTGGATGCAATCCCACATGGCGAACTCCGCTCTGCACAACGAATTCGGCAACATCGCCGGCCTGCGCGAGGCCCTCAAGCAGCGCCGCGTCGGCGCGGTCGAACTGGCGCAAAGCGCGCTGGACGCGGCGCGCGCCGCGGCGCGCCTGAACGCTTTTCTGCACATCGACGCTGATCTCACGCTGGCTCAGGCGCGCGCCGCCGACGCGGCCCTGGCCGCCGGCAGCGCCGGCCCGCTCGCCGGCATCCCCATTGCCCACAAGGACGTGTTCGTCACGCGCGGATGGCGCACCACCGCGGGCAGCAAAATGCTCGAAGGCTACGTCAGCCCCTTCGATGCCACCGTGGTCGAACGCCTGCAGCGGGCAGGCGCCGTATCGCTGGGCAAGCTCAACTGCGACGAGTTCGCCATGGGTTCGAGCAACGAGAACTCGGCCTACGGCCCCGTGCGCAACCCCTGGGACGAAAACGCCGTGCCCGGCGGTTCCTCGGGCGGCTCGGCCGCCGCAGTGGCGGCGGGCCTGGCCGTGGCCACCACCGGCACCGACACGGGCGGCTCGGTGCGCCAGCCCGCCTCGCTTTGCGGGGTCAGCGGCATCAAGCCTACCTACGGCACGGTATCGCGCTTCGGCATGATCGCCTATGGCTCCAGCCTGGACCAGGCCGGCGTGTTCGCGCGCAGCAGCCGAGACCTGCTCGAACTGCTGGACGTGATGAGCGGCTTCGATGAGCGCGACGCCACCAGCCTCGAATTCTGCGACGGCGCGGCCAACGCGCCTGGCCGCGTGCGCGCCGCTTTCGATGCCGTACAAGACGATTTCGACGCTGCCGGCAGTCAGCCCCTGAAAGGCCTGCGCATCGGCGTGCCCAAGGAATTCTTCGGCGCGGGCCTGGCGGCCGATGTCGTCGCGCCCATCGACGCCGCGCTCAAGCAGTTCGAGGTCCTGGGGGCACAGCGCGTGGACATCTGCCTGCCGCGTACTGAGCTGTCGATCCCGGCCTACTACGTGATCGCGCCGGCCGAAGCGTCGAGCAATCTGTCGCGCTACGACGGCGTGCGTTACGGCCACCGCGCCGCCGACTACGACGGTCTCACCGAAATGATCAGCCGCTCGCGCTCCCAGGGTTTCGGCGAAGAAGTGAAACGCCGCATCCTCACCGGGGCCTACGTGCTGTCGCACGGCTACTACGACGCCTACTACCTGCAGGCCCAGCGCCTGCGCCGCATGATCGCGCAGGATTTCCAGCGCGCCTTCGCGGACCGTTGCGACGTGATCATGGGGCCGGTGTCGCCCACCGTGGCGTGGGACCTGGGCAAAAAGAGCGGCGACCCCACCTCCGAATGGCTCATGGACATCTACACCCTGAGCCTGAATCTGGTGGGCCTGCCGGGCATGTCGGTGCCCGTGGGCTTCGGCGACAGGAGTCGCCCCGTCGGCCTTCAGATTATCGGCAACTACTTCGACGAAGGCCGCCTGTTGGCCATCGCCGACCGCTACCAGCAAGTCACCGATTGGCACAAGAAGACGCCCGTCGAAAAATGATGTCCCCGCACGCACTTCCCTCGCTGCCCCCCGGGAAGGCTACCGGCGCCTTGGGAGGGGCGGGCGCCTCCCGCGGCTATTTTTGCCCACAGCAATAATCAATTGGAACCCTGTATGGAATGGGAAATCGTCATCGGCCTGGAAACGCATACGCAGCTTTCCACCGACTCCAAGATCTTCTCGGGCAGCAGCACCCGCTTCGGCGCGGCGCCCAACACGCAGGCCAACGCCGTCGACCTGGCCCTGCCCGGCAGCCTGCCCGTGATGAATCGCGGCGCGGCCGAGCGCGCCATCCAGTTCGGCCTGGCGGTGGGCGGCAGCGTGGCGCCGCGCTCGGTCTTCGCGCGCAAGAACTACTTCTACCCCGACCTGCCCAAGGGCTACCAGATCAGCCAGTACGAACTGCCGGTGGTCTCGGGCGGCGAGATCCGCTTTTTCGTCGGCGAAGAAGAAAAGGTGGTGCACCTGACGCGCGCGCACCTGGAAGAAGACGCGGGCAAGTCGCTGCACGACGATTTCACGCTGGCCAACGGCAGGCCGGCCAGCGGCATCGACCTGAATCGCGCCGGCACGCCGCTGCTGGAAATCGTCTCCGAGCCTGAAATGCGCTCCGCCGCCGAAGCGGTGGCCTATGCGCGCGCGCTGCACGGCCTGGTGGTGTGGCTGGGCATCTGCGACGGCAATATGCAGGAAGGCTCCTTCCGCTGCGACGCCAACGTATCCGTGCGCCCCCGGGGCCAGAAGGAATTCGGTACGCGCGCCGAGGTCAAGAACGTCAACTCGTTCCGCTTTCTGGAACGCGCCATCCTGTTCGAAGCCAGGCGCCAGATCGAACTCATCGAGGACGGCGGCACGGTGGTGCAGGAAACCCGGCTGTACGACGCCGACCGCGACCAGACGCGCAGCATGCGCAGCAAGGAAGACGCGCACGACTATCGCTATTTCCCCGATCCCGATCTGCCGCCCCTGGTGATCAGCCAGGAGTGGATCGAGAAAGTGCGTACCGCCATGCCCGAGCTGCCCGATGCGCAGCGCCAGCGTTTTGCCTGCGACTACGGCCTGCCGGCCTACGACGCCGCGCAGCTGGTTTCCAGCCGCGCCATGGCCCGCTACTTCGAAGAAACCGCGAAGGCCTTGCCCGCCGGCCAGGCCAAACTGGCCGCCAACTGGGTCATGGGCGAGGTCGCCGCGCAGTTGAACCGCGAAGAGAGGGACATCGACCAGTGCCCGGTGCCGGCCGCCGCGCTCGCCGCGCTGATCAGCCGCATCCTGGACGGCACCCTCTCCAACAAGATCGCCCGCGAAGTCTTTGCCGCCATGTGGGCTGGCGAGAACGGCGGCGCACCCGACGCCATCATCGAGGCCCGCGGCCTCAAGCAGATCAGCGACACCGGCGCCATCGGCGCGATGATCGACCAGGTGCTGGCCGCCAATCAAGCCATCGTCCAGGAGTACCGCGCCGGCAAGCAAAAGGCCTTCAATTCGTTGGTGGGCCAGATCATGAAGGCCGCCAAAGGCAAGGCCAACCCGCAGCAAGTCAACGATCTGCTCAAGCAGAAGCTGGGCGGCTAGGACCCGCCAGCCTTGAAGAACCGCGCAAAAGCCGTTCGCGCGATGGCGATGCGCACGGCGCACGCGGCGATCGGCGCAGGCTTTATTTACAATGACGCCGTACCCTGAACGCGGCGCCGGGTTCTGCCCGCCGCATCTGTAATGTAATCGCCGTGTCCCAAATTCCTGCCTCCGACAGCAGTACCTTTCGCACCGACTTCGTGCGCTTCGCCGCCGAACTGGGCGTCCTGAAATTCGGCGCCTTCACGACCAAGGCCGGCCGCCTGAGCCCCTACTTTTTCAACGCGGGCCTGTTCAACACCGGCGCGGCGGTCGCCAAGCTGGCCGACTTCTACGCTCAGGCGCTGCTGGCCTCGGGCGTGCAATTCGACATGCTGTACGGCCCGGCGTACAAGGGCATCCCTCTTGTCACCGCCCTGGCGCTGGCCTTGGCCGCACGCGGCCACGACGTGCCCTTTGCCTTCAACCGCAAGGAAGCCAAGGATCACGGCGAAGGCGGCTCCCTGGTGGGGGCTGCGCTTACCGGCCGCGTCATCATCATCGATGACGTCATCTCGGCCGGCACCTCGGTGCGCGAATCCGTTCACATGATCCAGCTGTCCAAGGCCACTCCCGCCGCCGTCCTGATCGCCCTGGACCGCATGGAGCGCGCGGGCCCGGACAACGCCCTCTCGCCTCATTCCGCCGTTCAGGAAGTGGCCAATACCTACGGCATGCCGGTGGTCAGCATCGCCAGCCTGCACGACATCATGGCGCTGCTCGAGCACGAGTCGGGCTTTGCCGAACACAAGGCGGCCGTGGCCGCCTACCGCGCCAAATACGGCGTTTGATATCCCCGGATAAAGCCATGTTCCGTGTCATCTCCGCCAACCTGAACGGCATCCGTTCGGCCGCTTCCAAGGGTTTTTTCGACTGGATGGGCCGGCAAGACGCCGACGTCGTCGGCGTGCAGGAGGTCAAGGCCCAGCACGACCAGGTCACGGGCGTTTTCGACCGCCACGAGAAGATGGCCGGCTACTTCCATTACGCTGAGAAAAAGGGGTATTCCGGCGTGGGCCTGTACAGCCGACACGAACCCAGCCAAGTCGTGCGTGGCATCGGCAATCCGGAATTCGACGCCGAAGGCCGCTGGGTCGAGCTGCGCTTTGACACGCCTGCGCGCAAGTTCAGTGTCGTCAGCTGCTACTTTCCCAGCGGTTCCAGCAGCGATGAGCGCCAGCAGGCCAAGTATCGCTTCCTGGACTTCATTTATCCGCATCTCATGCGCCTGAAGGCCGACCGCCAATTCATCCTGGTGGGCGACGTCAACATCGCGCACACGCAAGCCGACCTGAAGAACTGGAAAGGCAACCTCAAGAACAGCGGCTTCCTGCCCGAGGAACGCGCCTGGATGACCTGGCTGCTGGGTGAAGGCGAGCTGAGCGACGTCTACCGCGCGCTGCATCCCGACACCACCGACGCGTGCTACACGTGGTGGAGCAATCGCGGCCAGGCCTATGCCAAGAACGTGGGGTGGCGCATCGATTACCAACTGGCCACCGGACCCGTCGCGGCCTGCGCCCGCGCCAGCGGCGTCTATAAAGGCGAGAAATTCAGCGACCACGCGCCGCTGACGGTGGATTACGACTTCGACTTGTAGCCCGTCGCCTCAGGCAACCGCTTCGGTCCGCCCCGAATAGAAGCACACTTGATTCTTGCCCAGCGCCTTGGCCCGGTACATGGCCTGATCGGCGCGGTCGAGCAGCTCGTCGGGATCCGTCACGCCGGGCGAAAGGCTCACGCCAATGCTGGCACTGACGCAGACATGCTGGCCGTCGAGCTCGATAGGCTGAGCCAGCGAGGTAAGCAGCATGTCCGCGATCTGCCCGACATAGCCGTTGGACTCGGGGTGGTTCAGGCCTTCGAGTATGACCGTGAACTCGTCGCCGGACAGGCGGGCGACCGTATCGGTATCGCGCAGGCCATGCTTGAACCTGGCCGCCACGACCTTGAGCACGGCGTCCCCGCCGGCATGGCCGTAGGTATCGTTGACCTGCTTGAAGCCATCCAGATCGATGAAAAGCACGGCCAGCATGCTCGACGTGCGGCGCGCACGCGCCATCGCCTGTTCGATGCGGTCGGCGAACTGCAGCCGATTGGGCAGGCCGGTCAACGCGTCGTGCAAGGCCAGGTAGCCCAGGTATTCACGGTCCATGTGGCGTTCCGTGGCGTCGGAAGCGAGCACCATATAGTTTTCGCTATCGCCCGACGCGTGCGGGTCCAGTCCTTTGAGCGCGACCGACTCCAGATAGATGGAACCGTCTTTCCTGCGGTTCCAGACCTTTCCTTCCCAATGACCCTGCTCGCGCACGGCCTTCCAGATGCCCTCGTAGAACTGCGGCGTCTGGCGGCCCGAGTTCAGGCTGCGCAATCGGGTGCCCAGCAGCTCGGCCTCGGTATAGCCCGTCATACGCACGTACGCCGGGTTGATCCGCTGCACCCGGCCTTGCGCATCAAGCACGGCCACGCCATTGCGCGAATGTTCGAAGATGCGGTCGAAAATGCCGAAAGCATGATCCGTCTTGCGCTGCATCTGCCTACGGTCGTAAGCCAGCAGGCAGGCGATGACCGCCACGCCCAGGATCAGCAAAAGAACGCGGGCATAGCTGGTCCCAACCAGGCCGCACAGCACGATCATGCCAACTATCCCGGCGAGTATTTTGAATTGGTGCGCTCGGGGGGGCCTGACCATGGAAATCTTCCGCGCTATTGTTTTGATTCGAGCGCAGCAATGCTAGGCGATTCCGGTATCAAATAGATCGGGGAAGACCCTGATTTCTTGCATATCTCCGGCCAACAACAAGGTTCACGCCGGCTAATCGCCGTAAATATTGACATTTAAAAACGTCAATTTTGCTACTTCACCTCACCTTCAAGCGCGCCGATCCGCGCGCGATAGGCATACAGCAGCAGCAACCCGGGCACGCCGATAACGACAGAAAACAGGAAAAAACCAGGCCAGCCCAGATGCTCGACCAGCGTGGGCGTAAGCGGCCCCGCCAGGTAAGTGCGGCCCACGGCCGACAGCGCCGACAGCAGCGCGAACTGCGTGGCCGAATATTCATGTCGACACAAGGCCATCAGAAGGCCGACGAAAGCCGCCGTGCCCAGCCCGCCGCACAGGTTTTCGACACCGACGCCCGCGGCCATCAACCAGAGATGGTTGGGACTGACCGAGATCAGCCAGTAACCCAGATTGGACACCGCCTGCAGCAGGCCGAAGGCCATGAGCGAACGATACAGGCCCCAGCGCGCCATGATGGCGCCGCCCGCAAGCGCCCCCACGATGGTCGCGGCCAGACCCAGCACCTTGTTGACCGTGCCGACCTGGGTGGCGGTATAGCCGGCCGCGCGGATCAGGAAAGTCGTGGACAGCGCGCCGGCGAACGCATCGCCCAGCTTGTAGAGCACAATGAGCAAAAGCAGTCCGGCCGCGCCGTGCCGGCTGAAGAATTCACGGAACGGTTCGACCAGGGCCTGCCCCAGATTGCCGGGCGCCGCGGCCGGCGCGTCGGGTTCCGGCGCCCATAGCGTGGCGGCCGTGCAAACCAGCATCAGCACGCCCATGAGCACATACATATGCCCCCAGCCCAGCCAGCTGTCGGCCAGCACCAGGGCCAGTCCGCCCGAAACGATCATGGCGATGCGGTAGCCCAGCACCTTGACGGCCGCGCCCGCGCCACGCTCCTCGCCGTGCAGCACGTCGGTACTATAGGCGTCGAAGGCGATGTCCTGCGTGGCCGACAGCACCGCCACCACCACGGCCAGCATAGCCAGTTCCGGCAAGGCCGAACCGGGCGAGAGCAGGCCCATGCCCATGATGGCCAGGGCCAGCAGCATCTGCATCAGCAGCATCCAGCCGCGACGCCTGCCCAGCCAGGGCGGTGCGTAGCGGTCGATCAGCGGCGCCCACAGGAACTTGAGCGTGTAGGCCGTACCCACCAGCGTGAGAAAACCTATGTTCTGCAGCGAAACGTTCGAGACCGTGGCCCAGGCCTGCAGCGTGCCGCCGGTCAAGGCCAGAGGCAGCCCGCTGGCGAAACCCAGGGCCAGTTGCGGTGCTACGCGACGGCTGAAATAGACGTTGCCCGCCGATCTCGCGGTGCTCGCATCCGTCATGGGCGCATTCCTTTGCAAAAAAATTCAACCCGAGGCGAACCGGTACATGGCCAGCGTGCTGCGCCAGTGCGGCAGCACCCGTACCTCGCGCGCCTGATTGAACGTGGCGCGCTCGATAATGCGCAAACCCACCTGCGCGGCCAGGTCCTCGAAATCGCGCAGCGTGCACAGATGGATGTTGGGCGTGTTGTACCACTGGTAGGGCATCTGCCCCGTCACCGGCATACGGCCGCGCAGAATCGACCAGCCGTGCGGCCAATAGCCAAAGTTGGGAAAGGACACAATGCCCTGGCTCGCCACCCGCATCATCTCGCGCAGGATGTGCGTGGTGTGATGCATGGACTGCAGCGTCTGCGACAGCACCACGGTTTCGAACTGCTTGTCGCCGAACAGGGCCAGCCCACCCTCCATATTCTGCTGGATGACCTCGACCCCGCGCTGCACGCAGGCAATGACGCATTGGTCGTCGATCTCCACGCCGGCGCCACGCACTTGACGATTGTCGCGCAGCCAAGCCAGGAGCGCGCCGTCGCCGCAGCCCAGATCCAGGACCCGGCTGCCCGGCTCGATCCACTGCGCGATACGCGCCAGGTCGGGGCGCAGCGCGATGGCGCCGCAATGCTCCCCAGGACGTGCGGACACCAGACTCATGCAAGCACCTCGGGCAAGTTGAGCTTGCGCGCGATGCGTTCGTAGTAGCCGCGCACTACGGCAAGGTAACGCGGATCGTCCAGCAGGAAGGCGTCGTGGCCGTGCGGCGCGTCGATCTCGGCGTAGGTGACCGGGCTGCCGTTCTTGAGCAGCGCGCGGACGATCTCGCGCGAACGCTCGGGCGGAAAGCGCCAGTCGGTCGAAAAGGAGGTCAGCAGGAAATCGGCCGTGGCCGGCGCCAGCGCGCGGGCCAGATCGCCGCCGGTATTGCGCGCCGGATCGAAATAGTCCAGCGCGCGCGTGATCAGCAAATAGGTGTTGGCGTCGAAGTAGCGCGAGAATTTCTCGCCCTGGTAGCGCAGGTACGACTCGACCTCGAACTCCACGTCGTAGCCGTAACGATAGTCGCCGTCCGCCGCCGGCTCGCGCTGCGCGCGGCCGAATTTCTCGGCCATGTCGTCGTCCGACAGATAGGTGATGTGGCCGATCATGCGCGCCACCGATAGGCCGCGGCCAGGGACGGTGTCGTGCGCGTAGTAGTCCCCGCCGTTGAAATCCGGATCGGTGATGATGGCGCGGCGCGCCACTTCGTTAAATCCGATGTTCTGCGCCGACAGGCGCGGCGTGCTGGCGATAACGATGCAATGCGCCACCCGCTGCGGGCAGGTGATGGCCCAGGACAGCGCCTGCATGCCGCCCAGCGATCCGCCCATCACCGCCGCGAAGCGCTCGATGCCGAAATGGTCAGCCACGCGGGCCTGGGCCTGCACCCAGTCTTCCACGGTCAATACGGGAAAGGCCGCGCCCCAGCGCTTGCCGGTGGCGGGATTGACGCTGGCCGGCCCGGTCGAACCGAAGCAGGAACCCAGGTTGTTGATGCCGATGACGAAGAAGCGGCTGGTGTCGACCGGCTTGCCCGGTCCAACCATATTGTCCCACCAGCCCGGCGAGCCATCGTCGGCCGCGATGCCGGCAACATGGTGCGAGGCATTGAGCGCATGGCAGATCAGCACCGCATTGCTGCGTTCGGCATTGAGCGTGCCGTAGGTTTCCACGGCCAGCTCATAGGCCTCCAACTGCTGTCCGCTCGCCAGGGGCAAGGGCTCGGTAAAAGACAGGAAGGTCGGGCAAACGACGCCGACGGACCCGGCGGAAACCGGGGGGAGCGGAAAGGCGGACGGCGCGCAATGATCGGACGCGCTTGCCTCGGCAGGGGCAATGAGGGTCATACGGACCTCTTTAGCTGGATTTATACAAGCGCCCGCAAGCGGATCAGGCAAATCGGCGCAGTTCAGGATTTGGATTCTAGCACCAGTGATCTGCGCCGAAGTCCCTGCCCACAACCCCGATAACTTACAAATGACCACCCGTAGCACCGTAAAATCGAGGGCCGTTTTGCACCGATACATCAGACTCCGTGACCGACACCCAACGCTATGCCCGCCTGGCCGCCCACGCCCCCTTGCTCGATCAAACCCTGCGCGGCATCGAGAAAGAAGGCCTGCGCGTCGACAACCGGGGCGCGCTCGCCCTGACGCCGCACCCCGCAGCGCTGGGTTCGGCCCTGACCAACGAACACGTCACTACCGACTATTCGGAATCGCTGCTCGAGCTGATCACCGGCACGCATACGCGCGTCGACGACCTGATCGGCGAGCTGGCCGACACACACCGCTTCGTGCAGGGCGCGCTGGGCGCGGAACTGATCTGGAACCAGTCCATGCCCGCCGCGCTGCCCGACGAGGCCGGGATCCCCATCGCCTGGTACGGCAAGTCCAACACCGGCATGCTCAAGCACGTCTACCGCCGCGGCCTGGCCGAGCGCTACGGCAAGACCATGCAATGCATCGCCGGGGTGCACTACAACTTCTCGCTGCCCGAGGCGCTGTGGCTGGCGCTCGATCCCGCCGACGGCGACGCGCGCGCGCACCGCAACCGCGGCTACATCGGCCTGATCCGCAACTTCACGCGCTATGCCTGGCTGCTGATGTATCTGTTCGGCGCCACGCCCGCACTGTCGCGCGATTTCCTGCACGGCCGCGACCACGGCCTGCAGACGCTGGATGCGGATACGCTCTACCTGCCGCACGCCACGAGCCTGCGCATGAGCGACCTGGGCTACCAGAGCAAGGCGCAGGCGCAACTCAAGCTTTGCTACAACGATCTGGAAACTTTCCTGGCCCGCCAGTACACCGCAGTGACGCAGCCCTGGCCGGCCTACGAGGCCATCGGCACGCATCGCGACGGGCAGTGGATACAGTTGAACACCAACGTGCTGCAGATCGAGAACGAGTACTACTCGATCATCCGCCCCAAGCGCGCAACCGGGCGCTGCGAGCGCCCGATCACCGCGCTGGCCGAGCGTGGCGTGCAGTACGTGGAAGTGCGATGTATGGACATCGACCCCTGGACGTCCACCGGCATCGCGCCCGAGGCGGCCCGCTTCATCGATGCCTTCCTGCTGTTTTGCGCCACAGCCGACAGCCCGCCTTTCCCCGAGGACGGGCGCTGCCAGCGCAGCGCCGACAACTTCGCCACCGTGGTCAAGCAGGGACGCCGGCCGGGTCTGACGCTGGACCGCGAAGGCACGCCCATCGGCCTGCGGCAGTGGGGCGAACAACTGCTGGACCTCATCGAACCGTATGCGGCGCTCTACGACCAGACCCAGGGCGGCCATGCGTATGCCGAGTCCCTGGCCTTGCAGCGCGCCAAGCTGGCCGATGTCGAACTCACGCCTTCGGCGCGCCTGCTGCGCGAACTGCGTGATTGCGGCCTGAGCTTTCACGACTACACGCTGCGGCAAAGCGGCGAGCACGCCGCGGCCCTGCGCGCGCAGGGCCTGCACGCCGATCGCGCCGCTTTCTACGCCGAGATGGCGCGCAAGTCCGTGTCCGACCAGGCCGCGATCGAGGCCTGCGATGACGTGGACTTCGATACCTACGTGGCCAAATACCACATGGCCCTCAAGCGCCCTTTCTAGGCGCCGCGGCCGGACAAGGGCGGCCTCATCTCTGCGCTTCGCGCTGGCGCCTGCGCGAGAGCATTTTCATTTTCAGCATGTCGCGCACGGCGCGAATCAAGGGCTCCTGGCCGCGCCCGCGGCGCAGGATGGCCGAAAACGGCGCCTGGCAGCCGAACTCGCTGGGCATGATCACCCGCAGCCGTCCTTCCTCCAACCAAGGGTGGGCGTAGTGCTCGGGCAGGTAGCCCACGTATTTGCCTGAAAGGATCAGCACGAGCTGGGCTTGCATGTTGTCGACAGTGGCTGTGCTGTGCTTGAAGCCTTTCGTGCCCCGACCGCCAGATCCAGGCGATTTTCCTGGATGCCCATGAGCAAGTCGTGCGGGCTGCGAATCAGCAGGTTCAGGTGCACCGCCGGAAACTGCGCGTTAAAGCGGCCGATGAGTTCGGCTGATGTATTGATCAGACTAGCCTTGGTGGCCGACCTCGGGCCCGATTCCGTATGCCGTCGCACCGCCGACCAGTACGCCGCCGAGGCGGACTCTTTTTATTCAGACGCGTTCTGGCAGGCCGGCCTGCGCCTGCTCGAGAACGACAAGCCCGACTATCGCAGTTGACCGGGGGCTGCGCCGACGCCGGGTTTGTTCGTCTTCCAATCCGGTCCCGTCAAGGCGGGATCGACGTTGCCGTCCGCGGCGACCTCGGGATGCGTGGTGTAGCGGGCCGCGATCTTGCCGTCGGGATAGAAGCGCAAAGTCAACACCGCGGCCTTGGACTGCGGGGTAGGCAGATCAAGCGTGGCGCCGTAGTCATAGGCGCCCCCGCCGTGTGGCGCGTTGGCGTTCATCACATAGCGCCAGCGCACCGGCAGGCGGCCTTTGTCCGAGGGCGCCGGCACATAGCCTTGCCTGAGCACCCGCTTGCCCGTGGCCGCGCCAGGCGGCAAATAGCCGATCAGCCCGGGGCTGACCAGATAGTCGATACCCTGTGATGTGAAGTTATAGGGATAAACCGTCACGGGATCGGGCGGGTCGGCCTGGCCGGACAGCATTTGCATGAAATGGCGGGTCTGGTCGGGAAAACCGAAGAGCATGGCCGTGGTCAGCACGGCGATGACCACCGCACCGCGCAAAGCGCGCCGCAGCGGTCCGCGCAAGGTTCTGGACTGCATGGGAAGTACGCGTCATCCTGGCTGGAACAAGCGCTGTTTTAACTCATGCGGCCCCGATCCGCGCAGATCGCACGCATGGCGCGCGCTTCGGTCAGACGGAACCCGACCGGCCCGCCGTAGCCCTGCATGAACAAGGTGTAGCGCTCGAGTCCCAGCGCATCGAGCCAGCGCCCGGCGATCTGCGCGAGAGGGTCGAAGGTATACGAAATTCCCGCGGCGCCGGTGCGCTGCTGTGGCCAAAGCCGGGATAGTCGGGGGCGATAACGTGCATGACCCGCACCAACGCTATGCATCCGCGCCTATGGCGATTCCAGCGGCCCGGTCAGAAAAAGATCGCCGTCGCAGTCCAGGGGCGGATTCAGGCCAATCGCGCTGATGCGGTCAATCAAGCGGTGCTTTGCGGCATGGGTATCGGCCTTGCGATGCTCTGGCTGATCCGTCCGCTGCTCGAGGCCGGCAAGGTCGAGCGCTTCGCCGACGAATGGCGGTAGCCGGTGAACAGTCCCGCTACCGCGGCGCGGCCTGCGCCAGCCAAGCCTCGAAACCCTCGCGCGGCATGGGCCGCGCGAACAGGTAGCCCTGCGCGTAGTCGCAGCCTGCCGCACACAGGAGGTCGCACTGGGCTTGCGTTTCCACGCCCTCGGCCACCACTTTGAGTCCCAACTTGTGCGCCATGGCGATGATGGCCTCTACGATGGTCTGATCGCTGTCGCTCGATGTCAGCGCGCTGATGAAAGAATGATCGATTTTCAGCGCCCCCAGATCGAATTTTTTCAGACAGGACAAGGCTGAATAACCGGTGCCGAAATCGTCGATGCTCACCGCCATGCCGGCAGCGCGAAGTTCCTGCAGGGTTTGCATCACCATCGGCCGCTCGTCCAGGAGCACCTTTTCGACGATCTCCACGGACAGCAGATCGGGCGGCAGCGACGACTGCCGCAAGATATCGAGCCATGCGCGACAGCTGCCGCTGATGAATTGGCGCGGCGAGACGTTGATGCAGATCCTCGCTCCGGCCTGCCGTGCACGCCACCAGGCCGCTACGTCCAGGGCCTGACGGAACACCTCGTCGCCGATCGCATCGATGAGGCCGATTTCCTCGGCAGTGGAGATGAATTCGACCGGTGGCACCATCCCGCGCGCTGGATGCGGCCAGCGCAGCAGCGCTTCGGCCCGCGCGATCTGGCCGGTGACCAGATCGACGATGGGCTGATAGTGCACCTCGAACTGCTGCTCCTGCACTGCCTGCCGCAGGTCGTTGCCCAGGTCAAGCCGCAGCCTGGCCTGCACCTGCATGGATGGCGTGAAGTAGCAGAACGCGTTCTTGCCCTGAGCCTTGACGGCATACATGGCCTGATCGGCGTAGCTGAGCAAGGTACTGTCCGTGCCGTCCTGCGGATAGATGGCGATGCCGATGCTGCCCGTCACGTGGACCCGCTTGCCTTCCAGGTCGTACGGTTCGGACAGCAGCTGCAAAATCTTCTGCGCCACCATTCCGGCCGCGGAGGCATCGGAAATTTTCGGCAGAAGAACGGCAAACTCGTCGCCCCCCAGGCGCGCCACCGTGTCGGTGGCGCGCAGCGCCGAGCTGATGCGCCGAGCCGCCTGCTTGAGCAGCGCGTCGCCGACGTGATGGCCCAGGGTGTCGTTCACTTCCTTGAAACGATCCAGGTCGACGAACAGCAGCGCCAGGGATTCCTCCTCCCGCTTGGCCCGCAGCAATTGCTCGGTCAGCCTGTCGCGCAGCAGCCTCAGATTGGGCAGTCCGGTCAAGGCATCGTAGTGGGCATCGTGGCGGACCTGCTCCATCTGCTTGCGCTCGCTGATGTCCAGGATCACCCCGACCAGGCCTCCCAGGGTGCCGTCGGCCTTGTCGAAGGTGGCTTTGTAGAACATCACGTCACGCCGGACAGCATCCTTGGCGTACATCACCGACGCCTCGTAGGCCTGCGTGCCGCGCGCCGCGAACAGCGCCTTGTCGGCATCGGAGTATTCTCCGGCAAGATCTGACGGCGACAGGTCGTACGCCGTGCGGCCCACGATCTGGTCGCGAGGCAGGCCGACAAACTCTTCGAACGCGCGGTTGCAGCCGAGGAAACGTCCTTTCTCGTCCTTGTAGAACACCGGGTTGGGAATGGTGTCCACCAGGCGGGTGACGAACTGAAGCTGGTCGGCCACATCCCGCTCGGCGCGGCGGCGCTCGGAAATGTCTTGCAGCAGACCAATGGTGGCCGGTGTATTGCGATAGCTCACCGTCACGCTGAATACTTCCGCGTCAAAAAGCGAGCCGTCGCGCCGCAGGCCTTGGAATTCATAGGCGCAGGCCTGTTTTTCCCCGCTCATGCGCCGGGCGATCTCGTCGGTGACGCGCGCGCGATCGTGCACCGCGGTCAACTCCTGCGAATTCATGCCCGCACACAACTCTGCCGGGACATAGCCGAACATGTCCGCCAGCCGGTCGTTAACATAGACAAAGCGCCCGTCCTGCACCACAAATACACCGACCAGCGCGTTGCTGCACAGGCTGCGCAGCAGGTTATCGGCGTCGCTCACCAGATATTGGAACAAGGGCTGGCCGCTTTGACTCATGGCATCCCGCGCGAAGGCTCAGTGGCCCTAAAAGGTACGCCTATTGGGAACGGATCACAACGACGTAGGTGCCCTATATATCAAAAACAAGGGGTGCCGGACCTGGACCGATCGGGATCAAGGCATGCTGCGCACCTTCCCGCCTTGCTTGGAGACTTCCGGCAAGCTGTCGAGCAAGACCTCGAACTTGCCGGCAATGTCGTTCTGCGGCACGCGGGCACAACTGAGCAACAAGCCTTGCCGCGCCGGCTCGGCGCCGCATGGTCGTAACGCGGCAGCGGCCGGGTCAGCACGCCGCGGCAGTGTGCAAATTGGTTCCATAAATATGGATAAATTGGCCCTGTACTTGGGATCCATCCTAGCATTAAAGTCTACCCAGGCAATCCCCCCTTCATCCCCGCAGCGCCGCCGCGCTACCTTGACACGAGGCCGTCATGCAAAACCTAGACATCAACACCCGCCGCCAGCTGGCCACCCCTCGCGGGGTCGGCGTCCAGTTCGATTTCTACGCCTGCCGCGCCGAAAACGCCACGCTGTGGGACAACCAGGGCAAGGAATACATCGACTTCGCCGGCGGCATCGCCGTGCTGGCCACCGGTCACCGGCATCCCAAGGTGATCGCCGCGGTCAAGGACCAACTCGACAAATTCACCCACACCGCCTTCCAGATCGTTCCCTACGAAAGCTATGTCACGCTGGCCGAAAAACTGGCCGCCGCGGCGCCGTTGTCCGGCCTGAAGAAGGCCGCCTTCTTCACGACCGGCGCCGAGGCCGTCGAGAACGCGCTCAAGATCGCCCGCACCCATACCGGCCGCTCGGGCGTGGTCGCCTTCACCGGCGCCTTCCACGGCCGCACCCATATGACGGTCACGCTGACCGGCAAGGTCGCGCCCTATAAGACTTCGCTGGGTCCCATGATGCCCGACGTCTTTCACGTGCCCTTTCCCAACAAGACGCAGAACATTTGCGTGGCCGATTCGATCAAGGCCATGGAACTGCTGTTTAAGTCGTCCATCGAACCCCAACGCGTGGCCGCCATCATCATCGAACCCGTGCAGGGCGAAGGCGGCTTCAATATCGCTGCGCCCGAACTGATGGTCGCCCTGCGCAAAACCTGCGACGAACACGGCATCGTGCTCATCGCGGACGAAGTGCAGACCGGTTTCGCCCGCACCGGCAAGATGTTCGCCATGGAGCACCACGGCGTCGAGGCCGACCTCATCACGATAGCCAAGAGCCTGGCCGGCGGCTTGCCGCTGTCGGGCGTGGTCGGCAAGGCCGAGATCATGGACGCCCCCGCCCCCGGTGGCCTGGGCGGCACATACGCCGGCAATCCGCTGGCCATCGCCGCGGCGCTGGCCGTGCAGGACGTGATCAAGGAAGAGAACCTGTGCGCCCGCGCCGTCGCGCTCGGCGACAAGCTGGCCACCCGCCTCAAGCAACTGCAGGCCGGCAATAGGAAGATCGCCGACGTGCGCAACCTGGGCTCGATGGTCGCTTGCGAACTGGTCGACGGCGAAGGCAAGCCCGACGCGGCCGCCGTGTCCGCCGTGATCAAGCAGGCGGCCGCGAAGGGCCTGCTCCTGCTGTCCTGCGGCGTATACGGCAACGTCTTGCGCTTCCTGTATCCGCTGACCATACCCGAGGCGCAATTCGACCGCGGCCTGGACATCCTGGCGCAACTGCTGGCCAAGTAAATCCATAACCCCGGCGAGCGGTGTCTTCGCTTCGAAAGACACTCGCCGCCGCATTTTGGGGGGACGAAACATCATGTCATCCAAGCTCGATCTCAAACGCCCGGACCTGCTGCGCGACGCCTGCTATATCGACGGGCAGTGGGTCAAGGGCAGCGCCAGCTTTCCCGTGGTCAATCCGGCTACCGGCCAAACCATCGTATCGGTGCCCATGCTGGGCCGCAAGCAAACCGAACAGGCCATCGCCAGCGCCAAGGCCGCTCAGACGCAGTGGGCCGCCAGGACGGCCAAGGAGCGCGCCGCCGTCATGCTCAAGTGGGCCCAGCTCATGCTGGCCAACCAGCAGGACCTGGCGGTCATCATGACCGCGGAACAGGGCAAGCCCCTGCCCGAGGCCATCGGCGAAATCGCCTATGCCGCCTCGTTCCTGGAGTGGTTCGGCGAACAAGCCAAACGCATCGACGGCGACGTGCTGCAAAGCCCGAAATCCGGCCAACGCTTGATGACGCTCAAGCAAGCCATCGGCGTCACCGCTGCCATAACGCCCTGGAATTTTCCCTCTGCAATGATCACGCGCAAGGCCGGCCCGGCATTGGCCGCCGGCTGCGCCATGGTACTCAAGCCGGCCGAGCAGACGCCGCTGTCAGCCCTGGCCCTGGCCGTGCTGGCCGAAGAGGCCGGTGTGCCCAAGGGCGTTTTCCATGTCATCACGGGCGACGCGCCCGAGATCGGCGGCGCGCTGTGCGACAGCGACACGGTGCGCAAGCTCAGCTTTACCGGCTCGACCGAAATAGGCCGCCTGCTGATGAAGCAATGCGCCCCCACCGTCAAGAAACTATCGCTGGAACTGGGCGGTAATGCGCCCTTTCTGGTGTTCGACGATGCCGATCCCGATGCCGCCGTCGAAGGCATACTCGCGTCGAAGTATCGCAATGCCGGCCAGACCTGCGTCTGCGCCAATCGCATCTACATCCAGTCGGGCATCTACGAAGAGATCGTCAAGCGCCTGACCGAGAAAGTCCAGGACACGCTCAAGGTGGGCAATGGCTTTACGGCCGGCGTCAACCAGGGGCCGCTGATCGACGAGGCGGCCATCGCAAAGGTCAAGGAACACATCGCCGATGCCACGGCCAAGGGGGCCAAGGTGGTCACGGGCGGCAGGCCCCATGCGCTGGGCGGGACGTTCTTCGAGCCGACCATCTTGCGCGATGTGACGCAGGCCATGAAAGTGGCGACCGAGGAGACTTTCGGCCCGGTTGCGCCGCTGTTCAAGTTCGAGACCGAGCAAGACGCGCTGCGAATGGCCAACGACACGATCTTCGGACTGGCCGCCTATCTATACACGCGCGACTACGCGCGGGTCTGGCGGGTCTCGGAAGCGCTCGAATATGGCATCGTCGGGATCAACACCGGCATCATCTCGAACGAAGTGGGACCCTTCGGCGGAGTAAAGCAGTCCGGCTTGGGACGCGAAGGATCCAAGTACGGGATCGAAGACTATGTCGAGATCAAGTACTTGTGCATCGATCTGGGAACGTAGATTTCGGTTCCGGCCCAACAGCTTAGGGGCACGCGGCTCAACAGGTGGAGACGGCCTGACGACGGAACCCGCAAGTGGCATCCTGAGCCGCGATGCCGCCGGCAGTCCTGTTGCCCCTAGCCCTGAGGCGACGGCCGTCACCTCGAAAACGCTCGGCCAGGCAGGCCGGACTGCGCGCGAACGGAAGCGGGAGATACTGCTGGACCGTGAATCGAGAGCCCGGACCCGTCAAACTGGACGCAAGCCCAGCGGCACTGGAAACGCTGGTTTCCGAAATGAAAATGGGCACTCCGGTCGAAGTGCCCAGTTCCGTATCCGTTTGGTGCGGCCGACAGGAATCGAACCTGTATCGAGGGCTTCGGAAACCCTAATTCTATCCATTGAACTACGGCCGCAACGGGCTGCATTGTACCGAAGAATCGGAACTATGCCGCCGCCTGCGCCAGCAAGGACATCTGCAGCTGCACGCGGCGTTGCAGCCATAGGCTGGGGCGATAGCGCATGTCGCCGGTGCCGCGCTGCATATTCACCAGGATCTCCATGATGCGGTGCGCGCCCAGAGCGTCGCCCAACGCAAGCGGACCCATGGGATAGCCCAGGCCCAACGTGACGGCGCGATCGATATCCTCGGGCGTGGCGATGCGCTGCTGCGCGATGTCGCACGCGATGTTGACGATATACGCGACGATGCGCTGGGCGATGAAGCCCGCCGAATCGGCGATCACGCTCACGGGTGTGCCGTCGCAGGCCAGCAGCGCATGCGCCGCGTCGCGCCAGGCCGGCTGCGTGGCCGGCGACAGCATCAGCGTGCGCCGGCGGCCGGGAGTGAACTCATGCAGCGTGTCCAGGCCCACTGTGCGCGCAGCATCCAGGCCCTGCTGCGTGACGCAAGTGGCGATGTCCTGGCCGTAAGGCGTAACGATGAAAAGCGCGTCCGCCTCGGGCTTTTCGCAGACCGTGACGCCCAGGCCCGAAAGCAGCGCCGTGGCCCTTGCACAGCCTTGCGCGCTGTGGCGGCTCACCCATACCTTCAAGCCTGCCGGCAATGCGGGCGCGGCGGGTTCGGCCGGCACCTGCTTCTGGCCGTCGACGTAGTGATAGAAGCCCGTGCCCGTCTTGCGGCCCAGCATCCCGCCCACATGCCGCACGGCGGTAATGGGCGAGGGCCGGTAGCGCGGCTCGTCGTAGAACTGTTGATAGATCGACTCCATCACAGGATGCGAGACATCCAGGCCGGTCAGGTCCAGCAGCTCGAAAGGCCCCATGCGAAAACCCGCCTGCTCGCGCATGACCGCGTCGATCTGGTCGAAGCCGGCCACGGCCTCCTGCGCCGCGCGCAACCCTTCGATGAGCATGCCGCGGCCCGCGTGGTTGACGACGAAGCCGGGCATGTCCTTGGCGCGCACAGGGGTGTGGCCCATGCGGCGCGCAAGCGCTGTCAACGCATCGCCCACGGCCGGGTCGCTGCGCAGGCCGTCGATCACCTCGACCACTTTCATCAGCGGCACGGGGTTAAAGAAGTGGTAGCCGACGACGCGCGCGGGACGATTGCAGGCCGTGGCGATGGCCGTGATGGACAGCGAGGACGTGTTCGACGCCAGGATGCAATCGGCCGCCACGATGGATTCGAGCTTGGCGAACACCTCGCGCTTGACGTCCAACCGCTCGACAATGGCCTCGACCACAGCTTGGCAGTCGGCCAGGTCCTGCAGCGCAGCGGCCGGCTCGATGCGGGCCAACGCAGCCTGAGCATCTGCCGCGCTTAACTTGCCCTTTTGCACCAGCTTGTCCCAAGTCTGACGCAGCATTTCGCGCGCGCCGGCCACGGCGTCGCCATTGGCATCGAACAGCCTGACGCGCACGCCGGCCTGCGCGGCGATCTGTGCAATGCCGCGTCCCATGGCGCCGGCGCCGACAATGCCAAGAATTCGAATGTCTTGCATGATTGCTTTCTCACCTTGATGAATGGAGTGGGCACGCCCATCGGGCCAGCCCGCCAGTAGACGACGATTCAGTTCGCAGGTACGGACAGCGCTTCGATCTGTGCATCGGACAAGCCCAGCCGCTCGCCCAGCACCTGCCGCGTGTGCTGACCCAGCGTGGGCGCGGGTCGCTCGTAGCGCACCGGGCTGCCCGACAACCTGAGCGGACTGGCCGCGATGGGCGCCAGGCCGGCCGTCGGATGCGGCAGCTCCAGCCTCATGCTGCGCGCCTGCACCTGCGGGTCCTGATAGACCTGGTCCAGGCTATTGATGGGACCTGCCGGCACGCCTGCGGCTTCGAGCTCGGCCAGCCACGTGTCGCGCGCGGCGGCCTTCATGCGCTCGGCCAGCATGGGCACCAGAACCTCGCGATTGACCACCCGCTGTGGGTTAGTGGCAAAGCGCGGATCCTCGGCCAGTTCGTTCATGCCGATCACGCGGCAATAGTTGCGAAACTGGCTGTCGTTGCCCACGGCCACGATAAGATGGCCGTCGGCGGCCGCGAACACTTGGTAGGGCACCAGGTTCTGGTGCGCGTTGCCCGCACGACGCGGCGCCTTGCCCGAGGTCATGTAATTGAGATTCTGGTTGGCCAGCATGGCCACCTGACAATCGAGCAAGGCCATGTCGATATGCTGGCCCAGGCCGCTGTTGCCACGTTCGATCAGCGCGGCCAGAATGCCCACTGCGGAATACATGCCGGTCATCAGGTCGGCTACGGCCACGCCAGCCTTCTGCGGACCGCCGCCCGGCAGATCGTCGCGCTCGCCGGTGATGCTCATCAGCCCACCCATGCCCTGGATCATGAAATCGTAGCCGGGCCGGTTGGCATAGGGACCAGTCTGGCCGAAGCCTGTCACCGAACAGTAAATGAGCCGCGGATTGATCTCGCGCAGGCTTTCATAGTCCAACCCGTATTTGCGCAGCCCCCCCACCTTGAAGTTCTCGACGAGAATGTCGCTCTGGCGGGCCAGTTCGCGCACGACGTCGGCGCCGCTCTCGCTGGCGATGTCGACCGTCACCGACAGCTTGTTGCGATTGGCAGACAGGTAATAGGCGGCTTCGCTGGTGAGGTTGCCGTCCAGGTCCTTCAGGTAGGGCGGCCCCCAGGCGCGCGTATCGTCGCCCGCTCCCGGACGCTCGATCTTGATGACCTCGGCACCCAGGTCGGCCAGGTTCTGTGTGCACCAGGGCCCCGCGAGTACGCGGGTCAGATCGAGAACGCGAATGCCGGTAAGCGGTGCGGGACGGGGTGGCGTGGATTGCGCGGACATAAGCTTCAAGCCTAAAAAGACACGACAAGCCGGTAATCTTAGCCAATTCGTTGGGGACGCCCGGTTAGGGACGCCCGGTTAGGGACGCCCGGTTAGGAATGACTGGCTGAGAGTCCTCGCCGGCCGCACCTAGCCGGCCGCACCTCGCCGGCCGCACCTCGCCGGCCCATTTTTTCTCTTTCGCATTCTTCCAGACCATGACCACACCCGCTCCGATCCAACGCGACCAGTTGCCCGCGCTTTTCGCTCCGCGCGCGACCGATACGCACAAAGGCAGCTTCGGCACGCTGGGCGTGCTGGGCGGAGGCCCTGGCATGACGGGCGCGGCCCTGCTGGCCGCTCGGGCCGCGTTGCGTCTGGGGGCCGGTAAGGTGCTGGTGGGTTTCGCCCAGGAAGCGCCCCCTCTGGCCTGCGACCCGTTGCAGCTCGAGCTGATGCTGCGCGCCGGCCGCGACCTGCTTGCCGACGCCCGCCCACTGGGGCTGACAACCTGGGTGGCCGGTTGCGGACTGGGCACGCTGGACAATGCAATCCTGCTGCTGGACACCCTGTTCCGGACCCGTGCGCAAACACCGCTGGTCCTGGATGCAGACGGTCTTAACCTGTTGGCGCAAGGGGCCCTGCAACCCGACTGGGGGCCGGCACCCGTTGTGCTCACGCCGCATCCGGCCGAAGCCGGCAGGCTGCTGGGCTGCCCGGCTGCGCGCGTACAGGCCGACCGTCCCGCCGCAGCCCTGGCCCTGGCCCTCAAGTACCGAGCTTGGATCGTCCTCAAAGGTGCGGGTACCCTGGTCTGCCCCCCGGCGGCGAACGCCTGCTGGATCAACTCCACCGGCAATCCCGGCCTGGCCAGCGCCGGCACGGGCGATGTGCTGGCCGGCATGCTGGGCAGCTTGATCGCCCAGGGTGTGCCGCTGGAACAGGCCGTGCCCGGCGCAGTATGGCTGCACGGCGCGGCGGCCGACGCCCTGGCGGCCGCAGGCACCGGCCCCATCGGGTTGACGGCGGGAGAACTCGCGGATGCCGCCCGTGCGCTGCGAAACCAAATCTAGGGAGGATAAAAATTTCATATTATGAAAACTTATCTCATGATGCAGAAATTTTTACAAAATACCTGGGGTTTACCCTAGAAATTTCATTGCAACGATTTAGGGTTATCCCTATACTGACTTCATTGCATACCAAGGCACTTCCGCCTACCTGGAGCTGCGATGAACACCAACACCGAATTCCGCCTGACCGACCAACTGGAACGCGAGCTGATGCTCGAGGCCATGAACGCCCCCGAACCCTCCTCGCTGCTCCTGCTGCTGAAGTCGTCCGCCCTGACTCTGCTGCGCGCCTGCGACAAGGTGCTGGCCTTCGTCGGCAACCTGAACGACGCCATGGAGCGCGCCTACAGCCGCAACACGCGGTTCGCCAGCCCCCAGCGGTAAGCAACTCGTACACACATTAAGGACCGCGCGTACCCGCGCGGCCTGATTCTTGACCACGGCCTGACCGACGGATTGATCCGCCGGCCAGGCCGTGGTGCTTTTCAGTCCCGCGCATCGGGGAGATAATCGCCTGCTCATCAATCCGGAGTCGCATCCATGATGTCGTGCATCACAGCCGTGCATCACGGCGGTTTTCTTTGCCGCGCTGGGCTTGGCCGATGAAGGTTGCCCCAACCGGTGCATGTTGGCCATGTCGGTCAAACCCGTAAAGATGTAAGGTCATGAGCACGATGCACGCATTCGATTTACCCAAGCCGGATATCACCGCCGAACGCGTCGGCAACACTGGTACCGAAGGTGTCTGGCATTTCGACTCCGGTGCGGCCGGCCGCCACGTGATGGTCTGCGCGCTCGTGCACGGCGACGAAATCTGCGGCGCCTGGGCCCTGAAGGCGCTGCTGGCCGAGGGAGTTCGCCCACGGCGCGGCAAGCTCACCCTGGTCTTCTGTAATCTGGCCGCCTTCGATCGCTTCAATCCGCAAAGCAATCCATCCTCGCGCTTTGTGGACGAGGACATGAACCGCATCTGGAGCGCGGACAAACTGGCCAAGAACGACACACAGGAGCGCCGCCGCGCCAATGCGCTGCTGCCCTGGGTCCAGCAGGCCGATTGGCTGCTCGATCTGCACTCGATGAGCGCATCGGCCGAGCCCCTGCAGCTCACCGGGATCGAACGGCGCAACATCGACCTAGCCTTGTCGCTGGGCCGGCCGGCCTACATCATCGCCGACGCCGGCCACGCTGCCGGCGTACGCATGCGCGACTACGGCCGCTTCGGCGAGTCCGGCGACAACGGCACGCGCTCGCTGCTGATCGAATGCGGCCTGCATGGCGCGGTCCAATCGCGCGCGGTGGCCATCGACCAGACGGCGCGCTTTCTCGCGGCCTGCGGCGCGGTCGATCGCGCCGATTTGCCCGCAGCCTGGTTCCTGCCCGACATCCCACGCCAGCGAGTCCTGCGCGTCACCCAGGCCGTCGCCGCACGCAGCACCGATTTTCGTTTCGCCCAGGCATGGAAAGGCCTGGAATCCCTGCCCGCCGGCGCGGTCATAGGCTGGAGCGACGGCGAGCCGGTGACCGCGCCCTACGACGACTGCGTGCTCATCATGCCTTCGTCGCTGGCCAATTTGCGCCCGGGCGTCACGGTGGTGCGCCTGGCCCAAACCCTGGCCTGAGCCTTGCAAAAACCCCAAGGCGGCCCTATCCCCTGGATCCCGGCCGATCCAAAGCGCTATCGCAAGCTTCGCATCGGCCACTGGTCGGCCTGCCACCTGAACGAAACCGCCTGACCGAATCTGCCTGCCACGACATGAAACCCGCTGATCTGAGCAACTCTGAACGCCTCGCCCTGGAGCTGGGTCACGCCGGCCGCAACGCCATCGTCTACATCGACGAAGACCGCAATGCCGACCGCCCCATCACGCTGCATACCTACCGCCCGTACGGCCACACGCCCGACTGCCCGGTGGTGATCGTGCAGCACGGCGTGATGCGCAACGGCGACGACTACCGCGATTTCTGGGTTCCCGCCGCGGACAAGCACAAGCTGCTGATCGTGGCGCCGACTTTCTCCAACCAAATCTGGCCCGGCGTGGAAAGCTATAACAACGGCCTGGCCTATACCGCCATGGGAAATCCGCGCCATGTCGAGGGCTGGGCCTACGCCTTGCCCGCGCGCGTGGTGGCCGACTTGATCGCGGCCGAACTCGCGGACGGCAGCAACACCTATCTGTTCGGCCACTCGGCCGGGGGCCAGTTCGTGCACAGGCTGATGAGCAGTCAATCGCACACGCCCTGGAAAGAGGTGACCCTCGGCAACCCCGGCTGGTACACGCTGCCCACCCTGGAGCGCAAATTCCCCGAAGGCCTGGGCGGCGTCGGCCTGACCGAAGATCACCTGGAACGCCTGCTGTCCTATCCCATGACGATTCTGGCCGCAGACCGGGACACCGAAACCCAGGGAGAGCACCTGCCCTGCGATCCGCCCGCCCTGGCCCAGGGTCCGCATCGCCATGCACGCGCGCACAACTATCTCGAAGCAGGCAGGACCGAAGCCCGACGGCTCGGCCTGGCCTGCAACTGGACCCTGCACAGTGTGCCGGGCGTCGGCCACGACGGCCGCGCCATGTCGGCCGTCTGCGCCAGCCTGTGGTTCGACGGCAAAATGCCCGATGCCGACGAGATCGCACGCATCACCGGCGGGCCTGTTGCCTGAGTCCGCCCCGCTACCTCCCCGACACTTCATCGCCAATCAACTCCTCACTCCTTCCGACACCGCCATGAGCACGCTACCCGATACCGAACAGTTGGTCGCAGGCATCCGCGCCTGGATGCAATGCGAATCTCCCACCAGCGCGCCGGCCGGCGTGACTGCAATGGCCGAGTTCACCGCCGACTACGCCCGACAGCAGGGCCTGACGGCCACCATGATCCCGCTGGGCGATCATGTCGGCCCGGCGCTGTATGCCACCAACCGCGCCGCGGGGGACACCCGCGCGGGGCTGCTGATCCTGGCGCACATGGATACCGTGCATCCCATCGGCACGCTTGACGACAACCCCATCCGCATCGAAGGCGACCGCCTCTACGGTCCTGGCGGCTACGACATGAAAGCCGGCACCTATATCGCCCTGTCGGCCATGGCTGGTCTGGGCGAGCCCGGCGCCACCGCCCTGCCCATCGACTTCCTGATGGTGCCCGACGAAGAAACCGGCAGCCATGCCTCGCGCCCGCAGATCGAGAAGTTCGCCGCCAACGCCAAGTACTGCCTCGTCTGCGAGCCGGCACGCGCCGAGACCGGCATGTGCGTCACCGCGCGCAAAGGCACGGGCATGCTGCGCCTGGGCGTCAAGGGCATGCCCGCGCACGCTGGTGTGGCCCACCAGAAGGGCCGCAGCGCTATCAAGGAAATGGCCCACCAAGTGCTGGCGCTGGAGGCGATCACCGACTACGACCGGGGCATCACCGTGAGCGTGGGCACGATCGCCGGGGGCACCGCCACCAACACCGTGCCCGAGCGCTGCCGCTGCGTGGCCGATTTCCGCGTGCCCGACATGGCCGCGGCCGATTACGTGCTGCGCCGCATGCGCGAACTTTGCGCCGTAGGCCCCGACATCGAACTGGACATCGACGTCGAACTCAATCGTCCGCCCATGGTCAAGACGGCCGCCAGCACCACGCTGCTGGAGAAGGCCCAAGGCTTTGCCAGGGTGGCCGGTTTCGAGCTGAACGACGCCCCCATGACCGGTGGCGGCAGCGACGCCAACTTCACCTCGGCCATGGGCGTGCCCACGCTGGACGGCCTGGGTGCCGATGGCGACGGCGCACACACGCTCAACGAATACATCCTGGTATCCACACTGGAGCAGCGCGTGAAGTTCTGGCATCTGCTGCTCAAAGAACTGGCCTGAGCCTTATTTTCTGCGGCCCACCAGGAAAATCGCCGCAGCGGCGAACTGGATGGCGCCGGCGGCGATGAACAGCCAATCGGCCTGCGGCCGCGCCGTGCTCACGCCGGCGCCGGCGGCCAACATTAGGCCGAATGCCGCTGGCGCGAAAGCATAGGCGCCCTGTCCGACAGCGACGATCGACGCAACGACCCGGGGCACCTCCCGTGCCGCGAAATCGGTCTGCGCAATCAGCGGCGGCAAGGATGTGGCATTGCCTATCCCAGCGCCGAACAGGACGATGCCGGGCACGATGAGCCAGGGCTGGCCGCGCTGCGAGGCAAGCAACACGAGCGAGCCCACCGCCTGCATGCCATAGCTCGCCGCGGCGACGATGCGGCGGTCTGCCATGTACGTCAAGGCCCGGGCCGCAATCATCCGGCCCGCAATACCGCAGGCCGTACCGCCGCCCATCAGGAATCCCGCCGTCTGCGCGCCCATGGCGGGCGCCAGCAGATCGAACAGATACGCCAGCAAGCCGACCTGCGCGAACAGCCCGATCGCCATGCCTGCGGCCAGCGTAAGAAAGGTGCGGTCGCGCCACAGCGCCTCGCGCGGCAACACGGATGAACCGCCGTGTTCTTGCTGCGCGGCGGCCAACGAGGGCAAGGCGGCGACGCCATCGGGTAATTGCCCCAGGCTTTGCGGCGTTTTCGCAAATACCGCAAAGCTCAGGCACGCAACGACGGCGAACATGACCAGCCCCACCGCCTGCGCCGCGCCGACAAAGCCCATCCATTGAATCAAGGCCACCCATAGCGGCGCAAAAACGGCCCCGCCGATGCTTGCGCCGTTGTAGGCCTTGCCCAAGGCGCTTGGCCGACCCGCAACGTACCAGCGCGACACGATGGCATTGACCGCGAACGCGCCCATTGCCACCCACCCGGCGCCGCTGGCCAGCGCGGCCACGAAGAGCTGCCAGGGCTGCGCCGCGACGGCCCACCCCGTGACGCCGACTGCCGCAAGCCCTGCGCCCAGCGTCGTCGTGACGGGCAGGCCCAGTCTGGCGTGTGCGCGCGGCAGATTCGCCACGACGAGGGCGCCAAACAGGAAGTGCACGGTTACCGCGACCGAGACCAGGCGCAAAGACCAGCCTGTCCGGGTGATGACTTGGGTCAGATAAATAGGCGGCCCGTAGAAACCGACGCCCCAGCCGAAGACCGCAAGCAAAAAGGCGGACCGCACTACCCTGCGGCCGAAAAAGCGAGATTCAGGTTCAGGCAATACAAAGGCACAAGGCATGGCGCAGCAGGATTCCAAGAAAATTCCCGGGCCCTCACTTTGCCGCCTTGTGGCACCCCGACGCTACGATGCAGCCCGTAGTATGTTCATCGAAATAATTGCTAATCTAATCGGACTGCGTAGGAGACCCGCCATGCTCAGCACGGCATCATTGGCTGAAACGGCCGCGCTCATCGGAGATCTGGCGCGCGCGAGCATGCTCGCCGCGCTGATGGATGGCCGCGCCCTGACCGCCGCGGAACTGGCGCTGTTGGCGGGAATCTCGCCCCAGACGGCCAGCGGGCATCTTGCCAGGCTGACGCAAGCCGGCCTGCTGTCCATGGAAAAGCAAGGCCGCCACCGCTACCACCGGCTCGCCTCGCCGTCCGTGGCGCATCTGTTGGAGCACATCATGTCGGTCTCGGTCGAGCGCGAAGCCGGCGCGCGGCCGCGCGGTCCGGATGTCGTGACCGGTCCGCGCGACAAGGCGCTGCGCTACGCACGCACCTGCTACGACCACCTGGCTGGCGAGATCGCGGTGGCCATCACGGACAGCCTGGTCCAGGCGGGCCATATCGAACTGACATCGGAGGCTGGCGCCCTGACGGCGCAGGGAACCCGTTTCCTGCAAGACCTGGGCATCGAACCCCGCGCCAGTGCGCAGCATGCCGCGCAGCGCAAATCGACCCGCGTCTTCTGTCGGCCCTGCCTGGATTGGAGCGAACGCCGCCACCATATCGCGGGCACGCTCGGAGCCACCCTGTTCCAGCACTACCTGAAACAAGGGTGGATAAGGCGGCCCGAAGGCACACGCAGTGTCAGCGTCACGCCCGCCGGACAACAGGCTTTCACCCGCGTCTTCGGATTGCGTCTGTAGCCTCACATTTCCATACCGTGGTCCAGAGCGAGCACGCGACATTCCAGCTGGCCCAGATCGACTGCGCAAGCCAGATAGGCCTCTTCCCGGGACAGGCTGTGAAATCCAAATAAGTGGGTCAGTCGATAGAAAAATTGCGCAAACATGATTCCCTCCCAGCCCGAGAAACGAACGAGATACTGATAAAAAATCGAATAAAGCCGGCGCGGCAGCGGCCGGCGCGGCAACGGCCGGCGAGCCTATGTCGCGGGCGTTTCCCTGAACACCGCAAGCTGCTCGCAATGTGCCGAGAACGCCTGCACGCGTGGGTAATCGGCCGTTGGCACCACGTCGGACACCATCATCTGGGTGAAACCCCAAGCCACCGCGACGGCAACACCGTCATGGCCAAGCGCCTGGCCCGCCCCATGCAGGGGTTGGGCCCGCAAATCCTTCTCCAGCTCGGCATAGGCTGCCAGCAACTGCTTGCGCACGCGATCGAGCCAAGGCTGGTGCAGCTTGTCGGCCGGCCGCAGCTTGCGCTCGTATACGATCTGCACGGTCTTCTCGCACGCGGCCAGCGCCAGGCCTGTCAGGCGTATCGCGCGGGCGAGCTTGGCAAGATCGGCCGGGAAGATCGCGGCCGAAGGTCCGGCCAGGCGTTGGGCGTAGTCGAGGATGAGCGTCGAGTCCATTAGCACTTGGCCGTCGTCCAGGATCAGCGTCGGCGCCTTGACGACCGGATTCAAGGCATGGAACTGGTCAAAGGTACTGAGAACCGAGACCGAACGATGCTCGAACGGGATCCCGAGCAGCTTCAGACCGATCGCGGTGCGGCGCACATAGGGCGAATCGAGCATACCGATGAGTTGCATGATGAACCTGACGTTAGAATTTCTTAAGATCGATAAAATTTCCAGCCCGCAGCATCTCTACGTTTCGAGGATGCCGCGCACGGAACAAATATTCGGGTTGTTACGGATAAGATTAACGATAGTCCGCAGGCTGGAAAAGCGGTAAAAATCAACGTCAATCGTTAGTTTTACCAACATATGAGCCATCTCCCTCCCCTGCCGGCGTTGCGCTATTTCGAGGCCGTGGCCAGGCTCGGCAGCGTCACTTCCGCCGCGCGCGAACTGCACATCACGCACTCGGCCATCAGCCAGCAGATCAAGCTGCTCGAAGACATCATGGGCGTGCCGCTGTTCGTGCGCGCCGGACGCGGCCTGACGCTGACCGAGGAGGGCCGCCTTTACGCGCTCGAGATCCGCGACGCGTTGCGCGACATCGAGACCGCCACCCGCAAGGCCAGAGCCCGCCCGCAAGAAGACGAACTGGTCATCACTACGCTACATTCCCTGGCGCTGCACTGGCTGGTTTCGCGCCTGCCCAAATTCCGGCAAGCCCATCCGCACTACCGCATCCGTCTGCAGACCGGGCTGGAACTGAGCGAACTGCAGCAAGGCATGGCCGACGTGGGCATACGCATGGGGCAAGGCCCCTGGCCCAATCTGGCGCAGCAGCGGCTGTACAAGGATGTCGCGCTCGTGGTCGCCGCACCCAATTTCGCGGGCGGCAAACTGCCCCGCACGCCGCGCGAGGTGATCCGCTGTCCACTCCTGCACGAAACCGATAATGCCTGGATAGACTGGTGCCGCGCAGCCGGCGTGCCGGAACCCGTCCAGCAAATCCAGTTCCGCGCCAACGACTCCAATATCTCAGTAGGCTGCGCCGAGCTGGGCCACGGCCTGCTGCTCACCCGCTACAGCATCGTCGCGGACCTGCTGGAACAGGGTCGGCTGGTGCAGATAACCGACGTGCGCATACCGTATCCCTATCCCTACTGGCTGGTCTGGCCGCAGCGCGAGAACATGCCGGAAAAGGTGCGGGACTTCCGGACCTGGATCACCGCGGAGTTCGAAGCTTTCTCGGCAAAAGTGAAGTTCTAATCTTTCTCGGCGGGCATAAAGCCTTAGTCTTTTGCTGTATTCGGCCCTGAGGACAGGCCGAGCGACTTAAGAGTCGGGGCGGCAGTCCCGATGGGACTTTGGGCGCCTAGGGCGGCGCCCAAACCCGACTCTTCGGAGCCGGCCGGACCTCAGGGCCGAATACAGCAAAAGACCTTACTCATAAGTCAGTAATTTAGGGAACAAATGTCCTTCTGCGCTGTCCAAGCCGACATGATTAGAGACGGACGCACGGTGTCCCGGGCGGCGCTGGAAGAGATGCGCCTGGTGGCGCTTGAACGAATGAAGGAAGGCGAGTCGCCGGCGACGGTGGCCGCCTCGTTCGGCCTGCATCGTGGTTGGGCTTACAAGGTGCTGGCCAAGGCTCGTGGTCGCGGTCATGGCAAACGTGCACTGCTTTCGAGCAAAGGCACGGGTCGCCCGCGGACGCTGACGGCGGCGCAGGAGAGGCAGGTCTTCGGCTGGGTCAACGGCAAGAACCCGCGGCAATACGGCTTCGACTTCGGGCTGTGGACACGGCAGATCGTGCGCGAACTGATCGAAACGAGGTTCGGTGCTCGATTGAGTTTGGCCAGCGTGGGCACCTTGCTGGCCCGGATCGGACTGACGCCGCAGAAGCCGCTGCAGCAGGCCTACCAGCGCGACCCGGTGGCGGTAGCGCACTGGCAGCAGAGCACCTATCGGGCGATCGTGCGCCAAGCCAAGCGGGAAAAGGCCGAGATCTATTTCTGGGACGAATCGGGCTTCCGCGCGGATGCGGTGCAGGGCCGGACGTGGGCGGCCAAGGGGCACACGCCGGTGGTCGCGGTGCCTGGGCAGCGGCAGGGCATCAGTGCGGCCTCGGCGGTCAACAGCAAGGGCGGCTTCTGGTTTGCCCTCTACCGCGGCGGCCTGAATGGCGAAGGGTTCATCAACTTGCTGAGGCAGATGATGAAGGGGCGGCGGCGGCCCATCCATCTGGTCGTGGATGGTTTGCCCGCGCACAAGACCAAGGGCGTGCGCGCGTATGTAGACAGCCTCAAGGGCAAGCTGACACTGCACTTCCTTCCCGGCTACGCGCCGGACTTGAATCCCGACGAATTGGTCTGGAGCTACGCCAAGCGCACTGGCGTGGCGCGCCGCCCGCTGCGGGCAGGCGAAAAGCTGGCCGACCTCGTGCATGCGCAATTGTCTGACATCGCCAAGCGGCCCGACTTGGTTCGATCGTTCTTCCGGCATCCAAGTGTCGCCTATATTTCTGACCTATGAGTAAGAACCCTTGTTCAAAAGCGCCTTCAACATATCTAGCCGTTGCTTGGGACTCATGGCCATGGTGGTCTCATCTTCGACCACCTTCGCGCTCCCGAGTCCCATCTCCTCGATGAAGCGCGAAGGCTCGCGCACGATGTCCTCGCGGGCGCGGCGACGCTTCTTGCACCAGCTCAGGTGCAGGCTGCGCTGGGCGCGCGTGATGCCCACGTACATCAGCCGGCGCTCTTCCTGTATGCGTACCGCCAACGCCTCGGCGGCCTGGGCCGCATTGCCGGTGTCCTCGTCGTCCTTGCCCAGATGCGGCAGTAGGCCGTCTTCCACGCCGGCAAGATACACGTGCGGATATTCCAACCCCTTGGAGGCATGCAGCGTGGAAAGCTTGACCGCATCGGGTTCTTCGTCCTCGCCGCGTTCGAGCATGGTGATCAACGCCACGTGCTGCACCAACTCGAACAGCGTGTAGCCGTCTTCCTCGGCCTTGCGCTTGAGCCATGAAGTCAGCTCCAGCACATTCTGCCAGCGGTTCTGCGCCGGCCGCTCCTCCAGCGTGTCGTAGAGATAGCGCTCGTACTGGATCGCACCCAGCATGTCGTCGAGAATCGCCCCCGCGGGCTCGGCGGCAATAATGTTGCCCCCACGCTGCGCCTGCGGCTTGCTGCCCCCCGAGGGGGCTGTTTCGCCTTGGGGCGGCCCGGCGGCGAAACCCTCGGGCGCCTGCTGAGCGCCTCGTCCCGCGCGCCACTGGATGCGGCGTATGAATTCGGCGAAGGTGCGCAAAGGTTCCAACTGGCGCGCGGCGAGCAGGCTTTCCAGGCCTGCCTCGTCCACCGCCGCCAGCAGCGACAGATCTCGCGAGGCGGCATACTGCCCCAGCGTCTGCAAGGTGCTCTGGCCTATGCCGCGTCGCGGCGTGGTGGCCGCGCGGATGAAGGCCGGATCGTCCTGGCCATTGGCGACCAGGCGCAGATAGGCCAGGATGTCGCGCACCTCGGCCTTGTCGAAAAAACTCTGCCCGCCCGAGAGTGTGTAGGGAATCTTCAGATTGCGCAGCGCCTGTTCCAGCACGCGCGACTGGTGGTTGCTGCGATACAGGATCGCGTAGTCCCTCCACTGTCCGCGACGCTCGAAACGCGAGGCCGATATCTTCATCGCCACGTTCTCGGCTTCCTGTTCGTCGCCCTCCATGGCCGTAACGGTGATGGGCTCGCCCGCGCCCAGATCCGACCATAATTTCTTGTCGAACAGCTTGGGGTTGTGCGCGATCACGCTATTGGCCGCGGCCAGGATGCGCTGAGCCGAGCGATAGTTCTGCTCCAGCTTGATGAGCTTGAGCTGCGGGTAGTCGGTGGTGAGCTTGCCCAGGTTTTCCACCGTGGCGCCGCGCCAGGCATAAATGGCCTGATCGTCGTCGCCCACCGCGGTGAACATGGCGCGCATGCCCGTCAGCAGCTGCACCAGGCGGTATTGGCAGGCGTTGGTGTCCTGGTACTCGTCCACCAGCAGATAGCGAAGGCGGTTCTGCCAGCGCGTGCGTACCGCTTCGTCGCGATCGAGCACCTCGGTGGGTAGGCGGATCAGATCGTCGAAGTCTACCGCCTGGTAGGCCGCCAGCGTGACCGCATAGCTGTGGTACACCTGCACGGCCTCGACTTCGGTGGGCGTGCGCGCGATGTTGGCGGCCTGGTCGGGCGAGACCAGTTGGTTCTTCCATAGCGAGATGATGGACTGCACCTCGCGCAGGCGGCCGCGATCGGTGGTGGCCAGCAACTCCTGGATGATGCCCATGGCATCGTCCGAATCCAGGATCGAGAACTGCGGCTTGAGCCCCGCATGCGCGGCCTCTTCGCGCAGAAAGCGCACACCCAGCGCATGAAAGGTGCTGATCGTCAGCCCCTTGGCCAGCTTGGGGTCGACCAGTGTCTTGACCCGTTCGGCCATCTCGCGCGCGGCCTTGTTGGTGAAGGTCAGCGCCGCCACATTGCGGCCCATATATCCGCAGTCGCGCAGCAGGTAGGCGATCTTCTGCGTGATCACGCGCGTCTTGCCGCTGCCCGCGCCGGCCAGCACCAGGCAAGGGCCGTTCAGGTAGAGCACCGCTTCTTTCTGGGACGGGTTCAGGCCGTGACCGATGGGCGTATCGCTTGCGGACATCATATTTCCAGGGGATCGACTTCGAGCTGCCAGCGCACGCGCATCTCGCCCGCGATCTGAGGCAGCCACGCCGACCATGCCGTGAGAAAGGCCTGCAGGGCCGGGCGATGCGTACTCTCGACCAGCAGCTGTGCGCGCTCCACGTGGGCCACGCGCACCACACGCAGGGGTACGGGATCGTAGCGCGTCACCGCGTCCAGCGCCGGCAGCCCGGCCTGGTCGGCCACGTCGCGGGCGCGCTGCAGAAAGGCCAGCGCCTGCTGCAATTCGCGCGCCTCGGCCGTGAGCAAGGCTTGATAGGCATAGGGCGGCAGGCCGGTGGCCTCGCGCTCCTGCAACATGTAGCGCGCAAAGCCGGCATAGTCGTGGCGCTTGAGCGCCTGGTACACCGGCTGCTCGGGGTAGCCGGTCTGGATGATGACCTCGCCGTTCGCCGTATGGCGCCCGGCTCGGCCCGCCACCTGCATCAGCTGCGCGAAAAGACGTTCGGGTGCGCGAAAGTCATGGGCGAACAGCATCGAATCTGCATTGAGCACGCCGACCAGCCCCAACCGCCTGAAGTCGTGCCCCTTGGACACCATCTGCGTACCCACGAGGATATCGACCTCGCCGGCGTGTACCGAAGCGAACAAGGCCTGCGCACTGCCTTTTTTGCGCGTGCTGTCCGCATCGATGCGCGCGATCCGCGCCTGCGGAAACAGCTCAGCCAGGTGTTCTTCCACGCGTTGCGTGCCGCGCCCCATGGGCAGCAGGTCCTGGTCGCCGCATTCGGGACAGGCGCGCGGCACCGTGCCTTGATAGCCGCAGTGATGGCAATGCAGACGATATGCCGAACGCCCTTCGACGCGATGCAGCACTGTGAACGTGGAGCAGCGCGGGCAATGGCTGACCCAGCCGCACGAGCCGCAATGCAGCACCGGCGCATAGCCGCGCCGGTTCAGGAAAACCAACGACTGCTCGCCGCGCGCCAGACGGTCTCCCAGCGCCTCGATCAACTGCGGCGACAGGCCCTGCTTCATCTGCAGGCGGCGCGTATCCACCAGGCGCACATCGGGCAGCCGGCTGGCGCTCGCGCGGTTCTGCAAAGCCAGCCGCAAATAATGGCCGCGTTCGGCGTGCTGCCAGGATTCGAGCGAAGGCGTCGCCGACCCCAGCACCACCGGAATGTCCCGATCGTGCGCGCGCCACACGGCCAGATCGCGCGCCGAATAGCGCAGACCTTCCTGCTGCTTGTAGGAAGGATCATGCTCTTCGTCGACCACAATCATCCCGAGCTCGGGCATAGGCGCGAAAATGGACATGCGCGTGCCCAGCAGCAACCGCGCCTGGCCGCGCTGCACGCGCGACCACGATTCGATGCGTTCGCCGTCGGCCAGGCCGCTGTGCAGCACGGCCAGGCCGCCGGCGCCGATGATCGGCTCAAAGCGCGCGCGCAGCGCCGCCTCCAGCTGCGGCGTGAGATTGATCTCGGGCACCATCAACAGCACCTGCCGCCCGGCCGCCAGCACCGCTTGCGCCGCGTGCAGGTAGACCTCGGTCTTGCCACTGCCCGTCACGCCATGCAGCAGCACGGGCTTGAATCCGTTTAAAGCGGCGATGGCATCCACCGCGACCTGCTGCTCAGGGTGCAAGGCCGGCGGCTGAGCGATAGGGGAGGCCGATGCTTGCGGTGCCAAGGTTTGAGGCTCATCCTGGGGCGCCGGATCGGGGGCAACCTGCGCCTTGCGCTCCTGCCTGGCTTGCGCCGCGTCACGCCGCGCTACCGGCCCCAGCCCCGATCGCTTGCCCTGGTAAGAGGACGGCTTGCGCAAGGGCGGCGGGAGCACGGGCAGCATGACCTCGCCCAGCGGCCGCTGGTAATACTCGGCAGCGAAACGCGCCAGGCGCATCCAATCCGGCGCGAAAGGCGGCAGATCGTACAGCACCCGTTCCACGGTCTTGATCTGGGCTGGATCCATGCTCGGCGCCTGCGCCAGTTCGACCACCACACCCACCAGTTTGCGCCGTCCGAAAGACACGATGACGCGCAGGCCCGGCTCGACGTCTTGGTCGCAGCGGTAATCGAACAGTCCGGGCAGCGGGACGTCAAGCGCCACCCGCAACCAGCGGGGTTCGCCGGCAGGCTGCCTGGCCAGGACGGGAACGGAAACCGGATTTGTCATGCTCGTTTGAAAGCCATGACCGGAATCGACTTAAAGTGTTTTCTTGAAATACGCGCTAAATCTGCACGCATCAGAGGGTTGCCTGAAATTTTTGTTCCGCCTGTGGATAACTTTGGGGAAAAGAGCTTGAGTAAGCCCCGAAGTACCGATGGAAATGTTTCAAAATGATAAAATGAAAGTATGCGGTTTTTCTATTTTTCTATTTAAAATCATATTGTTATGTATTAATTCAAGAATCACTCGCAAGTTTTCGGGGTAATCTCGGAGATTCCCAATATTGTGCACAACTCTGAATATGTAGGCATAGATTACGCGTGCGTCTGCGCCGAAGCAGACACTCACTGCGAGTGAAAGACAGGGCTGTAACGATGTACTTCATCGATCAGTTCGCCTACGGCTTCGGGCGGTGTGAACTGGGAAATTCCATGCCCAAGATTGAAGACATGCCCGCCCGCGTCGGCCGGTCCGAAGGTATCCAACACCCGCCGGGCTTCAGCCCGCACGGCCTGCTCGCCGCCGAAAAGCGTCATGGGATCCAGGTTGCCCTGCAGGGCAACGGCGTCGCCCACACGCTTGCGCGCCGCGCCCAGGTTGACCGTCCAGTCCAGGCCCACGGCATCACAGCCGCAAGCAGCGATGTCTTCGAGCCAGGCCCCGCCGCCCTTGGTAAAGACGATGACCGGCACTGGGCGGCCTTCGCGTTCGCGGCGCAGCCCCTGGATCACCTGGCGCGTGTAGGCCAGCGAGAACTGCTGGAACAAGCCGTCGGCCAAAACTCCGCCCCAGCTGTCGAACAGCATCACCGCCTGCGCACCGGCGTCGATCTGCGCGTTGAGGTATTGCCGAGTGGTCCGGGCGTTGACCTCAAGGATGCGATGCAGCAGGTCGGGACGCGCGTAGAGCATGCTCTTGATGAGGCGATAGTCGTTGCTGCCCTGACCCTCGACCATATAGCAGGCGACCGTCCAGGGACTGCCGGCGAAGCCCAGCAGCGGCACGCGACCGTCGAGCTCGCGCCGGATCTGCGCGACGGCGTCGAATACATAGCGCAGCTTGTCCATGTCGGGCACGGCCAGTCGGGCCACATCCGCCTCGTCGCGCACGGGCCGGACAAAGCGCGGCCCCTCGCCCTGCACGAACTCCAGGCCCAGGCCCATCGCGTCGGGCACGGTAAGGATGTCGGAAAACAGGATGGCGGCGTCCAGCGGATAGCGGGCCAGGGGTTGCAGCGTCACCTCGGTCGCGTAGTCGGGACTCTGCGCCAAGCCAAGGAACGATCCCGCTCGCGCCCGGGTGGCGTTGTACTCGGGCAGGTAGCGTCCCGCCTGGCGCATCAGCCAGATTGGTGTATAAGGTACGGGTTGTCGCAGCAGGGCACGCAGGAGCACATCGTTTTTCAGGGCAGAAGGCACGGCTTTACTCGTCGATTGCGAACCCTGATTCTACTGTCCCGCCGCCGCTAGCTCGTGCTGCGCCGGGGGCGACCGGCGAGCGGCGGCGCATCGTACTCGCTCTGGGCCGCCGCGGCGGCACGATAGGTCTTGGCGTCGATGGCATGCTTGTGCATGAGGGCCCAGAAGGCTCGCCTATGCTTGTTGACAGCCCGAGCTGCCCGCGCGACATTGCCGTCGTGCCGGGATAGGATCTGGTGCAAATAAGCGCGTTCGAATCCCGAAACGATGCGCGCCTTGGCCTGGCGGAACGACTCGTCGGGCTCATAGGAGGCGATGTCGATGCCGCAGGAGCGCTGCAAATGCGACGCAGTCGGGCGAATCTCGATCGGCGTAAAAGAAGACGCCGCGCCGTAAGCCGATGCTGGCTCCTGCAGTTGTCCGCGACCGGGCAGGTGCAGGAGCCTGGCGCGCAGTTCCTCGGAACATACCGGTACCCGAAGGAAGTCCATCACGCCCAGCGCCAGCAGATCGGCCAGCGCCGCGGCCTTGACCTCGCGCACCAGCGCCAACACCGGGGTTCGCAGCACGGACCGTGCGCGCGACAAGGCAATGCGCACCCACGGCAGATTGGCCGGCTCGACATAGAGCAGGCAGGCGTCGTAGCGCTGCAGAGCCAGCGCCGACGCTGCGATCAGCCCCGTGGTATCGGAGATGGCGCCGTTTGGCCCACCGGCAGCCAATGCCAGGTCATAGAGGTGCAGCTTGAGCCGGCCGCCGCCGTCGATCGGATCCGCCCCGGCCTGGTCGGGCACCTGCAGTACCGCACACTCGAACATTTCGCGCATGGATAGCTCCTGAAGAAATAGTCAGGAGCGATGTTAAGGAAATAGTCAGAAATGGGCTATGCGCACTTCCCACAATGCGCAGGCACTCGCGGAGCGCTTCGGTCTTCGGCGGGACACAGATACTGTTCGGCTCGGACTGGCCGTTTCCCATGGGTCTGCCCAAGCCTCACGAACAGCTTGCGGACGTAGATCCCGCCCTGCTGGACAGCATCCGCCTCGCCAATGCCCAGTCCTTGCTGGAACAAAAATAAGCTTTCGGAAAGGAACAAGGCGGGCCTGAGCCCGCCTTGCCATGGCCGCGACGTGCGCGGCGCGAAAGTTGCCCGAAGGCGCGCGGTTAGTGCGTCGAACGACCCTGACGGATCTTGCGCGCCGCGGCGGCTTCGGCGGCCAGCATAGCCAGTTCGGCCTCGACCACGGCGATGTCGGCCTTGTCCTTGGCGTTGCGCAGGGCCTCTTCGGCCTTCTTGCGCGCTTCCACGGCGCGGGCTTCATCCAGGTCGGCGCCGCGGATGGCGGTGTCGGCCAGGACCGTCACGCTGCCCGGTTGCACTTCCAGGATGCCCCCCGCAACGAAGACATGTTCTTCGCTATTGTCGGGCCGGACGATCTTGACCGTGCCGGGACGAATGCGCGAGATCAGCGGAGTGTGGCCGGGCAAGATGCCCAACTCGCCCGATTCGCCAGGCAGCACCACGAACTTCGCCTCGCCGGCGAAGATCGCTTCATGCGCGCTGACGACGTCCACTTGAAGGTTAGCCATGCGTATTCCTTGTTGATAACGCCGCCACGCAGCGCCTGCGGCTTGCCGCTCCCGAGGAGACAGTTTGCCTGGCGGCGCGACGCGGCAGCAAACGCTTATTGCAGCTTCTTGGCCTTCTCGAAGGCTTCGTCGATGGAGCCGACCATGTAGAAGGCCTGTTCGGGCAGCGCGTCGCACTCACCGTCGACGATCATCTTGAAGCCGCGGATAGTTTCAGCCAACGGTACGTACTTGCCGGGCGAGCCGGTAAACACTTCGGCCACGTGGAAGGGCTGCGACAGGAAACGCTGGATCTTGCGCGCGCGGGCCACGGCCTGCTTGTCTTCCGGCGACAGTTCGTCCATGCCCAGGATCGCAATGATGTCGCGCAGTTCCTTGTAGCGCTGCAGGGTCTGCTGCACGCCGCGCGCCACCTGGTAGTGCTCCTCGCCCACGACCTGCGGGTCGAGCTGGCGGCTGGTGGAGTCGAGCGGATCCACGGCGGGATAGATGCCCAGCGAGGCAATATCGCGCGAGAGCACGACGGTCGAGTCCAAATGCTGGAACGTCGTGGCGGGCGAGGGATCGGTCAGGTCGTCCGCCGGCACGTACACGGCCTGGATCGAAGTGATCGAGCCCGTCTTGGTCGAGGTAATGCGCTCTTGCAGCACGCCCATTTCTTCGGCCAGGGTAGGCTGGTAGCCCACGGCGGAAGGCATGCGGCCCAGCAGGGCGGACACTTCGGTGCCGGCCAGGGTGTAGCGGTAGATATTGTCGACGAAGAACAGGATGTCGCGGCCTTCGTCGCGGAACTTTTCGGCCATCGTCAGGCCGGTCAGCGCCACGCGCAGGCGGTTGCCCGGGGGTTCGTTCATCTGGCCGAACACCATCGCGACCTTGTCCAGCACGTTCGACTCTTCCATTTCATGGTAGAAGTCGTTGCCTTCGCGGGTACGCTCGCCCACGCCGGCGAACACCGACAGGCCGCTATGCTGCTTGGCGATGTTGTTGATCAGTTCCATCATGTTGACGGTCTTGCCCACGCCAGCGCCGCCGAACAGACCCACCTTGCCGCCTTTGGCGAAGGGGCAAACCAGATCGATCACCTTGATGCCGGTTTCCAGCAGTTCGACCGAAGGCGAGAGTTCGTCGAACTTCGGGGCATGCTGGTGAATGGCACGCTTTTCTTCGTGGACGATGGGACCGGCTTCGTCAATGGGACGACCCAGCACGTCCATGATGCGGCCCAGCGTGCCAGTACCTACCGGCACCGAGATCGGGGCGCCGGTGCCGGCCACAGGCATGCCGCGGCGCAGGCCGTCGCTGGAACCCAGCGCAATGGTACGGACCACGCCGTCGCCGAGCTGCTGCTGCACTTCGAAGGTCAGACCCTTCTCGGCGAACGCACCCTCACCGGCGTCAACCAGGGTGAGCGCTTCGTAGATCTTGGGCATGTGATCGCGGGGGAACTGAATATCCACCACGGCGCCGATGCACTGAACGATGGTTCCGTTGCTCATGTCGATTCCTTGCTTGATAGCTTGTAATAGGTGGCGAGGGCCTTAAACGGCCGCCGCGCCCCCCACGATTTCCGAAATTTCTTTGGTGATCGCGGCCTGGCGGGTCTTGTTGTAGACCAGTTGCAGCTCGCCGATGACCTTCTTGGCATTGTCCGACGCGGCTTTCATGGCCACCATGCGAGCGGACTGCTCGGAGGCCATGTTCTCGGCGACCGCCTGAAACAGAAGTCCCTCGATATAACGCTGCAGCAGGTCGTCGATGACGGCCTGGGCATCGGGTTCGTACAGATAGTCCCAGCCATGCGTGGTCGGCAGCTTGGCGCCTTCGGTCTGCTCGGCCGACACGCCGGCCTGAAAGGGATCGTCCAGGCTGCCGGCCAGGGGCAGCAGGCGGATGAAGGTCGGCTCCTGGCGCATCGTGTTGATGAAGCGCGTCGTAGCCAGGTAAAGCGCGTCGATGCGACCGGCCAGGTAGTCGTTGATCTGGACTGTGATGGCACCGAGCAGGCGTTCCATATTGGGCGCATCGCCCAGATGGATTTCCTGCGACACCAGCTTGCTGCTGATACGGGTCAACAGGCCCAGGCCCTTGTTCCCCAGGGCGGTGGTCTGCACCGCGACGCCCTTCTGCTGGAACTCCTTGAGCTTGGCCAGCACCACGCGGCTGATGTTGGTGTTCAGACCGCCACACAGGCCCTTGTCGGTGCTGACCATGACTACACCGACCGCCTTCATCTCGCGTTCCTTGAGGAAGGGGTGGTTGTACTCAGGGTTAGCCTGCATCAGGTGCAGGGCGATGTCACGCACCTTGCGGGCATAGGGACGGCCCGCGCGCATCCGCTCCTGCGCCTTGCGCATCTTGGATGCGGCGACCATCTCCATCGCCTTGGTGATCTTGCGCGTGTTTTGCACGCTCTTGATCTTGGTGCGGATTTCCTTGATTCCGGGCATTGCGCTTTCCCGTTACTTAGTAAGCACCGTGCTTCTTGAATTCCACGACGGCCGCGGTGAGCTCGGCTTCGTCGCCCTTGGACAATTCCTTGGTGTCTTCGATGCGCTGGATCAGGTCGGCGTGCTTGGACTTGAGCTGTTCCTTGAGCGCCTTCTCGAAAGGCAGCACCTGGGAAACGTCGATATCGTCCAGGTAGCCATTGTTGACCACGAACAGCGACATGGCCAGCTCCCACACCTGCAGCGGCTGGTACTGAGGCTGCTTGAGCAGCTCCACCACGCGCTTGCCGCGCTCGAGCTGGCGGCGGGTGGCGTCATCCAGATCGGAGGCGAACTGCGCGAAAGCGGCCAGTTCCCGGTACTGGGCCAGATCGGTACGGATACCGCCGGACAGCTTCTTGACGACCTTGGTCTGGGCGGCGCCACCGACGCGCGACACCGAGATGCCGGCGTTGATGGCCGGACGCACACCGGCGTTGAACAGGTCGGTTTCCAGGAAGATCTGACCGTCGGTGATCGAGATCACGTTGGTCGGCACGAAGGCGGACACGTCGCCGGCCTGCGTTTCGATGATGGGCAGGGCGGTCAGCGAACCAGTCTTGCCCTTGACGGCGCCGCCGGTGAACTTCTCGACGTACTCTTCGTTGACGCGGGCGGCACGCTCGAGCAGGCGCGAGTGCAGGTAAAACACGTCGCCGGGGTAGGCTTCGCGGCCGGGCGGACGGCGCAGCAGCAACGACACCTGGCGGTAGGCCCAGGCCTGTTTGGTCAGGTCGTCATACACGATCAGGGCGTCCTCGCCGCGGTCGCGGAAATATTCACCCATGGTGCAGCCGGCATAGGGGGCCAGATACTGCATGGCGGCCGAGTCCGACGCGGCGGCAGCTACGACGATGGTGTACTCCATCGCGCCGTGCTCTTCGAGCTTGCGCACCACGTTGTTGATGGTCGAAGCCTTCTGGCCGATGGCGACGTACACGCAGGTGACGCCCTTGCCCTTCTGGCTGATGATGGCATCGACGGCAACGGCGGTCTTGCCGGTCTGGCGGTCGCCGATGATCAGTTCGCGCTGACCGCGGCCGATCGGCACCATGGCGTCGATGGCCTTGATGCCGGTCTGCAGCGGCTGCGACACCGAGCGGCGGGCGATGACGCCCGGCGCCACTTTTTCGATGATGTCGGTCTGCTTGGTGTTGATCGGACCCTTGCCGTCGATGGGCTGACCCAGCGTGTTCACCACGCGGCCGCACAGCTCCGGGCCGACCGGCACTTCGAGAATGCGGCCGGTGGTCTTGACCGGGTCGCCTTCGGACAATCCGGTGTAATCGCCCAGGATCACGGCGCCGACCGAGTCGCGCTCGAGATTCAGCGCCAGACCGTAGACATTGTTGGGGAATTCGAGCATTTCGCCCTGCATCACGTCGGACAGGCCGTGGATGCGGGTGATGCCGTCGGTCACGGACACGATGGTGCCTTGCGTACGAACATCGGTCGAAGCGCCCAGGCCCTCGATGCGGCTTTTGAGCAGTTCGCTGATCTCGGAGGGATTGAGTTGCATATTGACTCCTGGAATCCTGTATGTGGCTGGCTGCGCGACTTTTATTACGCGGCCAGCATGTCGCGCATGCGGGTCAGTTGGGCTTGAACGGAAGTGTCGAGCACCTGGTCACCCACGGCTACGCGCACGCCGCCGATCAGCGAGGGATCGACCGTGACGTGGGGCTTGAGCTTGAGGCCGAACTTGCCTTCCAAGGAGGCAACCAGATCCTTGACCTGGGCCTCGGAAAGCTCGAATGCGCTGGTGATTTCCGCCTGCGCCGAACCTTCATGGCGATTCTTCAGCGCGATGAAATGCTCGGCGATTTCAGGCAGCAGCAGCAGGCGGTCGTTCTGCACCAGCAGTTCGATGAAATTGCCGGCCGACGCGGACAGTTTGTCCTTGAGGTCCTTGAGCAGGCCGCTGAAGACCTGAACGCGCTGGGCGTCGTCCAGGCGCGGATCGCTCATGGCTTCGCGCACGTCGGGATTCGCGGCGATCTGCGCCATCTGGCCGATCAGGTCGGCCCAGCCCGACAGGCCCAGGGCCTTGTCGTCGCTGGCCGCCTGAAACAGGGCCTCGGCGTAGGGACGGGCGACAGTGGAGAGTTCAGCCATGTCAGTTCCGCGTTGTCATTAGAGCTGCGCCTTGAGCTGTTCGAGCAGCTCGGCGTGGGCGCGCGCGTCAACTTCGCGCTTGAGGATCTGCCCGGCGCCCTTGACGGCCAGCGCCGCCACGTCGTCGCGCAGCGCATCGCGGGCGCGCTGCACTTGCTGCGCGGCGTCCTGCGCAGCCTGGGCCACGATGCGGGCGCGCTCGGCTTCGGCTTCGCGTCGGGCTTGCTCGATCATGGAGGCAGCCTGCTTTTCGGCTTCGGCCATGCGGGCATGGTTCTCAGACTTGGCAGACGCTTCCATCAGGCTGACGCGAGCCTGGGCCTGGGCCAGATCGGCCTTGCCCTTCTCGGCCGCAGCCAGGCCGTCAGCGATTTTCTGACGGCGCTCGTCGATCGCCTTCATCATGGGAGGCCACACGAATTTCATCGTGAACCAACCCAGAATGAAGAACACGATCATCTGGAAAAAGATCGTCGCGTTCAGATTCACGGTCGTTCCTTTAACACCTTTCTGCTTCGGACGCGCTCATGGCGTTCCGAAGCTCTCGACAATCGAAACCCGCATCCGTGTAGAACCCGGAAGCGGGCACGGCCATGATCATGGCCAGGCCCGTGCTTAACCAGCGAAGGGGTTGGCGAAGGCGAACAGCATGGCGATACCCACGCCGATCAGGAACGCGGCGTCGATCAGGCCAGCCAGCAGGAACATCTTGGTCTGCAGGGCGTTCATCAGTTCGGGCTGGCGAGCCGAGGCTTCCAGGTAGCGACCGCCCATCAGGCCAATGCCGATACAAGCGCCGATGGCGCCCAGACCGATGATAAGACCGCAAGCGAGGGCAACGAAAGCGACGTTGGTCATGACAACTCCTTGGTTAAATATCTGAAATCAAACTTGAAAACGGGTACTGCTCTATGCAAGAAACTCTTGCGACCCGGCGCGTGCCCGAAGCCCGCGCCGGAAAACCGGGAATCAGTGTCCTTCGTGGGCCTGACCGATGTACACCAGGGTCAGCATCATGAAGATGAACGCCTGCAGCAGCACGATCAGGATGTGAAAGACGGACCAGATGGAGCCGGCCACGATTTGGCCCAGGCCCAGGGCGATGCTGGTGCCGTTAAAGCCCGTCCAGGCGCCGCCCAGCAGGGCGATCAGCAGAAAGAGCAGTTCGCCGGCGAACATGTTGCCGAACAACCGCATGCCCAGCGACACGGATTTGGCGGCGTATTCGATGATGTTCATCAGCAGGTTGATGGGGGCCAGGATCACGCCGCCGATGCCGTGCGCATGAAAGGGCGCGGTGAACAGCTCCTTGACGAAGCCGCCCGGACGCTTGATCTTGATGCCGTAATAGAACATCAGCAGCAGTACGCCCAGCGACATGCCCATGGGCACGTTCAGGTCGGCCGTTGGAAGAATGCGGTGGTAGTAAAGGAAATCGCCAGGATGGCGACCCCAGCCCAGGGCGTGGAAGATCGTGCCCGGCAGGTCGACCGGCAGCAGATCGAGCGCGTTCATCACGGCGATCCACAGAAAGACCGTGAGCGCCAGCGGAGTAACGAAAAGGCGGCTCTTGGCGCTATTGACGATGCCCTTGGCCTGATCGTCGACCATGTCCACGACCATTTCCACCGCGCCCTGGAAGCGGCCCGGCACGCCGGACGAGGCGCGGCGGGCAACGTACCACAGGCACAGCACAACCACCAGACCCATGAAGATGGACCAGAACAACGAGTCGTAGTTGACGACGTTGAACTGGGCAATGGTGGTCTGCTTTTCACCCAGATTGTTCAGGTGCACCAAGTGGTGCTGAATGTACTCTGCCTGAGGCGAGACACCGCTTTCTGCAGCCATGGAAAATCCTATCTTCTACTGCTGTTATACCCAGGCGGGCCGTTGCTGCTGCCCCGCGTGGAACCCGGCGCAAACGACCGCGCATTTCTGTTCTTGGTACTGCCTACTGCCTTGACCGCTTGCGCAACAACATGAACGGAAGATAGCCCTTCAAGGTGAGCAACAGGCCAACCAGCACCGCCGGCCACACCAGCCACCCCCGCGCATACCAGGCCGCAAGACCCAGGATCAGCACCGTCAGCAGCAGCTTGGCAAGCTCGCCCAGGAGGAAGGCAAAGGGATTGGCCCGCATCGACCGCACGACACCGACCAGAAGGCGCAGCGCGAAAAACGCATTGGGAAACCAATAGGCCCCCGCCCCGATCAATGCCGACAGCCCCGCCGCCGACCCTGCCCACACCCCCGCCAGCACCGCCGCACCAAGGCCCATCACTGCCTGAGCCGCCAGAATGAGCAGCATGTCCCGGCAGGCCTGGGCATCGAGGGCGAGGCGCTCCTCGATCGACAAAACGATCGGCGGCGTCTCCACTTCTGCTTCGATGTCGGTGTTCTCTTCCCGCATGGCTACGACTCGCGCGTGCTTTTGCCCTTAAGTTCTACAGACAACAAAAGGTGGCGCCAGATCGCTCGGCCCCACCTTAATTTGTCAGCTTGCAACTCGCACCCGGAATTCGCGTTCCGCTAGCCGTGTTTCGCTAAGCATCAAACCTATCAAGTATAGCTTGCTTTTCTGGCCGACCGCAAATTAGCAAGCCCTCTGTCAGCCATTACGCGCCGGGCGAAACGACTGAAAAAAGTGACGAAACAACGGATCGGCGCGCCCGCGCCTAGCGATGCTTGAACGACGGCGCGCGCTTTGCCACGAAGGCGGCCATGCCCTCCTTCTGGTCTTCGGTGGCGAACAGGGAATGAAACACGCGGCGCTCGAACAGGATGCCTTCGGCCAGCGTGCCTTCGTAGGCGCGATTGACGCACTCCTTGGCCATCATGGCCGAGGGCAGCGACATGGAGGCGATGACCGTGGCAGCCTCGATGGCCTCGTCGAGCATCTTGTCGGCGGGCACCACGCGCGACACCAGGCCGGCGCGTTCGGCCTCCTCGGCGCCCATCAAGCGCGAGGTCAGCACCATGTCCATGGCCTTGGCCTTGCCGACTGCGCGCGGCAGGCGCTGCGTGCCGCCGGCGCCGGGAATGACGCCCAGCTTGATCTCGGGCTGGCCGAACTTGGCCGTATCGGCGGCGATGAGGATGTCGCACATCATGGCCAGCTCGCAGCCGCCACCCAGCGCATAGCCCGCCACCGCGGCGATCACCGGCTTGCGCACGCGCTTGAGCGTCTCCCAATTGCGGGTGATGTATTCGCTGCCGTAGACGTCCATGTACGACCAGTCTTTCATGGCGCCGATGTCGGCGCCCGCCGCGAAGGCTTTCTCGCTGCCGGTAATGACGATGGCGCCGATGCCGTCATCGGCGTCGAAGGCCAGCAGGGCCGCGCCCAGCTGGTCCATCAGGGTGTCATTGAGCGCATTCAGGGCCTTGGGACGGTTCAGGGTCAAGAGTCCCACGCGGCCGCGGGTTTCGGCCAGAACAAAGGATTCGCTCACGGGTATGTCTCCTGGCGGTCGGAATTAAGATATGAGGCATGAACGATACCGCCATTCTCTACCGCCTGCAGCCCCACGACCCCGCCGGGCACCGTTACCGTGTCGCGCTCACTGTGGCGAGGCCCGACCCCCAGGGCCAGAGACTCGCCCTGCCCGCCTGGATACCCGGCAGCTACCTGATCCGTGATTTCTCGCGTCAGATCGAGACGCTTGCGGCCAGGAGCGCAGGCCGGGCGGTGCCCGTGGAAAAGATCGACAACCATACCTGGCAGGCCGCACCCTGCGACGGCCCGCTGCAGGTTGAGTACACCGTCTACGCCTGGGATCTGTCGGTGCGCGGCGCGCATCTGGACGAGACACACGCCTTCTTCAACGGCACCAGCGTGTTTCTGCGCGTCCAGGGGCAGGAGCACGAGCCCTGCCTGCTCGATCTGGTTGCCCCGCCCGGGCGGGAGCACTGGAAGGTCTACACCGCGCTGCCCGAGGCACGTGGCATGCGCGGTTCCGCGCCGCGGCACGGCTTCGGCCTGTACCGGGCGCCCGACTACGACGCGCTGATCGACTACCCGGTAGAGATGGGCACGCCACAGGTCGTGAGCTTCACCGCGCACGGCGCCCTGCATGAACTGGTGTTCACCGGCGAGGTTCCCAGGCTGGACCTCAACCGCATCGCCAAGGACGTGCAGGCCATTTGCGAAACCGAGATCGCCCTCTTCGAACCGCGCACCAAACGCGCGCCGTTTCTCGACGGCACGGACCGCTATGTGTTCATGACCATGGTCACGGGCGACGGCTATGGCGGCCTGGAGCATCGCGCCAGCACGGCGCTGATGGCCACGCGCAAGGACTTGCCCGTAATGGGCCAACAGGGCCAGGGCGAGGGCTATCGCACCTTTCTGGGCCTGGTGAGCCACGAGTATTTCCATACCTGGAACGTCAAACGCATCAAACCGGCGGCCTTCGTGCCCTACGACCTGTCACGGCCCGATCTAACGCGGCTGCTATGGATTTTCGAGGGCTTCACCTCGTACTACGACGACCTGCTGCTGCTGCGTTCGGGCTGCATCACCCGCCCGGACTATCTGCGCCTGCTGGCCAAGACCATCACCGGCGTGGCGCGAGCGCCCGGGCGCAAGAAGCAGTCGGTGGCCGACAGCTCCTTCGATGCCTGGACGCGCTACTACAAGCAGGACGAAAACTCGCCCAACGCAATCGTCAGCTACTACACCAAGGGTTCGCTGGTGGCGTTGGGACTGGATCTGACGATACGCCAGCAAAGCAATGGCCGGCACTCGCTGGATGACGTGATGCGCCTGCTGTGGCAGCGCTATGGCCGCGATTTCTACCGGGGCCGCCAGCAGGGGCTGGATGAAGAAACCTTCCCGTCGCTAGTGCGCGAAGCCACCGGGGTGGATGTGCGCCGCTTCGTAGCACGCCATGCCTATGGCACGGCCGATCTGCCGCTGGCCGAGCTGCTGGCGACGGCCGGCGTGACGCTGCAATGGAAGCCGGCCTCGCCGATTCCTTGCATCGACGCGCGCGTGCGCAAGCAAGGCGAAGGGCTGGCGCTGGCTACGGTGCTGGAAGACGGCGCCGCGCACAAGGCCGGCTTGTCGGCGGGCGACGTGCTCGTGGCGGTGGATGGATTGCGCGTGGATGCGCCGGCCGGGCTGGACGTGCTGCTGTCGCAATACCGGGCGGGCGAGCGCGTGCAAGTGCACGTGTTCCGGCGCGACGAGCTGCGCGTCTTCACGGTCCGACTAAGCGCGCCGGCGGCGCTGGATTGCGTGCTGTCCTGAGCAGCCGGAAAATTCACGCTTACTGTTCGCGCCGCCGCTGTATGGCCTTGGCGGCCACGACGCCGTCGGCCATGGAGGTGACGACGCAAGGGTGCATGCGATTGGCGACTTCGCCTATGGCGTAGACGCCGGGCAAGCTTGCCTGCGCGGTCGCGGCGTCGGTGCGGATGTAGCCGCGCTCGTCGCGCGCCAGATCCAGGCCGTCGGCAAATGCCGCCTGCGGCTGCCAGCCGTAGAAAACCAGGATGAGATCGTAACGGCGGCCGTTGACCATGCGCGCGGCTGGGTCGACCCCATAGTCGCCACGATGCACGCCGGCTTCGCCGGCGCGGGCGATCCATTGCGACTGCGCGCGCACGGTACGCGAGTAGAGATGCACCGTCTTCGCGCCGCGTCCGCGCACATAGACGAAGTTCTCGAAAGCATTGTCGCCGCCGCCCAGCACGGCCACCGACAGCCCGGTGTAGTCCTGGGCCACGACGGCCGAACCCGGCCCCACCAGCACGCCGGGCCAACGCGCCTGCGGCGCATAGCCGGCCAGATTGCGCGCCTGCACGCCGGAAGCGATGACCAAGGCGCGGCCGCATACGGCCTTGCGCGGCCCGGCCTTGCGCGGCCCGACCTGACGCGGCCCGACCGACTCGACTACATAGAAGTTTTCCTGGGCCAGGACCTGCGCGGCCGGCGATTCCAGCATGACAGGCACGCCCGCCGCCTGCGCGCTTTGCGCCAGATTGTCGGCGATCTGCGGTCCGCTTGCCCCGGGCAGCGCCGCGATCCAGTCGTTGGCGAAAGGGTTGGCGGCTGCCAGTCCGCCCAGGCGTTCACCAGCCTCCATCAGCACGGGCGACAAACCCAGGCGCGCCAGCCAGACTGCACACGAAACGCCGGCCGGCCCGCCTCCAACGATCACTGCGTCGTATAGCTGTTGCATGTTCTTGAGCCTTACTCGATGCCCGATTGTAGTCACGCCTTACAATGACGCATTCTCATCCGCCCCCGAGATCATGCTGACCCGCCGCATCATTCTCTCCGGCCTGGCGCTCGACGCCCGCGTCGGCATACTCGAACACGAACGCCGCGCCACGCAGCCCCTGCACATCGACGCCGAGTTCGACGTGGACATCACGCACAAGACCGACGATCACGACATCCACAGCGTGCTCGATTACCGCAGCTTGCGCGAGGCGATCATCGAACAGTGCACACGCGCACACGTGAACCTGCTGGAGACCCTGACAGAGCAGATCGCGCAGCGGCTGCTGGCCGATTTTCCGGACATCAGCGCCATCAAGTTGCGCATCAGCAAGCCGATGGCGTTTTCCGATTGCGCGGCGGTCGGGGTGGAAATACAGACGCGCCGCTAAACGATGGACTCCACCGCTTTTCTCAACCGGGCCGAACTGAAGGCGCAGCACGAAGGCAACAAGCTTTCCAAGCGCCTGGCGCGCGAAACCACGCGCGCGATCTCCGACTACCACATGATCGAGGCGGGCGACCGCGTGATGGTCTGCCTGTCGGGCGGCAAAGATTCGTACGGCATGCTGGACATCCTGATGGCGCTGCAAAAGCGCGCGCCGTTCCCGTTCGAACTCGTCGCCGTCAACCTTGACCAGAAGCAGCCGGGCTTTCCCGACGACGTGCTGCCCCAGTACCTGAGCGATCTGGGCGTGCCTTTCCACATCGAGACGCAGGATACGTATTCCATCGTCACGCGCGTCATACCCGAAGGCAAGACCATGTGCTCGCTGTGCTCGCGGCTGCGGCGCGGCATCCTGTACCGCGTGGCCGGCGAACTGGGCGCGACCAAGATCGCGCTGGGCCATCATCGCGACGACATCCTGGGTACTTTCTTTCTGAACCTGTTCTATGGCGGCAAGATGAAAGGCATGCCGCCCAAGCTGGTATCGGACGACGGGCGGCACACGGTGATACGGCCGCTGGCCTATGTGCCCGAAAGCGATCTGGTCGCCTACGCCCAGCTCAAGCAGTTCCCCATCATTCCGTGCAATTTGTGCGGTTCGCAGGAGAACCTCAAGCGCAAGGAAGTCTCGCGCATGCTGCAGGAATGGGACCGCAAACACCCGGGACGCGCCTGGAACACCTTCAACGCGCTATCGCGCGTGGTGCCTTCGCACCTGATGGACCGCGAGCTGTTCGATTTCGCGGGCCTCAAACCTACAGGGCTGGCAGATGTCAATGGCGATATCGCCTTCGATCACGAAGATCCGCAGGTAGGCGCCGCTGCGCCGGCTTGCGACAGTGGCGACGATGGCATGATCGAGAAAGCGATTCGGTTCAGCGGGCTGCGTTCTTGAGCCTTAAGTTTGCCGTGACGGGACTGCCTGCTTGAGTTCTTGAGCCGTCTGCGGGGTATCGGCCCCTATCAGGGTGAGATGCTGCGAGTCCGAGCGAATTGGGCTGGGACAGCGCAGCTCGACACGCTCGGACGTCCCGAGAACTCACGACAACACACGAATCGGTGCGCCCTGCGCCCAAGCCCTTACGGCTTGGACCGCGTTGCCATAGAAATCGCGGAAGTTGGGTTCGTTCACATAACCCAAGTGCGGCGTGAGAACGACCTTGTCCATCGCGCGCAGCGGATCATCCGCCGGCAATGGCTCGACCTCGTAAACATCCAGGCCGGCTCCAGCCAGGCGGTCTTCGCGCAGAGCGGCGAACAAGGCGGCCTGGTCCACCAGGCCGGCACGCGACGTGTTGACCAGAAAAGCCGTGGGCTTCATCGCAGCCAGCGAAGCCGCATCCACCACCTGTTGCGTGCGCGGGCTCAGCACCAGATGCAGGCTGACCACGTCGGACGTGGCGAACAGCTCCTGTTTGTCCACGCACCTGAACCCCGCCTGCGCGGCTCGCTCGTCGGTGAGGTTGGGGCTCCAAGCCACCACGTCCATGCCGAAAGCCTTGCCGACCGTGCCGGTGGCCGCGCCCAGCTTGCCCAGGCCCACCACGCCCAAGCGCTTGCCGGCCAGAATCTGCGGCATGCCGGTTTCCCACAGGCCGGCGCGCATGGCCGCCTGCTCCTGGGGAAGGCGCTTGAACAGCGCCAGAATCATCGCCCAGGCCAGTTCGGACGTGGCGTTGGAGGCCTGGCTGCTGCCCGGCGCGCCGCACACCAGCACGCCACGCGCCTTGCAGGCCTGCATGTCGATGGCGTTGTTGCGCATGCCGGTGGTGACCAGCAGCTTGAGCTCGGGCAGGGCCTCGATCATGGCAGCCGGAAACGGGGTGCGCTCGCGCATGGCGACGATCACATCGAACGGCGCCAGCGCCTCGATGCGGCCAGGACCTTCGGGCAAATATTGGTGAAACACTTGCACTTTCGCCTGCGCCCCCAAGACCGTCCAATCGGCATAGCGTTGGGCCGCGCCGTGGTAATCATCCAGTATCGCGATGCGCATGGCCTGCTCCACTTAGCATTGACAGTGCCTAGTCCTGATCGCCCTGCCCGTCGAGCCTGGCCTGCAGCATATCCAGCGGCAGCGCGCCGCTGATATGCGTGCCGTCGGCGAAATACAGTGTGGGAGTGCCGGTCACCATCAACTTCTGGCCCAAGGCCAGGAGCTTGTCGATCGGCGCCTTGCACGGCGTGGCGGCAGCGGGCATCTTTCCCTTGAGCATCCAGTCGTCCCAAGCGGTGGCCGGGTCTTTCGCGCACCAGATGGCGCTCGACTTCTCGGCCGAATCGGGCGCCAGGATGGGATAGAGGAAGGTATAGATAGTGACGTTGTCGACCTTCTGCAGCGTGTGGCGCAGTTGCCTGCAGTAACCGCAGTTGGGGTCTTCGAAGATGGCCACGCGGCGCTTGCCGTTGCCCTGGACCTTCTTGATCGCCAGGTTCAGCGGCAGCTTGTCGAAAGCGATGTTGGAAAGCGACTGGATGCTGGCCTTGGTGACGTCGCGCCGCGTCATAGCGTCGATCAGGTGGCCTTCCAGAACCCAGCTCACTTTCGCATCGGTGTAGACCATATTCATGCCGACCTGCACTTCATAGAGGCCATAAGGCGTGCGGCTCACGCGCCCTATATTCAGATCGGGAAAGCGCTGGTGAAAGCGTTCCTTCACGGCTACGACGGCTGGATCGGAAGAACGGGCGGCCGGCTCATCCGCGGCCCTGGCGGCTGCAGCAAAGGCGGCAAGCGACGCCGCGGCGCACAAGGCAGCAGCGAATTTGCGGAAAAAAGCGGGGATCATTGCAGGACTCCGGTTCGGCGCCTCGCTCAGTTGCGCGAAGCACCCTCGATCAATTGTCGTTTCACAAAAGGCAGCGCGTCGACCCACCGCATGCCGGCATTGCGCAGCCAGGCCAGCGGCGCGGCCTGGGCGCCGAACAGGCGATGCAGTCCGTCGGTGGCCAGGCGCATGGCCAGCACCGGCTCGGCTCGGGCGCGCTGATAGCGGCGCAGCACGCGGGCATCGCCCGCCGCACGGAAACGCTCGCGCCGGGAAACGGCCTCGGACAGGGCCTGCACGTCGCCCAGGCCCAGGTTCAGCCCCTGCCCGGCCAAAGGATGCACGCGATGCGCGGCATCGCCCACCAGCGCGATGCCGGGACCGGTCATCTGCGCCTGATCCAGCGACAGCGGGAATCCGTGCAGGGCACTTCGCACACGCAGCATGCCCAGTCGGCCCTGCGCGGCATGCGCCAGCCGCCTTTCCAGCTCGGCGGCCTGCTCCGTGCGCGGCATGCCCAACAGGGCCTCGGCCTGCGCCTCGCGCATGGACCAGACCATGGATACCTGCGGGCCCACAGCGGTGTCGGGCAGTGGCAGCAGCGCCAGCACGCCGTCCTCGCGGAACCATTGCAAGGCCGTGCCCTGATGCGGCCGTTCGGCGTCCAGGTGCGTCACCAGGCCTGTGTCCTGGTAGGAGCGGGATTGATGCCTGATCCCGGCGGACTCGCGCAGCCGGGACGCAGCGCCGTCGGCGCCGACGAAAAGATCGGCCTGCATCCGGCGGCCGGCGGCCGTCACCACGACGCCGCCTTGCTTGTGCGGGCCATCGCCCTCGAGCCAGCCTTCACAGCGATCGTCCAGCCATTCGATGCCGAACATGCGCACGGCCTGGATCAATACGCGCTCGATCTCGCCCGATTCGACGATCCACGCCAGGTTTTCCCGCGCCGCCTGCCAGGCATGCAGATCGACGCGACCGTCGCCGTCGCCGCAGATCTCCATGGCCTGCACGGGCGCAATGCGGGCCGATGGCAGCATCTGCCATACGCCCAGTTCGTCCAGAAGGCGCTGGCTGGCCGGGGAAATGGCGTAGACGCGTGGATGGTAAACATCGGACTGCGCCGCCGGCACGTCGTTGCGCGGCGCCAGCACGGCCACGCGCTGCCCCTTTCGGGCCAGGGCCAGGGCACAGGAAAGGCCTACGATGCCCGCACCACAAACAAGTATCTGAAGTTTCATCGCGCCGACGGCTCCCCGGCCTGCCTGGGCCACAAAAGCCACATCTGGCCGCGCTGCTTCATGCGGCCGGCCTGTTGCCCGGCCTGGTCTCCCGATCCCCAGTAGAAATCGGCCCGCGCCGCGCCCTGGATCGCCGCGCCCGTGTCCTGCGCCAGCACCAGACGCGACAGGGGCAGCTTCGAGTCCGGCTCGGTCGTGTCCAGGAACACCGGCGTGCCCAGCGGCACGAAATGCGCATCCACCGCGATCGAACGGCGGGCCGTAAGCGGCAGGCCATAGGCGCCGGTCGGCCCCAAAGCGGGATCAGCCAGCTTTTCCGAGCGAAAGAACACCACGGCCGGATTGGCATCGAGCATTTCCCGCACGCGCGCGGGGTTGCGCTTGGCCCAGGCGCGGATGTTCTGCATGGAGGTCTGCGACAGCGGCATCTGCCCGTGGTCGGCCAGCCAGCGGCCGATCGACACATAGGGCCGGCCGTTGTGATCGGCATAGGCCAGGCGCAAGACCTGTCCGGCATCGGGGCCGGCCGTCAGGCGCACCAGGCCGGATCCCTGCACCTGGAGAAAGAAATTATCGATAGGATCGTCGATCCAGACCAGCACCGGCGGCTTGTGATCCGATGCCTCGATCTGCGCGCGCGAGTCGTAGGGCACAACGCGATGTCCCACCAGTTTGCCGCGCACGCGCTTGCCGGCCAGGTCGGGATAGACCGAACCCAGGTCGATGGTGAGCAGGTCGCTGGGCACCGCGTACAGGGGCCATTGATAGAGGCCGCCGCGCTGCAGCGATCCGCTGACGATTGGCTCGTAGTAGCCGGTGACCAGATTGCTGGCCGGCCGGTTGTCGGGCCCGTTCAGGCGCCAGGGCTGCAGCCAGGACTGCAGGAAGCGGCGCACCGCTGCCGCGTCGCCCGGATTCTGCGCCGCCGCCGCGGCGCACACCGGCTGCCAAGCGCGGGGCGTGGCGCGCGCGGGCATGGCCAGACTGCCGCTTGCCGGCCGCATCAGGCCGCGGCAATCGCGCAGGAAGACCGGCCAGAAGCCGGACAGGTCGTCATCGTTCCAGCGCGGCACGTCCGCCCAGGCAACACGCGAAAACCTGCCGGACAGGGACCGCGGCGCCGTCTCGGGCAGAGCCGACAGAGGCGGCACGACCAAAGGGCCTTCCAGCGTCGGGGCGCCGGCACCGGGCAAGGGGGCGCTAGGTTTTTCGGGAGTGGTGCTGCAGGCTGCCAGGACAGCGGCGAGCAGAACCAGGCAAAGACTGCGGGTAAGACGCTTCATGAAGAATCGGATCTCGCCTGGACTCAATGCAGAGTCCGAGGCATGGACAGCAGGAATTCCGCGATGGGTACGTCGAACGGGATGCCGTTCTCGCCCACGCAATGATAGGTGCCTTTCATGGTGCCCATGGGCGTGGGCAGCGGACAGCCGCTGGTGTATTCGAAGGTTTCCCCGGGAGCGAGCAGCGGCTGCTGACCCACCACCCCCAGGCCGCTCACTTCGCGCACCTGCTGGTTATCGTCGGTGATGGTCCAGTGCCGGCTGATGATCTGCGCCGGAAATTCGCCGGAATTGGTGATGCGCACCGTGTAGGCGAACAGGTATAGCTGCTGGCCGGGCTTGGACTCCTCAGGGACGAATCGCGGCGTAACAGAGACGGTCAGGTTATAGGGTTTCAAATGGCGGTCCCGGAAGGCTTTCGGGGAAAATACAATACCGCACATTATGCCTTCGGAAGCGCCGAACACCATGTCCACCCCCCAGGCCGCCACGGCCCGCATCGCCCCCAGCATCCTGTCCGCCGATTTCGCCCGCCTGGGCGAGGAGGTGCGCAACGTCGTCGACGCCGGCGCCGACTGGATCCACTTCGACGTGATGGACAACCATTACGTGCCCAACCTCACCATCGGCCCCATGGTGTGCGCGGCCATACGCCCGCACGTGCAGGCGCCCATCGACGTACATCTGATGGTCGAGCCGGTCGATGCCCTCGTGCCGCAGTTCGCCAAGGCCGGCGCGGACATCATCACCTTTCACCCCGAGGCTTCGCGCCACGTTGACCGCACCTTGTCGCTCATCCGCGACAACGGCTGCAAGGCCGGCCTGGTGTTCAATCCAGCCACGTCGCTGTCCTACATGGACTACGTGATGGACAAGCTCGACGTGGTGCTGCTGATGTCGGTCAACCCCGGTTTCGGCGGCCAATCGTTCATCCCGTCCACGCTCGATAAGCTGCGCCAGGCGCGCGCGCGCATCGAACGCTGGACGCAGGAAGGCGGGCAACCCATACTGCTGGAAGTCGACGGCGGCGTGAAGGTGGACAATATCGCCGAAATCCGCGCGGCCGGCGCCGATACCTTCGTGGCTGGCTCGGCGATCTTCGGCAAACCCGATTACCGGGCCGTGATCACGGCGCTGCGCGCGCAGATCGCCATCGGCCAAGCGTCTTGACCCTGCATGGCGACGACAATGAAAAAACTTTTTTATTACCCCAGCAATGCAAGCATGGCGCCCCACATCGTGCTGGAGGAGATAGGTCGCCCCTTCGAACTCGATCTGGTCGACCGCACACAGGGAGCGCACAAATCCGCGCAATACCTGCGGCTCAATCCGAACGGGTTGATTCCCGTGCTAGTCGATGGCGACCTGGTACTGTACGAAACCGCCGCCATCTGCCTGCATCTGGCGGATACGCATCCGGAAAGCCGGCTCGCTCCCGAATTGGGAACCCCGGCGCGCGCGCAGCTCTACAAGTGGCTGATGTGGCTGACCAATACGCTGCAAACATCGCTGATCGTCTATTTCTATCCCGAAAGATGGGTCGATGCGGATAACGCGTCGGGGGCCAAGCAAGTGCAGACCCACGCCGCCTCGAAAGTCGCGACCCTTCTGGACCAGTTGGAAGCGCAGCTGAATTCGAGCAAGGGCCCGTGGCTGCTGGGCCAGCAATATACGGTTCTGGATCCCTATGCGCTAATGCTTTGCCGCTGGACACGCGGCTTTGCAAAGCCCGCGCGTGAATGGCCGCTGCTGGGCGCGTATCTTCAGCGCATGCTCGAACGGCCGGCGGTCCAGCGGGCGATTCGGACCGAAGGGCTAGTCCAGCCCCTGGTGTAACCATGACTTCCCGAACCCCCATCCTCGTCGTGCTGCTGGACCTGGACGGCACGCTGGTCGATTCCATTCCCGACCTGGCCTCCGCCGCCAACGCCATGCGCCTCGAACTGGGCATGCCGCCCCTGGGCCTGGAAGTGCTGACCACTTTCGTGGGCAAGGGCATCGACAACTTGGTGCGCCGCACGCTGGCCGGTTCGCTTGGCGGCAAGGGATTGTCGGGCGGCGAGCCCGATGCAGGCCTCTTTGCCCAGGGCCTCGCGTCGTTTCGCCGTCACTACGGCCTGATCAATGGCGATATGGCTGCGGTGTACGACGGCGTAATCGAAGGCCTGCGGGCCATGCAAGACCAGGGTCTGAAGCTGGCCGTGGTCACCAACAAGCCCACGGAATTCACCGGCCCGCTGCTGACGCGCACCGGACTTGCCGGTTTTTTCTCCGTGATCGTATGCGGCGACACCTGCGCGCGCCGCAAGCCGGATCCGGATCAGGTTCTGCATGCCTGCGAACGCCTGGGCGTGGCGCCCGCGCAGGCCGTCACCATCGGCGACTCCCTGAACGACGCCCAGGCCGGCCGGGCGGCCGGCACCCGCGTGCTGGCCGTGCCTTACGGCTACAACGAAGGGCAGGACGTCTACCTGCTGGACGTGGACGGCATCGTGCCGCGGCTCACCGACGCGGCCCAGGTCATCGCCCAATGGAACGCCGCGGCCCGATAGCCGCTCGCCTCACACCCCCGACTCCTGCACCGCCCGGCGGATGTGTTCGAGAAAGGCCTGGCAGGCATTGGGCAGGACCCGGCCGGCCAGGGTCTGCACCTCGAACTGACGTTCGTTCATTTCGCGATCGCGCAGAGGTACGGCCGCAACCCCGCCCCGGCGCAGATGACTGCGGACCGCCAGTTCGCCGCACAGCATCACACCGCCACCCTCGATCGCGAAATTGATCAGCGCATCGAGATGGCGGCTGACGAACACCGGCTCGCAGCGCAGCTGCTGGCGGCTGCAGCTGATGTCGAACAGCTGCCTGACTGTCGAGTCCTGCCCGGGCAGCGCCAGCGGATAGGACACGAGCTGGCTGATCGACAGGCGGCGCAAGCCCGCCAGGGGATGATCGGACGCCATAATGGCCAGCACCGGCGCCGGACGGCGCAGCTCGACGCGGATGTCGCGCTCGGAAGTCATGGTCAGCGTGACGCCGATATCCGCGTCGCCTTTGCGCACGCAATTCGAAATCTCCTTTGACGAGTAGGCTTCCAGCGAAAAGTGGATGCCGCCATAGGTACGCCGGAATGACGCGATGGCCGAGGGCAGGAAATCAAAGGCATAACCTTCGGTACTGGCCAGCCGCACCCGGCCCTGCCGCAGGCCGCGCAGGGCCAGGATGTCGCCGGCCACGCGGTCGATGTCCTGCTGCACACGCTTGGCGTAGGCCGCCAGCAGTTCTCCCGCGGCATTGAGAGACATGCCCCGGGCTCGCCGCTCGAACACCAGAACATCGAGCTCGCGCTCGAGCCGGGCGATCTGGCGGCTTACTGCCGAGGGCGCCACGTCGAGCCGGCCGGCCGCTTCGGTGATCGAGCCGGTGCGGGCGACCTCCAGGAAATAGCGCAAGGCCGTGCCTTGCAGAACCTGCTTGTTGATCATGGCCGCACCTATGAATATGCATTGCCTTTTTGGCAAATCATAATTCTAGTCATTGATCTTGCTGCATGGGTCACCTGTCCTCTAGGATGAAGATTCCTTCCCTCTTTCTCCCTACGACGCCATGGTCATAGCCTCCCCCTCCCGCTTCCGTCACGATGCTGTCCGCCGCATTGCGCGCACGCTGGCCATCGCTTCCCTCGCCCTGGGTGGCCTGCTGGGCGCGGCCGCCCCCGCCGCCGCCCAGTACCCCGAGCGCCCCATCACGCTGATCGTCCCCTTTGCGCCCGGCGGCGCGACGGACATCAGCGCGCGGCTGATCGCAAAGTATCTGACCAAGTCGCTGGGCCAGAGCGTCATCGTCGAGAACAAGGCCGGTGCCGGCACCATCATCGGCGCGCAGTATGTCGCGCATTCGCCCCGCGACGGCTACACGCTGCTGCTCAGTTCGGGCACCACTTTCACGATCAATCCCGCGATCCACAAAACCCTGTCCTACGATCCGATCAAGGATTTCCAACCCGTGGCCATCGTGGCGCGCACCGGCCTGATCCTGCTGGCCAACCCGAAGGTACCCGCCGACAACGTGAAGTCCTTCCTGGCCTACGTCAAGGACCCGGCCCATAAAGACACGCCTTACGGCACCTTCGGTAGCGGCACGACCGCCAATTTCGTCGGGGCGGCCTTCGCCGCGGCCGCCGGCATCCATCTGACGCAGATTCCCTACAACGGCAGCGCTCCGGCCATGACCGACCTGATCAGCGGCCAGATCCCCTTTTCCGTGGACACCGTGGCGGCGGCCCTGCCGCAGTTGAAGGCCGGCAAGGTCAAAGCCATCGCGGTATCCAGCCCGCACCGCTCGGTCTTCCTGCCCGACGTGCCGACGTTCGCCGAACAAGGCTACCCCCAGGTCGCCATGGACACCTGGCTGATGGCGGTCGTGCCGCGCGGCACGCCCGCGCAGGCCGAGGCCAAGCTGGAAAAAGCGCTTGCCGACTTCACCAAGGACCCCGAAGCCCGCAAGGCCATGCTGGCAATGGGCATGGAACCCGGCTTCGAGGATTCCAAGCAAGGCGAAGCGCTGATTGCCAAGGAACTGCCGCAGATGCGTGAACTCGCCCAGCGCGCCCACATCACGGCCAACTGAACCCCGGGACCTTTTCACGCCAACTGCGCACATGATCTCGCCCAACGATACGCTCGTCTCTCTTTCAGCCGTTGAACTGCGGCGGCTGATCGGCGCCCGCCAGGTTTCGCCGGTCGAACTGCTGCAGGCCTGCATGGATCGCATCGCGGCGGTCAACCCCTATATCAACGCCATCACGGCCACCGACTACGAGCGCGCGGGCGCGGCAGCCCGCGCGGCCGAGCAGGCCGTCATGCGCGGCGAGCCGCTGGGCCTGCTGCACGGCCTGCCGCTGGGCGTCAAGGACCTGGAACCCACCGCGGGCCTGCTCACCACCTACGGATCGCCCATTCATCGCGGCAACGTACCTGAGCAGGATGTCGAACTGGTCGCGCGGCTGCGGCGCGCCGGCGCCGTGGTCACGGCCAAGACCAACGTGCCCGAAATGGGCGCAGGCGCCAACTCGCGCAACCCTGTGTGGGGCGCCACCGGCAACCCGTTCAATCCCAATCTCAATGCCGGCGGTTCGTCGGGCGGTTCCGCGGCCGCGCTGGCCTGCGACATGCTGCCGGTCTGCACCGGATCCGACACGGGCGGCTCGCTGCGCATTCCCGCAGCCAAATGCGGCGTGGTGGGCTTTCGCCCATCGCCCGGCGTGGTCCCCAGCACGCGCAAGCCGCTGGGCTGGACGCCGCTCTCGGTCGTCGGTCCGATGGGCCGTACCGTCGCCGACGCCTGCCTGCAGTTGGCTGCCTCGGCAGGCCCGCATGCGGGCGACCCGCTGAGTTATCCGCTGGATCCGCTGTCGTTCCTGCACCCCGGTACCGCCGACCCGGGCTCGCTGCGCGTGGCCTACACCGAGGACTTCGGCCTGTGCGCCGTGGACGACGGCATACGCGCCGTCTTCCGCGAGAAGATCGCCGCAATGCGCCATCTGTTCGCAGCCTGCGATCCCATCGAGCTGGACCTGGGCCAGGCGCATCGCTGCTTCGACGTGCTGCGCGCCGAGGCTTTCGTGGCCGGCATGCAGCAAGCCTACGAGCAGGACCCGGACAGCCTGGGTCCCAATCCCCGCGCCAACTACGAGATGGGCGCGGCCATGAGCCTGAAGGACTGCGCCTGGGCGCAGTCCGAGCAGACCCGCATCCTGCAGCGCTTCCAGCAGGCCTACACCGGCTACGACCTGATCCTCTCGCCCACTACGCCGGTCTCGCCCTTTCCCTGGACGCAGCCCTACGCCGACACCATCAACGGCGAGAAGCAGCAGAATTACTATCGCTGGCTGGCCCTGACCTACGTCGTCACGCTGACCACGCATCCGGCCATCGCCCTGCCTTGCGGCCGCGACCGCCAGGGCATGCCGTTCGGCCTGCAGGTGACGGGCCGTTTCCGCGGCGACCACGCCCTGCTGGCGGCCGCGCAAGCCCTGGAACATGCCTTCGCCCGCATCGACGGGCTGGGCAGGCCGCTGCCCGACCTGGCGGCGCTGCGCCCGGCGCAGCCCGCGCTCAAGTCCATCGTGACCGCACCGCCCATCCTGGGAGGCGTAACGGCGAGTGGCGTTTCGGCGGTCTGACTTTTGCCGCCGGGGCGCCCAAAAATGCAAAATGCCGTGCTATAGTCGCTGGCACGATTTGTCGATTCGAACTGAAACGCTCGATCTAAATTTCACTGCCCACCATGAACGCCCGCCTCGCCGCCCCCCTTCGCAACGCCACCTGGCGTTGGTGGCGCTCGACCTCCGGGTGGCAATCGGCTCGCCTGGCACTGGACGCAAACGCCGCCTAGTGCCTCGCACGACACGAAAAGCCAAGCCCGGAACCTGAACAGGACCGGGCTTTTTGTTTGGCATGTCCCGGTCGCCACAACCCTACTCACCTGGACCCGACATGACCGAACTGGAATTCAAAGCCCTGGCGGCCCAAGGCTACAACCGCATCCCCCTGGTCGCCGAAACCTACGCCGATCTGGACACGCCGCTGGCGCTGTACCTGAAACTCGCGCACGGCGGCGCAAAAGCAGGCACCTACACCTGCCTGATGGAATCGGTGGTGGGCGGCGAGCGCTTCGGGCGCTATTCCTTCATCGGCCTGCCGGCTCGCACTGTCATCCGCGCCAGCGGCAGCACCACCGAGGTCCTGGCCGACGGCGTCGTACAGGAAACCCACCAGGGCGATCCACTGGCCTTCATCGAGCAATTCCAGAAGCGCTTCAAAGTGGCCGTGCGTCCCGGCATGCCGCGCTTTTGCGGTGGCCTGGCAGGCTACTTCGGCTACGACACCGTGCGCCACATGGAGCCGCGCCTGGGGCCCGCGGTCAAGCCTTTTCCCGCCGGCATGGAAGAAGGCATACCCGACCTGCTGCTGATGCAGGTGGACGAGCTGGTGATCGTGGACAACCTGGCCGGGCGCATCTACCTGATGGTCTACGCCGATCCCGCTCGCCCCGAGAGCTACAGCCGCGCGCAGCAGCGGCTGCTGGACCTGCGGATCCAGCTGCGCAAGCCCGCTGATATTCCCTACAGCCATGCCAGCATGGTCACGCAGGAGCGCCGCGACTTCGAGAAAGAGGACTACCTGGCCGCTGTGCGCCGGGCCAAGGAATACATCATGGCCGGCGATCTGATGCAGGTGCAGGTAGGCCAGGTAATTGCCAAGCCCTTTCGCGATGCGCCACTATCGCTGTACCGCGCGCTGCGTTCGCTCAATCCCTCGCCCTATATGTATTTCTGGAATTTCGGCGACTTCCAGGTGGTGGGCGCTTCGCCCGAAATCCTGGTGCGCCAGGAGCGCACCACGCACCAGAACGAACCCAGGTCGCAGATAACGATCCGCCCATTGGCCGGCACGCGCAAGCGCGGCGCCACGCCCGAGCAGGACGCCGCGCTGGCCGACGAGCTGAGGGCCGACCCCAAGGAAATCGCCGAGCACGTGATGCTGATCGACCTGGCGCGCAACGATGTGGGCCGCGTGAGCGAGCCGGGCACCGTCAAGGTGACCGACACCATGGCCATCGAACGCTATTCGCATGTGATGCACCTGGTGTCCAACGTGGCCGGCACGCTCAAACCCGGCATGAGCAATATGGACGTGCTGCGCGCCTCGTTTCCCGCCGGCACGCTGACCGGCGCGCCCAAAGTGCGCGCCATGGAACTGATCGACGAACTCGAACCCGTGCGGCGCGGCCTGTACGGCGGAGCGGCCGGCTACCTGAGCTATGGCGGCGAAATGGACCTGGCGATCGCCATCCGTACCGGCGTCATCAAGAACGGCACGCTATACGTGCAGGCCGCGGCCGGCGTCGTCGCCGACTCCAATCCCGAATCCGAATGGGCCGAGACCGAAGCCAAGGCCCGCGCCGTGCTGCGCGCGGCCGAACAGGTGCAGCACGGACTGGACGCGCCCATCTAGGCGGCCCGGGACGCGAACAGCAATGGAAACCAACTCAGCCTTCGGCCAGCATCAGGAGGGGACGCGTGCAGTTGCGTCCGGCGCGCTTGGCCTCGTAAGTCTGCTCGTCGGCGCGCGCCAGCATATCGTTCAGCGCGCCATCGCCAGGCAGCCTCTCGGCCACGCCGAAGCTGGCGGTGACCTGCAGGCCGGCGACACGGGTCGATTCCAGCAGGCGGCGCAAGCGTTCGGCCACGGCATAGGCTCCCGCCAGTCCCTCCCCGGGCAGCAGAATGACGAATTCCTCGCCGCCGACGCGGCCGAACAGCGTGTCGTTGCGAAGGGCGCTGTGCATCAGCACGACCATGTCGCGCAGCACTTCGTCGCCCTTGGCATGGCCCAGGTTGTCGTTGATGAGCTTGAAGTGGTCGATGTCCAGCAGGATGCAGCCCAGTTTTTCTTCCCGACCCAGCACCTTGAACAGGCGGTCGCCTTCTTCGTGCAGCGCGCGGCGCGACGCTGCGCCGGTGAGCACGTCCACCGTGGCCTGGGCGCGCAGCTCCATGCATTCCATCGTGAGCCGGGTCAGGTCACGCAAGATATCCAGGTCCGCTTGCGCCGGATGCCTTGGCACGATATCGAACGCACACAAGGCGCCCAGGTTATAGCCGCGGCGCGTGGTCAGGGGCATGCCCCAGTACGAGCGCACACTGGCCTCTCCCGTCACTGCCGGAAAGTCGCGCACGCGCGCATCGAGCTGCGTATCGGAAATGATGAGCGGTTCGTAGTCCTGGATGGTGAAATTGCAGATGGACTGGTTGCGAGGTATCGCGTTGCTCGCCGACGAGCCGCTGGTTTTGTAAATATGCAGACTCTGTGTGATGAGCGTGATATGCACCGTGGGAAATCGCAGGGCGGCGCGCCCGATGCGGGCGATGCGGTCGAAGGAAGCTTCCGGGCCGCCCTCGGTCACGTGCAGGTCGGCGAGCGCGGCCAAGCGGTCCGCTTCGCGCGGCATTTGACGCACGGCGTGGATCGCTTGAGTACTGGAATCGACCACGGACGTCTCCCAGAGTTCGCATCGGACGCCATGCGTGGCGCGGCGTCCTTGTTTAACGACATTGCCTACGAAAAACCTTATACCCCAGGAGCGCTTGCATGTTGCTCATGATCGACAATTACGATTCCTTCACTTACAACATCGTGCAGTATTTCGGTGAACTAGGCTGCGAAGTGCGGGTCGCACGCAACGACCAGATCACCCTGGACGAAATCGAAGCCCTGGCGCCCGATCACCTGTGCGTTTCGCCCGGCCCCTGCTCTCCGGCCCAGGCCGGCATCTCGGTAGGCGTCATCCAGCGTTTTGCCGGACGCATTCCCATCCTGGGCGTATGCCTGGGCCACCAGTCCATCGGCGCGGCCTACGGCGGCAAGATCGTGCAGGCTCAGACCGTGATGCATGGCAAAACAGTCCGGATCACGCACCAGGGCACCGACATATTCCAGGGCCTGCCCTCGCCCTACACCGCCATTCGCTACAACTCGCTCACCATCGACCCGGACAGCCTGCCCGACTGCCTGGAGGTGACGGCGACGGCCGACGACGGCGACATCATGGGCGTGCGCCACAAGGCGCTGCCCGTCTTCGGCGTGCAATACCACCCTGAATCCGTACTGAGCGAGCACGGCCACGCCATGCTGCGCAATTTCCTACAATACCGCGCCTGATCGGTGCCAAGCATAAAAAGACATGGAGCAACCATCATGACCCTGATCACTCCCAGCGAAGCCCTGACGCGCTGCATCGAGCATCGCGAGATCTTTCACGACGAAATGCTCGAACTGATGCGTATGCTGATGCGCGGCGAGATGTCGCCACAGCTGGCCAGCGCGCTGCTCATGGGCCTGCGCGTCAAGAAGGAAACCATAGGTGAGATCACCGCCGCCGCGCAGGTGATGCGCGAGTTCGCCACCACGGTGGAAACGCCCAATCCGCAGGATCTGCTCGATATGTGCGGCACCGGCGGCGACGGCAGCCACACCTTCAATATCTCGACCGCGGCCATGTTCGTGGCTGCGGCCGCGGGCGTGCCTATCGCAAAACACGGCAACCGCAGCGCTTCGTCCTCGTCAGGCAGCGCCGATGTGCTCGAAGCCTTGGGCGCCAATATGGAACTCAGTCCCGAACAGGTGGCCGAATGCCTGCAGGCCACCGGCATCGGCTTCATGTTCGCTCCCGCCCACCACGGCGCCATGAAGAACGTGGCGGCCGTGCGCAAGGAACTGGGCGTGCGCACCATCTTCAACATCCTGGGCCCCCTGACCAACCCGGCCAACGCCGCCAACCAGTTGATGGGCGTGTTTCATCCCGACCTGGTCGGCATCCAGGTCAGGGTTCTGCAGCGCCTGGGTTCCCGTCACGTGCTGATCGTGCACGGCAAGGACGGCATGGACGAGGCATCGCTGGGCGCGGCCACCCTGGTGGGTGAACTCAAAGACGGTGCGGTGCACGAGTACGAGATCCACCCCGAGGACTACGGACTATCCATGATGTCCAACCGCGGCATCAAGGTGTCCAATCGCGAAGAATCTCGTCAACTTGTCATGGAAGCGCTAAATAATGTCGAAGGCCCAGCGCGCGACATCGTCGCGTTCAACGCCGGCCTGGCCATTTACGCGGGCAACAAGGCAAGCGACATTCCCGAGGCCCTGAAGCTGGCCTTCGAACTCATCGCCAACGGCGCAGCCCGGGCCTCGCTCGAAAAATTCTGCGCCTATACCCAGACATTTAAAAAATGAACGATATCCTCGCAAAGATTCTGACAATCAAAGCCGAAGAGGTAGCCACGGCGCGCCAGATGCGCAGCGAGTCCGAATTGCTGCGCGAAGCGCTGGCCAGACAGGACGTGCGCGGTTTTACGCAAGCCATCGAGAACAAGATCGCGCGCGGCCTGCCCGGCGTGATCGCCGAGATCAAAAAGGCCTCGCCCTCCAAGGGCATCCTGCGCGAAAACTTCAATCCGGCCGAGATTGCGGCGTCCTACGCCGCACACGGCGCGGCCTGCCTGTCGGTGCTGACCGATGTACAGTTCTTCCAGGGCTCGCACGACAATCTTCGCATGGCCCGCGCGGCCTGCCCGCTGCCGGTGCTGCGCAAGGATTTCATCATCGATCCCTACCAGATTGTCTCGGCCCGCGCCATGGGCGCCGATTGCGTGCTGTTCATCGTGGCCGCGCTCGACGCGGCGCAGTTGCGCGACTTCGAAGACGTGGCCATGGGCCTGGGCATGGATGTGCTGGTCGAAGTACACGGCCCGGCCGAACTCGACATCGCGCTGAGCATGAAGACACCGCTGCTGGGCATCAATAACCGCAATCTGCGCACCTTCGAAACCAAGCTCTCGAACACGATCGACCTGCTGCCGCGCGTGCCCGCGGGCAAGCGCGTGGTGACCGAAAGCGGCATCCTCGCGCCGGAGGACGTCAAACTCATGCGCGAGAACGGCGTAAATGCGTTCCTGGTGGGCGAGGCCTTCATGCGCGCGCCTGAACCGGGCATGGAACTGGCGCGCATGATGGGCACGGCCTAAAGCCTAAGCGGCACGGCGCCCCTGGCGCAGTGCCTCGAACACATCTTGCGGCCCCATCTGACCGCCCTTGAGCATGAGCTCGACGCCATTGAGGACGGCATCGTCCGAATGCACCGCACAAACGGCCACGCCAGGGCTCAGCGTATAAGCCAGCGTGAGCGCGCGCGCGTTCCAGGCCTGGATCGCCAGACTCGACGTATCGCCGCCGGCAAAACCCACCCGGGCCAGCCGATGGCGCCGCAATACCTGGTGCATCAACCGGCCCGCCGCGGCGGCCAGTTTGGGTCCGCTGCCGGCTGGCGCCGTTTCCGTCAGGGTCGTCTGGGCTATTACGCTGCGTCCGGTGCGCAGGCACTGCACCACCTTGTCCGCCAGTTCCCGGCAGTATGGTCCGCCGTCATTCTCGCCGGCCTCCTGCACCACGCGCCGCGGATCGACGTCCAGCAGCGCGAAGCCATCGTCGCGGGCGCGCCGGATCTGCTGCGCCGTCACCGGCGACCGGCTGCCCGCCACGATGAAAACCTGTTCGGCGGACACCGGTGCGGGCCGCTGTACGGCCGCTTGCGTTTCCCGCGTCTGTCCTGGCCAGGCGGTCAGGAGCGCCTGCTCGACGCTGCTGGGTCCCACCAGCAAGGCCGGACCGTCGGCGCTGCGTGCAATGCGGCCCCAAAGCATCCGCCCGATGGCAGCCAGATGCTCGTCGCCCAGCACATCAAAGAGCACGGCCGCGGGCAAGTCCGCCAGCATGGCGTCCAACGCCGCGGGCGCGGCGCCGGCCAACTTGTCGAGCGCGAAGGAGACGACCCCTTCCAGGCCCTGCCGTCCCAGGTGCAGGCGCAGATCGGCCTCGTCCATCGGCGTGACGGGATGGCAGCGCATGGTGGGATGCCGGTCCAGGCGATACACCCGGCCGCCCTGGCCGGCGCGGGCATAGAGCGTGGCGAACGCGCAATAGCGGCCCAGATTCGGCTGGCCGCCGACGATATATGCCGTAGACTGCCCCAATGCGCGCAAGCCAAGGCGCACGGCCCTTCCTATGCTGCCCACATGCGGCGCGCTGTCGAAGGTGGAACAGGTCTTGTAGTGCACGGCCTGGGCGCCGGTAGCCGCCAGCGCCGCATAGATGTCCGGCAGCCTGAGGTCCATTTCCTGCGGCGACCAGGACCTGGCGCCGCCAGCCAGGCCCACACAGTCGAGCTCGCCGAAGGCCGCCAGATCGGCCGGGCCGGGCGTTTGCAAGAACAGTGCGGCGCGCAAGCCGCCGCGCACGGCCACCGACAGCGTGTCGGTGGCGCCCGTGAAATCATCGCCGTAATAGGCGATGCGCGGACGACGCGCCGAGGTGTCGGGTGCGGTCGGGGAGGACATGCGATGAGAATTCAGCCGTAGAAGTCCAATGCGGCCGCCAGCGCGGGATGAGTCTGGGCGTGGCGCGGCAGCGCCACGCCGCTGCGCGCAGCCTCCCAGGCATCGCGTATGCTCTGCACGCCCGCGGCCGGACCGTGCGGATGGCCGAGTATGCCGCCGCCGGATAGAAAGATCAGATCGTCGCTGCCGACCGCATCGAAAGTAGCCGGCACCGTGCCCGCCCACTGCCCCGACGAGAACACCGGCATTATCGCGTCGCCGCCGGCCAAGGGCTGCAGGCAGGCCCGCGCGGACGCCACCACGCTCTGGTCGGCTTCGTAGAACTTGCCGCCCAGTCCGTTGACGTGCAGCTGGTCGACGCCGGCGAGGCGCCACAGCACTTGATAGGCATGAAAATCGATGCCCAGCATGGGATGGCGCGCCATCGCCGCCAGGCCGTTGCGATGCCCGTGCAATGCCAGCGGCGTGGCGCGGCGCAGCGACTGTATCGCGCCGTAGCCGCACCAATTCAGGCTGGCCATCACGCAGGTGCCGCCGGCCGCCTCGACCATCTCGGCATTACGGCGCATGGCGTCGGTCTCGTCCGAGATATTGAAGGCATACATCACCTTGCGGCCAGTGCGCTGCGCGTGCGCCTCGATCACTTTCATGACCTGCGCCACGCGCGCCGCCAGCGGCGCATTCGGCGGATTGGCCATGACTTCATCGTCCTTGATGAAATCGACGCCGGCCTGGCACAGCGTGGCCACGGTGGCGGCGGTCTGCTCGGGCGTCATTCCCACGTTGGGCTTGATGATGGTGCCCAGGATGGGACCGGCGGCGATGCCCGTCAGCGCGCGCGTGCCCGCCACGCCCTGGCGCGGCGCATCGAAGGCGCGCACATAGTCGGGAGGCAGACGCAGCGACATCAGCTTCACGCCGGTCATCTCGCCCAGGTCGTAGATATTGCCCGCCACCGTGGCGACGAGCGTGGGCAGGTTGGCGCCGACGTTCTCGATCGGAAAGCGCACGGTGATCTGGGCGCGGCGATACGGGCCCGCAACCTTGCGCCGGTCGAGAAAAGCATTAGGCAAGCTGGGCTGGGCCACCGGCTCGAACTCGCGTATGGCCGTCACCTGTGCCCGCGAACGCGCGCGCAGATCGTCAGTCTCGCCCGCCACGCGCACGAAAGTGCCGCTGGACTGTTCACCGGCCAGCACCTGGGCCGCCTGGTCCGGCGGATACGGAGTCTCGATGAGATAGGTCGCCTCGAATTCGGCGCGCGCAGCGTCAGTCATGGATTACAGGGTACCCAGGTCGGGGAAGGGCCGTACGGGGTCGCTCCCGTCCCAGCCGATGCAAGCCTCGCGGATTATTTTGAACAGCCTGCCTTTCGGCCCGGCGACTTCGGATAGTTCGACCACCGTACCGGGATGCGTTTCGGTCTCGAAATACACGTAGCGCCCCTTCTCGCCGACCTCGCCGCTCATGCCGACAACCAGACCCTGAGCCTGCAGGCGTTCGAGGTCGGCCTCGAATGATTCGGTCCAGTAGGCCAGATGTTGCAATCCCGTGCGGCCCGCATCCAGGAAGTCCTTGTACATGGACGGCGCGTCGTTGCGCTGCTCGATGAGTTCGATTTGCAGCGGTCCGGAATTGGCCAGGGCCACCGACGTCTGGATGGGCGAGGGCCTACCCTTGTAGTGGAAATTCTTCACCGGCACGCGGTCGGCGTAGTACCACGGGCCTACGCCCAGCACGTCGCTCCAGTGACGCATTTCCTTATGTATATCGTGCACCACGTACCCCAACTGGCGTACTTCTCCAAAAAATCGACTCATGATTTTTCCTGTCTCAAAGAAAACCCGTAGAAATCCAAGGGATGAAGGCCACCAGGAACACCCCTGCGACCAGGGCTGCCAGATAGCCCCACATATACGGCATCGCCTCGTCCGGATCGACCTTGCTGATGGCGCAGGCGCCGTAGAAGCCCACGCCGAACGGAGGCGCGAACAGGCCCAGACCCATGGAGAGAACCACCACCATCGCATAGTGCACTTCATTGACGCCCATCTGGCGTGCGATGGGAAAAAGCAGCGGCCCGAACAGCACAATGACCGGAATGCCTTCCAAGACGCTGCCCAGGAGAACAAAGACTGCGATGGATACCAGCAGGAAGCCGACGGAACCGCCCGGCAGCGCCTTCATCCATGCTGCCAGATCGCTCGAGAAGCCCGACTGTGTCAGTCCCCAGGCCATGGACGTGGCCGCACCGACAATGAAGAGGATCGCGCCGGACAGCGCGGCGGTATCGACCAGCATAGCGGGCAACCGCTTCCAGTCAAAGCAGCGATAGAGCAACAGTCCCACCAGCACCGAATACACGATTCCTATCGTCGACACTTCGGTGGCCGTGGCCACGCCCTCGACCACGGCAGCGCGGATTACGACGGGCAGCACCAGCGCCGGCAAAGCCTTGACCAGCCGGCGCCCGATCTGGGCCGTGGATGCGCGGCGCGCCTGGCTCGGGGTCTGGCTGCGGCTGCGCACCCACACGATCAGTCCCAGCGTCAATCCCAGCGCGGCGCCCGGCAACATGCCGCCGGTAAACAGGGCAGCGATCGACACGCCGGTCACCGACCCGATGGTAATGAGCACGATACTGGGCGGGATGGTCTCGGTCTGTGCGCCCGTGCAGGACAACAGGGCCGCCAGATCGCCCGGCGCCGCGCCGCGCTGCTTCATCTCGGGAAACAGCGCCGGGGCCACCGCGGCCATGTCGGCCACCTTGGAGCCCGAAATGCCCGAGACCAGATACATGGACCCAATCAGCACATAGGACAATCCGCCGCGCACATGGCCCAGCAGGCTGGCCAGGAACCCGACCATGGCGCGCGCCATGCCCGTCATCTCCATGAGCTGGCCCAACAGGACGAACATGGGTACGGCCAGCAGGATCAGACTCGACATGCCTTCGTCGATCCGGCCCACCATCACCAAGAGCGGTGTGTGCGTAGCCAGCGCCAGGTAGCCAAAGGTAGCCAGCGCAAATGAGAATGCGATCGGCACGCCGAGAAAGACGTTTACCGATACGACACCGACGAAAAAGACCAGCAGGTTCAACTTGCCCAACGGCAGCAACAAGGGCCGGACGAACCAGAACAGCAGCACCGCCGCAACCACCGCCGCCAGGGCCACGGCGATATCGCGCGGCCTTGCGGCATCGGCCAGGCGCAACAATCCGAACAGCAGCATCAGGCCGAAACCGGCCGGCAGCGCGCAGGAACCCCAGGCACTGGAAATACCGAGCGCCGGCGTCGACACCAGGGCATCTTCGGCGGCGAACTCAAACGCATGCGGCAGGATCAGCGTCAGAAAGGCGATCGACGCCCCGATGGCCATCACGTCAAGCAGCGCGCGCACGCCGGGAGAAACACGCGCGACCACCACGGTCATGCGCATGTGCTCACCGCGGCGCAAGGCCACCGCCGAACCCAGCATGGACAGCCAGAGAAATAACAGGCCGGCCAGTTCGTCGGACCACACCAATGGATTGTGAAACACATACCGCGCCAGGACACCTGAAAACAGCACGACGATCTCGGCCAATACCAGCACGGCGGCGACGAGCTCGACCATCCGGCCGAGCACGCGGCTGCAACCGGCTGCCAGGCCTGACTTGCCGGCGCCGCTGCTCTGGCAGGTTGAAGCCGCGCACATCGCTTCAGGCCAGCTTTCCGACGGCGCCTTCCAGCTGGCTCCAGGCCTGTTCGCCGAACTTGCCGCGCCACTCCTTGTAGAACCCGGCATTGCGCAGCGCAGCCTGGAAACTGTCGGATTGGGTCGTGTTGAACACCATGCCCTTGTTCTGCAGATCGGACTGGATCGACTCGTTCATCTTGCGCAAGTCTTCGCGCTGCTTCATGCCTGCGTCGTTGAACGCGGTTTCCCACAGCGTCCGCAGATTGGCAGGCAGCTTGTCGAAGGCGCGCTGATTGGCGACGAACCAATAGCCGTCCCAGATATGGTTGGTCAGGGAACAGTACTTCTGCACCTCGTACAGCTTGGCCGACTGGATGATGGCCAGCGGATTCTCCTGCGCATCGACAATGTGGGTCTGCAGCGACGTGTACAGCTCGCTAAATTGCAGGCTGGTCGGCGACGAGGACAGCGCCTTAAACATGGAGATGCTCAAGGGACTGACCGGCACCCGGATCTTGACGCCGTGCAGATCGGCCGCGGTCTTTACGGGCTTGGAACTGGTCGTGACCTGGCGAAAGCCGTTGTCCCACATTTTCTCGAAGGTGTGCAGATGGGACTTGCCGATCTGCTGGCGTACGAAGGTGCCCAGCTTGCCGTCCATGGCTGCCCACACCTGGTCGTAGTTGGAAAACGCGAACCCCACGGCACTGATGGCCGCCTCGGGCACGACCGTGGCGATGACCAGCGCCGACGGCGTGTACAGCTCCACGGCGCCGGCCCGTACCTGGGTCAGCATGTCGGTGTCGCCGCCCAACTGGTTGTTGGGGAAGATATTGATCTGCAGCCGGCCGTTGGACTCCTTCTTGATGCGGTCGGCCGCCTGCTGCGCACGCACGTTCAGCGGATGCGACATCGGCAGGTTGTTGGCGTACTTGTAGACAAACTCGGGCGCGGCGCGGGCGAACCGCGGCACGCCCAGGTACAAGGCAGGCGACGCGGCGAGCGTCTTCAGAAATGTGCGACGTTTGGCGAACACGGGTGTCTCCTTGAAAACGGGCGATGTGCCGCCTACCGGCCGTCGCCTCTTCAGTTCGCACAATTTACCGTCAGGACTAAAATTGGAAAAACAGAAAATTCAAATCGATTAAGCGATGAAAGAGATAAATCTGTCTAGCCGCGATCTACGCGCCTTCCTTGCGCTGGCCGACCAGCACAGTTTCACGCGCGCCGCGCAAGTCTGTCATTTGTCGCAATCGGCGTTCAGTTCGCTGATCCGCGCCATCGAAGACACGCTGGGTGCGCGGCTGTTCGACCGCGACACCCGCAACGTCGAGTTGACCCCGCAAGGGCGCATGCTGGAGGAATCGGCACGCCGCATGGTGGGGCAGTTCGACGCGATGATCGACGAATTCCGCGGCTATGCCACCTTGCGCAAGGGCCGCGTCTCGATCGCCGCTCTGCCTTCGATCGCCGCCGGCTGGCTGCCTGGAGTATTTGCCGAATTTCGCCAGCGCCATCCCGGCATCGACCTGGGACTGGCGGATACACTCTCTGCGCCCAGCCTGGAGCTGGTGCGCACCAACAGCGTGGACTTCGCCCTGGCCTCGTCGGACACGCCAGCTCAGGACTTGGAATCCAAACTGCTGTGCAACGACCATTTCCACCTCGTATGCCGGCAGGATCATCCGCTGGCAAGCCGGCCCCGCATCAGCGCGCGCGACCTCGCCGCCGCCCCCTTCATTCATCTGGCCCGTTCGCACAGCGTGCGAATGCAGCTCGAGCGCGCCTTCCATCCCATGCCTATGAATATCGTTCTGGAAGTCGAACAGTTGGCCACGCTGACCGGCATGATTGCCGCGGGGCTGGGCATAACTGTCGTACCCGCCCTGACCTTGTACGAACTGGACCGCCCGGGATTGGTGAGCCGGCCGCTCAGCATGCCGGGGCTGGTACGCAAGATCTGTCTGATCCGGCGCCGCGGGGCCAGCCTCTCGCCAGCCGCGCAACAGCTGTACGACCTGATGCTGCAGATGCGGCCGACGACCGGCCCTGCCATGCGCGTGGCGCGCCGGGCGTGATCGGCTGGCGCGTCAGTCCACCGTGCGCGGCGCGCGGCTGCTACGCGGCCGCCCTACGCAGCTTCAGACAGCATCATTTTGCGCGCGCCGGCTTGGCCCAACGATACAGCGTGCTGCGATGCACGCCCAGGCGCCGCGCCGCGCCGCTCATGCTGCCGCCGCACGCAGCCAGCGCTTCCCGCACCGCGGCATCGGTCAGAACCTTGAGATCGGCGGGCGCGCGCGCCTGCGCCGCCATGTCCGCTGGCAGCATGTCCAGCCGCGTCTGGCCTTCGGTTTCGGCCAGGACCCGCAAGGTGCGCAGCGTGGCGACCAACTGCCGGAAGTTGCCCGGCCAATCGTAGGCAGTCAGTGCCTGCAGGACTTCCTGCGGCAGGTCCGGCCCGTCGTGCGCCGGCAAGGCGCCCGACGACCACAAGGCCTGCACAATGCGGGCACGGTCGGCGCGATCGCGCAAGGCGGGCAGACACATCGTGTACTCGGCGATGCGAAAGTACAGATCGGCGCGCAAGACATTCTGCTCGGCCGGCCCCAGGGGTCGGTGCGTGGCGCAGATCAGCAGGAAATCCACCGGCACGCAACGCGCGCCGCCCAGCGGCGTCACTTCCCGGTTCTGCAACACGCGCAGCAAGCGGGCCTGCGCAGGCAGGGGCATGTCGCCGATCTCGTCCAGGAAAAGCACGCCGCCTTGCGCCTGGCGCAGCAATCCTTTGCTGCCCTGTCTGCGCGCACCGGTGAAGGCGCCCTCCTCGTAGCCGAACAACTCGGATTCGATCAGGCTCTCGGGCAGCGCGGCGCAATTGATGGCCACGAAGGGACCATCGGCGCGCGCGCTGCGGGCATGCATCTGCCGCGCAAAGACTTCCTTGCCCGTTCCGGTCTCGCCCTGCAGCAGTATTGCAACGCCCGCATCGAGCAGGCGAACGGCGCGGGCCAGGTCGGCCAGCGCCCCCGCATCGAACCAGGGTGCGGGTTCACCGGGCCGGGACAGGCGCGCCGACGTGGATGGTCTTGCCTCCCGACGCGGAACAGGCAGCGACTCGCGCGCAAGATCGAGGACCGCGGCCCGCTCGGCTTCGCCCGGAACGGACACAGGGCTTGGCGCGGCGGCGGACGCGGACTGCACCAGGCGGACATGCAATAGCGCACCGTGCAGCCGGCGTAAAGTTCCGCGCGCGGCCGCCTGGGCCGGAGCCTGGACGAACAGATCTTCATAGCACAACACGCCCAGCGCGCTCGCGTCCAAGGCCAGCAGGCGCAGAGCATGCCGGTTGGCCGCGACCAGCCTGCCGCCGTCGAAGGCCAACAAGCCCTCGTGCGCGCTGCCGAGCAGGCCCGGCTCATCGTGCACGGCCAACCGCAGGCAATGCGCATAGTCCTGGTCGAACAGGCGCCGCTCGATCTGGTCCACCGCCCAGGTCACCAGGGCAAGCGCATGGCCGCTGCCTTGCGCGGCCGGGCCGGACAAGTCCAGCAATCCCAGCGTGCGGCCGCGAGGGTCGGAAATCGGCACCGCGGCACAAGTCAGGATGCGGTTGGATTCGAAATAGTGTTCATGCCCGCGCACTTCGATGGGCCGATGTTCGACCAGCGCCGTTCCGATGGCGTTGGTGCCGGCGGCCGACTCGCTCCAAAGCGCGCCGGGCATGAGCGATACCTTGGCGGCACAATCGGCGAACGCGTCGTTGCCGGCGGCATCCAGCACGCTGCCGGCGGCATCGGTAAGCAGGACCAGTCCACTGGACTGGCGCACCTCTTGCGCCAGCAGCGCCATGATGGGCCGGCCGAACCTGCGCAGGTCTTCGTTGCGCTGGCGCAGTTCACGCAACTCGCCCTGGGTGGGCAGCTGCATGCGGCTGGAGCCAGACATGTCGTGTCCGATGTCGGCGCAACGGCGCCAGGATCGAAGAATCGGTTCGGCGAGAACGCTGGCGGGCACAACGCCCTGTTCGAGAAACTGGCGGCGCGCGCTTTCCAGCCGCGGGATTCGGGGGTTAGCCATGACTGTCTCCGATCGGTGTGCTGCGACACCTGTTTCGGCCCGTTGTCGCATTTTGCGACGCTGTCTGGCGCATCCGCCGTTCAGGCGGACCGCTCTTGGAGCCGAGGTCTTTACTTTCGCATGGCGGCATATGGGCTGTCCATCACTGCCGCGACGCGGCACAAGCTCTGGCACGCTTATTGCATGGAATGAAGCGGGGCTTTCATTCCCTACATTCAAACAAACAGGAGACACGCATGGATACCGCAACCCGCATCGCTCCGGGCGTCTATGGCTCGCCCATCGACATCAAGAAACAGTACGAGAACTTCATCGGCGGCCGCTGGCGCGCGCCGGCCGACGGCCAGTACTTCGACAATGTCACGCCGGTGACCGGCAAAGTCCTATCGCGCCACGCGCGCTCCTGCGCGGCCGACATCGACGCGGCGCTGGACGCGGCGCACAAGGCCGCCCCGGCCTGGGGTTCGAGCTCCGTGACGGAACGCTCGCGCCTGCTCAACCGCATCGCCGACGTCATCGAAACCAATCTCGAACTGCTGGCAACCTCCGAGACCTGGGACAACGGCAAGCCCATCCGCGAATCGCGCGCCGCCGACCTGCCCCTGGCGGCGGATCACTTTCGCTACTTCGCCTCGGTGATCCGCTCGCAGGAAGGCGGGCTGTCGGAGATCGACAACGACACCGTGGCTTATCACTTCAAGGAGCCGCTGGGCGTGGTCGGCCAGATCATTCCGTGGAATTTCCCCCTGCTCATGGCCGCCTGGAAGCTGGCGCCCGCGCTGGCAGCCGGCAACTGCGTGGTGATCAAGCCGGCCGAGCAGACGCCGCTCACGCTCATGATCTTCGCCGAGCTGATCGCCGACGTGCTGCCCCCGGGCGTGCTGAACATCGTCACCGGTTTCGGCCTGGAAGCGGGCAAGCCCCTGGCATCGAGTTCGCGCATCGCCAAGATCGCCTTTACCGGCGAAACCACCACCGGCCGTCTCATCATGCAGTACGCGTCGCAGAACCTGATACCGGTCACGCTGGAGCTGGGGGGCAAGTCGCCCAACATTTTCTTTGCCGACGTGGCGGCGCAAGACGACGATTTCCTGGACAAGGCCATCGAAGGCTTCGTGATGTTCGCGCTCAACCAAGGCGAGGTCTGCACCTGCCCCAGCCGTGCCTTGATCCAGGCCTCGATCTACGATCGCTTCATGGAACGCGCCGTGGCGCGCGTCAAAGCCATCAAGCAGGGCAACCCGCTCGATGCCGACACCATGATCGGCGCCCAGGCCTCCAGCGAGCAATTGGAGAAAATCCTCTCCTATCTCGATATCGGCAAGCAGGAAGGCGCCAAGGTGCTGACGGGCGGTGCGCGCGCCGATCTGGACGGCGACCTCAAGGGCGGCTATTACGTCCAGCCCACGGTGTTCCAGGGAACGAACAAGATGCGCATCTTCCAGGAGGAGATCTTCGGCCCCGTGGTGTCGGTCACGACCTTCAAAGACACTGAAGAAGCGCTGTCCATCGCCAACGACACGCTGTACGGTCTGGGCGCCGGGGTCTGGTCGCGCGACGCGAACACCTGCTATCGCATGGGCCGCGCCATCAAGGCCGGACGTGTCTGGACCAATTGCTATCACGCCTATCCCGCGCATGCGGCCTTCGGCGGCTACAAGCAATCGGGCATCGGCCGCGAAAACCATCAGATGATGCTCAATCACTACCAGCAGACCAAGAATCTGCTGGTGAGCTATAGCCCGAAGAAACTCGGATTCTTCTGATGAGCACCGTCGCCGCGACACCGGCCGCGCTCGCGCTGATCGCGGAACTGACGGCGCAGTACGGCCCGATCATGTTCCATCAATCGGGCGGCTGCTGCGACGGCAGCTCCCCCATGTGCTATGCGCAAGGGGATCTGCTGGTGGGCGACGGCGACGTGCTGCTGGGCGAGATCGGCGGGGCGCCGTTCTACATTGGCGCCGCGCAGCACGCCGCATGGCGCCACACGGATCTGATCATCGACGTGGTGCCGGGCCGCGGCGGCATGTTCTCCCTGGACAACGGCCGGGAGGTGCGCTTTCTGACCCGCTCGACGGTCTGCATGCCACCCTCGCCGGCCGCCGCGCCGTAGCGGCCGGCATGCCGACGGCCCGGCGTGTCGGGCTGCGCTTCAGCGCCCGCCCGACACGTCGATGAATGTGCCGGTGGTATATGAGGCCTCGTCCGAGCACAACCACAGCACGGCGGCGGCCACTTCATCAGGTGTGCCGCCGCGCTTGAGCGGAACGGCGTCCTTGAGGCGGTCGATGCGGCCGGGTTCGCCGCCGCTGGCGTGTATTTCCGTGTGGATGAGCCCGGGCCGCACCGCGTTCACGCGTATGCCGTCGCCGGCGACCTCCTTGGCCAGGCCCAGGGTCAGCGTATCCACCGCTCCCTTGCTGGCGGCATAGTCCACGTATTCGTTGGGCGCACCCAGGCGGGCCGCCATGGACGAGATATTGACGATGACACCGCCCAGGCCGCCGTTGCGCGGCGCCATGCGCCGCACGGCTTCGCGGCAGCACAGAAAGGTGCCCAGCACATTGGTGTCCAGGATGCGGCGTATGCGCGCCGCGCTCATCTGTTCGACCGTAGCCTGTCTGTCGAGCACGCCGGCGTTGTTGACCAGCGCGTCGAGCCGGCCGTAGGCCTGCTGCACGCGCTCGAACAGGGTCATGATCTGGTCCTCCTGCGCCATGTCGGCCTGCACTGCGATGGCCTGGCCGCCTTGCGCGCGTATGGCCTGGACCACGGCGTCGGCGGCATCGCCGCGCTGGTGGTAGTTGACGCAGACCGCGTAGCCGCGACTGCCCGCCAGCAGCGCCGTTGCGGCGCCTATGCCCCGGCTGGCGCCGGTGACGAGCATGACTTTGGATTGCGTTGTCATATGCAGTGCCTATTTCCTAGGAGTGTGGCCGACCGCCTGGAAGCATCACTCGACATGCACGCCGGGCTCGCCCTCGCGCATCTCCCCGATAACGGCGGCATGGCCGAAGCCCTGGCTGCGGAAGATGTCGAGTACGCGCTCGGTTTCTTGCGCGGCGCAGGCCACCAGCAGCCCGCCGGAGGTCTGCGGATCGGTGAGCAGCGCGCGGGCCGTGTCGTCCACGCCGGCGCCCAGGCGTATGGACTCGCCGTACGACGCCCAATTGCGTCCCGAGGCGCCGGTGATCACGCCCTGCGCCGCATAGGCCTGCGCCTGGTCCAACCACGGCAGGTCGGCCAGGCGCACATGCGCGGCCAGACCCGCGCCGCGCGCCATCTCCAGCGCGTGGCCCAGCAGGCCGAAGCCGGTGACATCGGTGATGGCATGCACGCCGGGCAACTCGGACAGGGTCGCACCGGGCCGGTTAAGCTGTGTGGTGGCTTCGATCATGACGCGATAGCCGGCCGCATCGAGCAGATTCTTCTTGAGCGCGGCGGACAAAATGCCCACGCCCAGCGGCTTGCCCAGGATCAGCACGTCGCCCGCGCGCGCATCGGCATTGCGCTTGACGCGCTTGGGATGCACCAGGCCCATGGCGGCCAGTCCGTAGATGGGTTCGACCGAATCGATCGAATGGCCGCCCGCCACCGGGATGCCCGCCTCGGCGCACACCGACTCGCCGCCGCGCAGCACGTCGGCGATGACTTCGTGCGGCAACACATTGATGGGCATGCCCACGATGGCCAGCGCCAGAATGGGCGTGCCGCCCATGGCGTAGACGTCCGACAGCGCATTGGTCGCGGCGATGCGGCCGAAGTCGTAGGGATCGTCGACGATGGGCATGAAGAAATCGGTGGTGGCGATCAGCGCCTGCTCATCGTTCAGGCGATAGACGGCTGCATCGTCGGCGGTTTCGTTGCCCACCAGCAGATCCGCGCTGGGCTTGAACAGGGGCGCATGGCGGGCCAGCAAGGCCGACAGCACGCCGGGCGCGATCTTGCAGCCGCAGCCGCCGCCGTGCGAAAGCGAAGTCAGGCGCGGTGCGGTGATGGAAGAAGTTTGCGGCATGAAAATACCCCCCGATTGACGTCGATTAGAATAGTACTTCCGCGCGCCAAGCCTTGTCGCGCGCAGTTCGGCCCGATTCCGAGACTCGGCGCCGAGATGGCCCAATCCCCTTCATCGTGCATCGGAAACGCTCCATGGATCGTCGCGATTTTCTTCGTCTTACCTCCGTAGCAGGGGCGCTGTCGGCCAGCGGCCTGGGCTTCGAACAGGCCGCGCGCGCCGCCGCGCTGGATTCGGGCTGGCGCACCTTCGAACTGGTCACCGAAATCCACGTGCTCGATCCGGGCAAGCAGGCCCGCGTTTGGGTGCCCGTGCCTTTTGCGCAAAACACCGACTATCAGCGCAATGCGCAGACCACCTGGCAGGTCCAGGGCGAAGGCACCGGGGTGCTGGTCCAGGTGCCCGGCTACGACGTGCAGACGGTCGTTGCGCAGTGGCCCGACAACACACCCCACGCGCAGCGCAGCCTGACCGTCACCAGCCGCTTCCAGACCCGCGACCGGCGCGTTGATCTGAGCCTGCCGCCCAACCGGCACGCGCCGCGCGAAAACCGTGAGACGCTGCGCCGCTATCTGCAGCCCACCGCGTTGCTGCCTACCGACGGCATCGTCAAGACAACCTCCGATCAAATCACGCGCGGCCTGCGCGGCAACATCGCCAAAGCGCGCGCCATCTATGAATGGGTAATCGACAACACCCAGCGCGTCGCGGCCACGCGGGGCTGCGGCGTGGGCGATGTGCGCTACATGCTCACCACCCACAACATGGGCGGCAAGTGCGCCGACATCAGCGCGATCTTCGTTGCGCTGTCGCGCGCAGCCGGCGTGCCGGCCCGCGACGCCTACGGCATCCGCGTGGCCGACTCCCAGCTGGGCTACAAAAGCCTGGGAAAATCGGGCGACGTCACCCACGCGCAGCACTGCCGCGCCGAGTTCTACGCCGAAGGCTATGGCTGGATACCGGTGGATCCGGCCGACGTGCGCAAGGTCATGCTCGAAGAGCCTCCGGGCCATCTGCCGATGGACAACCCCCAGGTGCAGGCCGCGCGCGTGATGCTGTTCGGCTCCTGGGAAATGAACTGGGTGGCCTACAACCACGGCCACGACGTTTCGCTGCCCGGGTCCCTGCTGCCGGCCATTCCTTTCCTCATGTACCCCAACGGCGAAACCAGTGCGGGGCGCATCGACAGCCTGGACCCTGACAACTTCCGCTATCGTATCTCTGCGCGTCCGATCTCTGCGTAGGCGTCCCATGAACACGCTCAGACGCCGCCTGCTGCGAGCGGGCCTCGCAGGCGTTGCGGCGCCTGCCATATGCAAGGCCGCAGCCGCGCCAGCGCCACGCGGCGTAGCCGCCGAGGAAGCCGCGCTCAAGGCCGCCACGGGTCCGGACTGGGCCGCCTGGCAAGGCGGCCCGACGCCCGCGCTCAATCTGCCCGACCTGCATGGCCGCACGAGAAGCCTGAACGAGTTTCTGGACCACGTGGTCCTTGTGACCTTCTGGGCCACATGGTGCAGTTCCTGTCAGCAGGAAATTCCCGTCCTGTCGGCGCTGGCGGATCGCTACCACGACAAAGGCCTGCGGCTTGTCGCCGTCAATACCGCCGAAGCGCGCGCAAGAATCGACGCCTTCCTCGCGCGGCTGCCTGTTCACGGATTGGTGCTGGACGACCGCAACGGCATCGCCATGCACGACTGGCATGTAGTGGGCATGCCGGCCAATTTCGTCGTGGACCGCAGCGGAACGCTGCGCTTGTGGCACCTGGGCGAACTGGACTGGACGCGATCCGCAGTGCTCGACCCGATCGCTGCGCTGCTATAGGGCGCTGCACGCACCATGCCAAAGAAAAGACGTGCCATCTTGGTGCAAGCGTCTTGATTTTCTAAATATCGCGTAGCCTATCGTCGTTAGAAAAAAGTCGGATCCCCACTCTGATTTCTACGATGAAACACAATCCGTTATTCCGCCTGCTCGGGCGATTGCGTGTCGGCCGCAAGCTGCTGCTGATTTATCTGCTCGATCTGAGCGCCGTGTTCTATATCAGCGGCATCCTGATTCACGAAAAATACATCTCGATCGACTTCTCACGAAAAGAAATCGTCGGGAACGACTATCTCGCCACGGTGCGCGAGGCGCTGATCGACGTGGCCAAGGCTGGCGCCTCGGGCCGCGTCGATGCGCGACAGATCCACCGCACGATATCCGCTCTTTCGACTGCCCAGGAACGATACGGCGCCCACCTGCAAAGCGGCGAGCTGAATTCGACCCTTCGCCGCACGCTGACAGATATGGTCGCTTCGACGCGCGAGCCACATCAGCCTTCGTCGCAAGGCGTGCGCACCGCTCTTGATGCGAGCCGCGCACTCATCACACGCGTAGGCAATCAATCGAACCTGATTCTTGACCCTGACCTAGACAGTTATTACTCGATGTCGCTGTCGATCCTGCGCTATCCGGCGTTGCTCGACATCGCGAACGGTATTGGTCAGATTTTGCAAGAAGGCACCCCAGGCGCTCAGGACACGCAGGCCCCTCGCGAACTCAGTACACGCTATCTCGTTCTCGAAGGTCAACTCGATGCCGTATCACAGAATCTGCGCTCCGATTTTGTCGAGGCGAGCACCGCCAACCAGGATGTGAAACTTGCTTTAGCCGTGCCCATCGAGAATTTGCTCGACGCAATCGAGGCGTATCGCGCAGCCGCGCGATCAGTTGTTGTGCAACCCGGCGGCGACGCCACGAACTATGCGGCCGCGCAAGCCGCACAAGAAGCGCTGGTGGCACGCGTGGACCAGGCCTGGCGTGCCACCGGCACCAAACTCGGAGCGCTGTTGCATGCGCGCGTGCACGGTCTGTTCTCGCTCATGTGGCTCCATCTGGGCACCGCGCTTTTTTTATTGTGCGGCATTCTTTCCATGGTCTACCTCGTCGCGCAGCAGATATCCCGGCCACTGCGTGAGCTCGCGCGGGTGATGGACACCATACGGCGTACCGGCGATCACAGCGTACGCTCTTCTTGGCATAGCCAGGACGAAATCGGCCAACTGGTCACCGGCTTTAACGACATGCTCGCGCAACTGGATCATGAACGCGACGTAAGGCAAGAACTCGCGGCCACCGCGCGCGCATCGCAGGCGCAGCACGCTTTGGTCGAGGCAACACCCGTGCCGATGGTGGTCACCGCCGTACCGGGACACGAAGTCCTGCACGCGAACCGTCCCGCTCTTTACTGGCTCAACGGCCGCACATCGGATCCGTGGGCTTTCGGCCTGGATTCCGCTGTACGCGCGCGCTTTTTCCAGCAGCTTTCCGACCACGACGAAGTCGACGAATTCGAGGTGCGCTGGATGGCGAGCGAGGAGCCCACGTGGGCCATGCTGTCGGCGCGCCGTCTTACGTTCCAGGGCCACGACGCCGTGCTGACCGCGTTCACCCCGATCAATCAGATAAAGCTCATGGAACAGAGGCTGGAATTATGGGCCAAGGTATTCGAAGCGTCATCGGAGTCCATTCTGATCCTCGACGCAAATCGACGCCTGCTTACCGCAAACGCCTCTTTCTATCGGACAACGGGCTATCGCGCCGAAATCGTGTGCGGCACGGTGCCCGATTTCATCGTTTCGCCAACAAACGGCGAGCCGCTGATGGACAGTTTGGTCGTACTCGTCGATATATCGAGCGTCTGGAACGGCGAAGCCATCGTGCATCGTCGCGAAGGGGGAGATTATCCGGCATGGATCATGATCAGCGCCGTGCGCGATAAGCATTCGAGCGTATCGCACTATATCTGTACGCTCATCGACATTACGGATCGCAAGAAAAGCGAGGCGCGCATTCAGTTCCTGGCCGAGCATGACGTGCTCACGGAACTGCCGAACCGCGCGCTTTTCGCAAAACGCGTCGGGGCAGCCATCGAGCACGCGCAACACGCACGCGGCCGCATGGCCGTGCTATTTATCGATCTCGACCGTTTCAAGGACATCAATGACACACTCGGCCATCACGCGGGCGACGGATTGCTGCGCTCCGTTTCGCGGCGCCTGCTGCAATCGGTGCGCACCGGCGACACCGTTAGCCGGCTCGGCGGCGACGAATTCACGGTGCTGCTCTCGGTCGTAAGCAGCGCCGCCGACGTGGCCCGCCTGATCGAAGATAGACTGCTGCCGCTGATCCGCGAACCGCACTCGCTCGAAGGCAGGACATTGCAGGTCGAGTGCAGCATTGGCATCGCCATGTATCCCGATGACGGCGAAACGATCGAAGTCCTGATGCAGAACGCCGATGCCGCCATGTATCACGCAAAATCGAGCGGGCGCAATCTCGTGAAATTCTTCGCGGCGGACATGGCCGAACGCGCACGACACAGACTCGAACTCGAAACGCATATGCGCGCGGCGGTCGAACGCGGCGAGCTGTGGCTGGCATATCAGCCTTGCGTGGACGCGTCGACGGGGGAATTGATGAGCGTCGAGGCTTTGCTGCGCTGGCAGCATCCCCATCTCGGGCTGGTGCGGCCGTCGGAATTCATTCCCGTCGCCGAAGAAACGCGCTTGATTTTGCCAATCGGCGCCTGGGTGATCGAGCAAGCGTGCCACCAGATCGCAAGCTGGCGCAAAGCAGGCATTCCCGACATACGCGTATCGATCAATCTTTCGGCCATACAGATGCGCGATGATGAAAAGCTCGTCGACCGCCTGCGCAACAGTCTGGCCAGGCACGACGTGCCCGCGGACTGTCTGGAACTGGAAATCACGGAAACGGTGTTGATGGAAAGCGTCGGCCATTATCTCGACACCATCAAGAAGATCCGTGCTTTGGGCGTCAGGCTGTCTCTTGACGATTTCGGTACGGGATATTCGAGCCTCAGTTATCTGCACCGCTACCCGATAGACCGGATAAAAATCGACCGAGCGTTCGTGCATGGACGCCTCAACGACACCGCCGACCTGGCCGTGATCCGCGCGATCGTCGAACTCGGCCACGACCTCGGGCTGCGCGTGGTGGCCGAGGGCGTTGAACACCCGCATGAAGCCGATGCGCTACGCCGCATCGGCTGCGACGAATTCCAAGGCTTTCTCTATGCGCAGCCCTTGTCCAACGACGCCCTCATGCAATGGCTGCGCACGCGCGAAACGATATTGGCGTAGGCAATGCATGGCGCGCGAACACTTAACCTGGCGGAAGGCAGCCGGAGTCGAACCGACCTGGAAGCGTCTGACGCCCCCAACCGGGTTTGAAGCCCGGCCGTGCCGCCGGGCACGGATGCCTTCCGCAGCAAACCCATGATAGCCGTTCAAGCGCAGCGCGCCGACAGGCCGCCGTCCACCACCAGGGTCGACCCGTTCACATAGCGCGCCTCGTCGCTCGCGAGAAATAAGGCCGCGTAGGCCGTGTCCCAGGCGTCGCCCATGGCGCCCGTCGGCGATATTCTGTCGCGCTGAGAAATCATGGAATCCGCATCCCCGCCGTACGCCTCCTTGAGCGGCTCGCGGATCAGGGGCGTGTTCAGCATGCCGGGCACCACGCAATTGGCGCGTATGCCGTCGCCCGCATATTGCAAGGCGATATTGGACGTCATGGAAATCAGAGCCGCCTTGGTCGCGCTGTACGCCAGATACGGAAACCCCACCCAACGCATGCCGGCCACCGACCCGATGTTGACGATGGCGCCCTTCTTGCGCTCGAGCATATAGGGAATGACGTGCTTGCAGGTCAGGAAGACGCTGGTCTGGTTCACGGCGATCACGCGGTTCCAGCTTTCTTCCGAGGTCTCGACCGGGCCGCCCGTCTCGACGATACCGACGTTGTTGTGCAGCACGTCGATGCCGCCGTAATGTTCGGCGCAGGCCTGGGCCATGCGTTGGACATCGTCGGACTTGGATACGTCAGCCTGAAACGCGACGCACTGTCCGCCCTCGGACTCGATGATGCCTTGCGTCTCCCGCGCCGCATCGAGCCGATAGTCGACCGCGAACAGCCGCGCGCCTTCGCGCGCATACAGCACCGCGGCGGCCTTGCCGTTGCCCCATCCCGGACCGGACGATCCAGCGCCGGTCACAAGCACGATCTTGCCTTGCATGCGTAAGGTCATGTCTCGTTCTTTCCATTGTTATTGTGCAATACCCGTCCCGGGCGCCTGGAATCAGGTGCCGCGAAATACCGTACCGTCCTCGCGCAGCACATGGGCATCGCGCAGCCTGCGCGTGTAGCCGACGCGGTCGAAGAATTCCAGGATCTGGATGGCGCGCTTGCGGCCCAGGCCGGCCGCATCGCGAAATTCGGCTGCCTGCGCGCTGCCCTTCTGCGCGCAAAGGCCGGCCACCAGCGCGGCCAGGGTCTCGACGTGCTGACGATGATAGTAGAGGTCCTTGACGATCTGCACCACTTCGCCACGTTGCAGCAGCTTGCGCATGAGGTCGCGCACGCGCTCCTCGGGTTCGCCCAAGTCGCGGGCGATGCGGCGCACCCAGGGCGGATCGTAGGCGCCCGCCTGGAACAGGGGCAGGATTTTCGCCGCCAGCTCGGCCTGCGGCCCATCCAGCACGGCCGCATGCCAGGGGCGATGCAGCCAGGACCCGTTGCGCAGGGCAGTGCCTTCGCGCACCAGGCGTTCGATCACGGCGCGCCAAAGGGAACCGGGCGTTGCCGGCGCGGTGATCCGGCGCAAGCGCGCTGCGTCAAGGCCGGGCTCGTCGGGCGACTGCCGATGAAAATCTTCCAGCGCGTCCACCGCGCGCGCGCACAAGGCATCCCAATGGTTGTCCAGAATCAGGATGCGCGGCCCGCGCGCCGATACCCAGCGCGCACCGACCGGCATCGCGACCGCTTCGACGTGTTGGCCGCAAAACCGCTGCAAGGCCGCCTCGTCCAGGCCGAACTGCGCATGCCGCAGAACGGCGTCCAGCCCCTGTCCGGCCAGGCAGTCGGATACCGCGTCCAGCCAGGCCAGGCGCTGCGGCGTGCGACGCTTGCGGTCCGGCGCATTGGGATCGAGCACCACCCCGCCTCCCACCGTACACGAGGCCTGCGCATCGCGCACGATGTAGCGGTCGCCCGGCACGGCACAGACCGGTGCGTCGAATACCAGCTGCACCCTGCCGCCTTGCCCCGGCGCCAGCGTGTCAGGCATGAGCGGCACGGCATGCGCCATGTAATGCGCCGCGCCGATGTGCACATGCACCGGCGCCCAGACCCGCAGCGGCCCCTCAGCCGAGGCCAGCCATTGCATTTGCACATCGACATGGCGCGAAGGCAGAAAACTGCGCGCATCGGCAATCCAGTCGCCGCGCGCGATGGCGTCCTTGTCGATGCCGGGCAGGTTCAAGGCGCAGCGCTGTCCCGCCATGCCGACCAGAGCGACCCGATCCTGCGCGTGGATGCTTCGCACCCGTACCCGCGTACCCGCAGGCATCAGACACAGATCCGCCTCGAATTCCTCATCGATCCTCACCTGGCCCGCATGCACGGTACCGGTCACCACCGTGCCGTGGCCGGCCAGGGTGAAGACGCGATCGACGGCCAGGCGAAACAGGCCCGTGGCGCTGCGCGCAGGCCTGGCCCGGGCCTGGGCGTCGAGGTAGGCCATGAGCCGGGCCACGCCTGCGTCGCCCCGCTCATGGGCCCAGGTCGCGAAAACCGGTGCGTCCTGCAGGAAGGTGCCAGCCACCAATTGCGCAACGGTGCTTTCGGCGTGCCGCCGATCTGGTTCGTCGCAGCGATCGGTCTTGGTCAGGACGATGGCACCCTGATCCACGCCAAGCATTTCGAGAATGGCCAGGTGTTCGCGCGTCTGCGGCATGACGCCGTCGTCGGCCGCCACCACCAACAGGCCGAAATCGATGCCGCTGGCGCCAGCGGCCATGGTGTGCACCAGCTTTTCGTGGCCGGGCATGTCGATGAAGCCGAGCACATCGCCGTTGGACAGCGGCGCATAGGCATAGCCCAATTCGATGGATATGCCGCGCGCCTTCTCCTGCTTCAGTCGGTCAGTATCCACGCCGGTCAGCGCGCGAACCAGCGTGGTCTTGCCATGATCGATATGGCCCGCGGTGCCGATGATCATAGAGAATGGGCCAACTGCGCCGAGAACTCGGCTTCGTCGCGCTCTTCCAGACAACGCAGGTCCAGCCACAGGGCGTCATCGTCCAGACGGCCGATGACCGGGCGCGGCAAACCGCGCAGCCCGGCCTCCAGGCGAACCAGATGGCGGCCCGGTCGCCCTGGACCGAGATGGCGTATGCACAGGCCGCAGCTGGGCAACTGGTCCACCGGCAAGGCGCCGCTGCCGATCTGGCTGAACATGGCCGCGGCTTGGACCCGGTAGGCCGGGCCTGCCGCGTGCTGCACGATGTCGCGCAGACGCTCGGCAGCGGCCTGCATCAGGCGCTGCGGCCGCGTGAGCAGGCGCAGCGTGGTCAGGCGCTCGGCCAGGAACTCGGGCGAACGGTACAGGGCCAGCACCGGCTCCAACGCGGCCAGGGTGAGCTTGCCTACACGCAGTGCGCGCTTGAGCGGATTCTTCTTGATTTTGCGTATCAGGTCAGCGCGTCCCACCAGCAGACCGGCCTGCGGCCCACCCAGCAGCTTGTCGCCGCTGAAGGTGACCAGGTCGGCGCCGGCCAACACCGTGTCGCGTACCGTGTCCTCGCGCGGCAGACCCCATTGCACAAGATCGATCAAGGTGCCGCTGCCCAGGTCCACGGTCGCGGGCAGGCCACGACCGTGCGCGATCCGCGCCGTTTCGGCCACGGACACGCTCTTGGTGAAGCCGGTAACGGCGTAGTTACTGCAATGGACTTTCATCAACATGGCCGTGCGCGGGCCGATGGCCTGCTCGTAGTCGGCCTCATGGGTGCGATTGGTGGTGCCCACCTCGACCAGCCTGGCGCCGGCCCGCTTCATGATATCCGGGATGCGAAAAGCGCCGCCGATCTCGACCAGTTCGCCGCGCGAGACGACGACCTCGCGCTTGTCGGCCAGGGCATTGAGCATGAGCAGCACGGCTGCCGCGTTGTTGTTGACGACGGTGGCAGCCTCGGCGCCCGTGAGTTCGCGCAGCAGCCCTTCAACCACATCGTCGCGGTCGCCGCGGCCGCCGTCCTGCAGGTCGAACTCCAGATTGACCGGCGCGGTCAGCGCGCGCGCCACTGCCTGAACGGCTTCGTCGGGCAGCAGGGCGCGCCCCAGATTGGTGTGCAGCACGGTACCCGTAAGATTGAAGACCGGCCGCAGGCGAGGCTGCGAATCGCGCTTTAAGGCCTCTCCCGCTTCCCGCAAGATCGCTTCGGGCTGGGCGCTTGCGGCCGGCATGCGGCCGGCCAGCGCATCGGCGCGCAAGGCGGCCATGCGATCCCGCAGTGCCGCCACGACCCGCGCGCGTCCGAAAGCATCGAGCAGGGCCTGCGCCGACGCGGCGGCCAGCACCCGATCGAGCGCCGGGAGATCGGCGGGCGCCGCCGGCGCGCTATCGCCTCCGGGAAAAAACGGCGCCGTCATAACATGCCGGCCTGCTCGCCGCCTTCGCCATCCTCGTCCTGCCATAGCAGGGGATTGCCGCTGGCGCGCATGTAGCCGGCTTCGCCCATCAGCACGTCGAGCATCAGGCTGGCCAGATCGTCGGCCACCGGCTCGACGTCGAAGTCCTGCTCCTGGTAGAAAATTTTGCGATAGGTATGGCACTTGTCGCAGGATTCGGCGCGGATGGCCTGCGCGCCGCCCTCAATGGCGTGATAGGCCACCGTCTCGGTATCCTCGCAGTGCGAGCACGTGACCCGAACCAGATGCCATTCGCTGGCGCACAGCGCGCAGCACAGATAGCGGTAGCCGTCGAATTGCCCGCCCACGCGCACCACGCTGGCCACGGGCAGGCTGCCGCACACGGCGCAAACCCCGAAGGGGCTGGCCACCGGCAATTGCCTGGCATCGAAGCGACCGGCCAGGTCCGTCCAATAGACCTGCAACGCCGCCGCAATGAAAGGCGCGGCGGCGCTGTCGACTTCGCCGTCGCGCTCTGCCAGAACCGCGTCGGCCATCGCCTCGATGGCGTCAGGCTGCTCCTGCAGGGCGCGCCGCAAGTCGCGACAGACCTCGATCGCCTCGGCAGGCACGCCGGCGGTCATCTCCAGCCGCATCAATATCTGGCGCAAAAGGCCTGTCCAGAGCGGATCACGCCTGTAGCCCACGGCTTGCAGCGGCGGCATGCCGTGCGCCTGCGCCCGTTCGATCTGCTGAGTCCAGGCCCCCGGCGCCTGGCATCCGGCCAGCACCGCCTGCTGGGCATCGGCCACGTGCGCCATCAGGTGCAGATAATCGGCCACCGGGCTGTCCTGGGCCAGCTTGCGCAGCCGGGCCGCGCGCGTGGCGAACACCGAATCGCGCGTGGGCAATCTCACGCGGGCGATGGAATTGTGATCGAGGTCTTCGATTTCGCCGCGGGAAAGAATGCGCTGCAAGGCAATCTCCGGAAATGAATACGGCCGTCAGTCATGACGGCCGTAAAAGTATAGGCGGGATTCGGTCGGGCGCCTTGGGCGTTTTTCACCCGCTTCGCGATTGTCTCGATGGTTGCCACGACCGGTCCGACTCCATTGGGCCTGAGAACATTCGAGTCGGCGTCGGCAGGCATACTGCATCTGCCGAGCGCACCGATAGCGACGGCCCTTGTCGTCACGCCACTCGCGCGCGCCAAGCATGCCATTCTGGCTGCCGATCCTGCCGGGCATCTGCCTTGCCCGCGGTGAAATGACCCAGACGCCCGCGCCGCACTAAGGGACCGAGCAGATCGGAAGAAATCTCAAGGGCAAGGACTCTGCTCGGTGTATTGAATCCCTGCGCCCCGGATGTGCAGGGAAATTCGACGCAAGACACTCCTGCCATACCTTTCATTTATGCCGGGAATCGAGTCCCAGACATCATTGCTCAAGCTCCTTGCGTATTTCCTGCAATTCTCGCCGCCGCCTCGCGGTGGATTTCGGATAGGCCATCTTCAACGATTCGAGCGCATCCAATACGATGCGAGAGATGATCAGGCGCGCATTCTTCTTGTCATCGGCCGGCACGACGAACCAGGGCGCGTCGTGGGTGCTGGTCGCGCCAAGGCATTGTTCGTAAGCCTTCATATACTGCTTCCAGAATTTGCGCTCCGTCACGTCTGCCGCGCTGAATTTCCAGTTCTTGTCCGAATCGTCGATGCGCGCGAGAAAGCGCCTGCGCTGTTCCGCCTTCGAGAGATGCAGGAAAAACTTGATAATGCGCGTTCCGTTGCGCGCAAGGTGGCGCTCCAGATCGACAATCGACCGATACCGATCTTGCCAGACCGATCCGTCGCCGAGCGAAACATCCGACAAGCCCTCGCCAAGCAGAATCTCCGGGTGGACGCGCACGATCAGCACCTCCTCGTAGTAGGAACGATTGAATATGCCGATCTGCCCGCGCGCCGGCAAATCGCGGGTGGTGCGCCAGAGAAAGTCATGCTCCAACTCGACCGGCGTGGGGTGCTTGAAGCTAAAGACCTGGCAGCCCTGTGGGTTCACGCCCGACATCACATGCTTGATCGCGCCGTCCTTTCCGGCCGCGTCCATGGCCTGGAAGATCAGCAAAAGCGCATGGCGATTCGATGCGTAGAACAGCTGCTGCAGCGAACTCAATTGCGCCACATGCGCGGCCAGCATTTTCTGATAGTCCTCTTTCGAACTGTACAGGGGGTCGACCATGGTGGGCCATTTTTCGAGGCTGACGTCATCGCCCTCTTGCACACGGAAATCTTCCGATCCTGTTTTCATCTCAATACCATCCCTAGTCAAGTCGGCTGCCGCCCTTCTATCGCATGCCCCGTCTAAGACGGGAAGGTCATCGCGTTCTACACAATTTTCAGGCGGGAAAAAATTGGAATCTTCAACGCGTCCAGAACAAGCGAATAAATCACGGCCGCGATGAACACCCCTGCCACCAGCATGGCGGACAGCGGCGTCATCGCGAACCCGCCCACGGCAAGGACCACGGCGGTCACGACGTCGATGACCGACGAGGCGATCAGCCAGAGGCTGGGCCGGGCACCCCACATGCGGCGGCGTTGGCGAATGGCGTATAAGGTCGCCTGGCCGCTAAATACCAGGACCACGAAAGTCAAGGTCTGAAGCGCGCCCGCATCAAGAGCCATCTCGAACTTGCCCATTGCCAGTACGGCAATACAAAACGCCAGCAGTGCGATGCCGACGGCCGTACCCGCGAGCGTCAGATTGCCGATGCGCCATGTATTCGGTGCCGTCGAAGGATTGACGTTATCCGTCGTCAGCGACATGGCGAGAAAATCGCCGGTAATCATCAGGATCACCATCAATAGCGGCGTCAGGACCGCGTGCCCAGTCATGACCAGTCCGAACACCAGAAGAAGAACGGTCGTGATCTTCTTGATGATCGAGTTCAGCGTATAAGTCTGAATGCGCTGAAATGTGACGCGACCCTCCTTGACCGCCGCCACGATGCCGGCGAGCCCCGGCTCGATCAGCACCATCCCGGCGGCGGATTTGGCCACATCGGTCGCCGTCGACACCGCGATGCCCATTTGCGCCTGACGCAGCGCGGGCGCATCGTTGGCGCCGTCGCCACACATGCCAACGACGTGCCCGCCCTGTTGGAAAGCCTTGACGAGTTTGTATTTATCCTCCGGCAGCACGCCGGCGAAGACCGCGAATGATTCCGGCCTGACACCCTCTGGAATCGGCCCCGGTGGACTGACCGCGCCATCCAGGCCGACCGCGCGGGCAACGATGGCCGCGGTGGCTGGCGCGTCTCCAGTCACCATTACAGCGCGCACTCCAAGGCGATGAAGTTCGGTAACGAGCGCGGCCGAATCTTCGCGCGGCGGGTCGCTCAACGCGATCAGGCCGACCAGTTTCAAGGCCGCAGGCGCGCCTGCGGCCACGGCAAGCACCCGAAAACCTTGAGCCTCAAGTTCATTGACCGGCGTTGCCGCGGTCGGGGATGGCTCAGCAAGCCCTGCCACGACCGCGAAAGCACCCTTCACAATCCGCTGAACATTGCCGGCTGAATCGGTCGCGCTTGCCTCGGACGTTTTTTTGTCCGGATCGAAAGCGGTAAATCGGGTCAGTTTCGGCACATCGGGGGTACCTTGGCCCGCGGCGGCTGCGCGAATCGCCATATCGACCGGGTCGCCTGTGCCTTCTGCGCTCGCCAGCGCCGCGAGCGTCAAGACGTGCTGGTTGTCGAAGCCGGGCATCGGCCGCACGGTCGTGACCGTCAGCGCGTTGCGCGTCAAGGTGCCCGTCTTGTCGGCGCACAGCACATCCATGGTGCCTGCTTCGTCTACGGCGGCCAGGCGCGTGGACAATACGCCACGTCCCGCCAAGGCGCGCGCGCCGAGCGCAGCCGACAGCGTGAAGGTGGCCGGCAAGGCCACGGGAATCGACGCAAGCACGGCTGTCAGCACGAGCGGCACGATATCCACTGTCGGCATGTGAAGGTACAAAGCCCAAGCAAACAGCATCGCAATGACTACGCCGCTGAAGATCGCCAGATTGCGCACGACCAGCAACACCGCCTTCTGCTGCGAGCTTGACGCATGCGCGGTGCGGACCAACTCCGCCGTGCGGCCAAAGCGGGTATGAACCCCGGTCGCGGTCACCACCGCCACCGCTTCGCCGCGGCGCACCAGCGCGCCGGCATAGGTTTGCACGCCGGCTGAGGCTTCGATCGGCACCGATTCGCCGGTGAGCATCGAGTGGTCAAGCAGCGCATTGCCCGAAGTGAGCTTCGCGTCGGCAGCCACCACCGCGCCCAGCGATAACTTGATCACGTCCCCCGGGACCAGATCCGCGGCCGGCACGCTCGACCATACTCCGTCGCGCTGCACCGAAGCGTTGAGCGCAAGCCGCGATTTCAACGCCTTGAGCGTCGCCTGCGCCCGGCTTTCCTGAAAGAGCCCGAGCGCGGCGTTGAACACGAGCAGTCCCGCAATGACCGCCGCCTCGACGAATTTCCCGAGGGCGCACTCGAGCACGATGGCGGCCTCGAGCATCCACGGAACCGGTGCCCAGAATTTCACGAGCGCCCTGCGCAATGGATGGATCGAGGCATCCGGCGTCGCGTTCGGACCGGACTGGGCCAATCTGCGGCGCGCCTCGGCACTGCTCAGGCCGCCCGCGGGCGGCGTTTCCGGCGGACTCGCCGAAACAGACGCAGAAGCAGTCTTTATTGTCGGCACTGACATGATGTAGGCGTTCTCTTTGTGGGTTGATTCTCACTTGGACAATAAGCCGGTGCACAAAGACAAACCGTACGAAAGCGTACGAACGGGGATTGGGCTGCCTTGGTCCGATATGGGACAGATGGACGGAGCAGAAGTCGTCATTGTTCATGCAAAGCGCTGCAATCACGCCGCGCTCAGTGCCCCATGGAGGGCAGTATGAACAAGCCAGCAACGCATCAAGCAAGTCACCTTTCGGCAAAACCCGACGCCGCGGCGCATGACGAGCCGGTCAAGCGCGAAATACTGAGGGCGCACAAATCCGGCGAAATGCCGAAAAAGGATCCGCCACCGAAGCGGCCTGTCATGCATGAATATTCCGACGCCGGACAATCGGAAAAAACACGCACGCCAGAGGGGTCCGATGTCGAACCCGAGTTCGACGAAATCTGGGAGAGCGATGGGGGAGAAGTGCGCCGGTCCGCCACCCTTGGTCGAAAAAACCGGCGCGGCTAAAAACAACGGCGCGCCCACGCTGCGTGGGCGCGGCAAAGCACGCGCCGCGCGATTATTTGCGCATTGCGCGGAACCACAGGCGATGGTGCTTCCACGCCCATCCCGGCGTGACCGTTCCACGCACCATCGCCTGCACCGACCCTTTCACCCAGATCGCGGCATAGATATGCACGATGATCGAGCAGATTATGACAAAGGCACAGATCGCATGCAGCACGGCCGCCGCACGGATCACGCCGATGGGAAAATACAGCGAAAAATACGCACGCCAGATGACCAGGCCCGAAAGCAGCAGCCCGATCATGCACAGGATCAGCACATAGAACAGCACCTTCTGGCCGGCGTTGTACTTGCCCACCTCGGGCAGTTTCTCATCGCGGTTGGCCAGCACATCCTTGATCTGTCCGAGCCACTGCCGGTCGGCGGCCGTGATGCGGTTGTGCTTGAACACGCGAACGGCAAAAATGGAGAACGAGACAAACATCGCCACGCCCACGAAAGGATGAAGAATGCGGGTCCAGGGCCCGCCGCCGAACAGGTTGGTGAGCCAGAAGAACGCCGGATGAAACAGCGCCAGACCGGACAGCGCCAGCAGCACGAAACAGATGGCGGTAAACCAATGGTTGCTGCGCTCGTCGGCGCTGTAGCGCTGTATGAGTTTGCGGTCGCCACTCATGATTTGGTCTCCTCTTGGGCCTTGCGCTCATCCTCTTCGGACGTTTCGTTGGGGCCGGTGCGAACATAGTGGAAGAACCCCGCCAACGCCGAGAAGGCCATGACGGCCACGCCCAGCGGCTTGGCGATGCCCTTCCAGAACGACACCATGGGGCTGATCCGCGGGTCTTTCGGCAGGCCGTGGTAGAGCTGCGGCTTGTCGGCATGATGCAGCACGTACATCACGTGCGTGCCCCCCACGCCCTGCGGATCGTACAGGCCGGCATGCTCGAAGCCGCGCGATTTGAGGTCCTCGATGCGCTCGGCCGCGTGCGCGTGCATGTCATCCTTGGTGCCGAAGGTGATGGCGCCGGTGGGGCAGCTCTTGACGCAGGCCGGTTCCTGGCCGACCGCGACGCGGTCAGAGCAGAGCGTGCACTTGTAGGCCTTGCTGTCCTTCTTGGAGATGCGCGGCACGTTGAACGGGCAGCCGGTCACGCAGTAGCCGCAGCCTATGCAGTTTTCCTCGTGGAAATCCACGATGCCGTTGGTGTACTGCACGATGGCGCCCGGCGAAGGGCAGGCCTTCAGGCAGCCCGGGTCCTCGCAATGCATGCAGCCGTCCTTGCGGATCAGCCACTCCAGGTTGCCCTGCTCGTCCTCGTATTCGGCAAAACGCATCACCGTCCAGGAGTGCTCGGTCAGGTCGGCCGGATTGTCGTAGACGCCCACGTTGGTGCCGATCTCGTCGCGCAGGTCGTTCCACTCCATGCACGCGGCCTGGCAGGCCTTGCAGCCAATGCACTGGGACACATCGATCAGCTTGGCCAAGGCGCCGGTGGCAGGCTCGCGCACCTGGGGCGGCGGCGTGGTGGTGGCCGAAAGCCGCTTGATGTCTAGGGATTGCAGGGACATGGCTTGCGCTCCTATGCCTTCTCGACCTTCACGAGGAAGGACTTGAATTCCGGCGTCTGGCTATTGGCATCGCCCACGAACGGGGTCAGCGTGTTTGCAAGAAAGCCAGGCTTGGCGATGCCCACGAAGCCCCAATGTATGGGTATGCCCACGTGATGCACGGTCCTGCCTTCGACCTTGAGCGGCTTGATGCGTTTGGTGACCAGCGCCTTGGCCTTGATGTAGCCGCGGTTGGAGGAAACCTTGACCATGGATCCGTTGGGAATGCCCAACTCCTGCGCCAGCGCCTCGCCGATTTCGACGAATTGCTCGGGCTGCAGGATCGCGTTGATCTGGACGTTCTTGGTCCAGTAGTGGAAGTGTTCCGTCAACCGGTAGGTGGTGGCCACGTAGGGGAATCGGTCTACCGTACCCAAGGCCTGCTGGTCGTCCTTGAACAGGCGCGCCGCCGGATTGCTGGTTACCGCCTTGTTCTTGGGATAGACCGGGTTGTAGCCCAGTGGATTCTCGAACGGTTCGTAATGCGTCGGGAAAGGACCTTCGGCCATACCCGCGCGGGCAAAAAAGCGCGCGACGCCCTCAGGGTTCATGATGAAGGGGCCCATGCCGTCGGCGGGCTTGGACGTGACGACGAAGTCAGGCACGTCGGCGCCGCTCCAGCTCGCGCCGTTCCAGGAAATCAGCGCGCGTTGGGGGTTGAAGGGCTTGCCCGTCAGGTCGCAGGAAGCGCGGTTGTAGAGCACCCGGCGGTTGGCCGGCCAGGCCCAGGCCCAGTTCAGCGTCTGTCCGATGCCGGTCGGGTCGCTATTGTCGCGGCGGGCCATCAGGTTGCCGTCCTGCGTCCATGCGCCGGCAAAGATCCAGCAGCCCGACAGCGTGGTGCCGTCGTCACGCAATTCGGCAAAACCCGCCAACTGCTCGCCCGCCTTGCGCGTGACCGTACCGGCCGCATCCTTCAGGTCGGCCAGCGCGCGGCCGGAGTATTCCTTGGCCAGTTCGGCGGGCGTGGGCGAGGCCGGATCGGCGTAAGGCCAGGACAGGTTGACGATGGGGTCGGGGAACTTGCCGCCCTCCTTGCGGTACATGTCGCGCAGGCGCACGAACAGACCCGACATGATGTCGATGTCGCTCCTGGCTTGCCCCGGAGGCTGGGCGCCCTTCCAGTGCCACTGCAACCAGCGGCCCGAATTGACCAGCGCGCCGTCCTCCTCGGCAAAGCAGGTGGTCGGCAGACGAAAGACCTCGGTCTGGATCTGGCGGGAGTCGACGTCGTTGTGCTCGCCGTAGTTCTTCCAGAATTCGGAGGTTTCCGTGCGCAGCGGATCCATGATGACCAGGAACTTCAGCTTGGAGAAGGCCGACAGCATCTTGGCCTTGTCCGGTGCGGCCGCCAGGGGGTTGAAGCCCTGACAGATGTAGCCGTTGACCTTGCCCTGATTCATCAGCTCGTACGTCTGCAGCATGTCGTACATCTTGTCGAGCTTGGGCAAGTAGTCGTAGGCCCAGTTGTTGTCGGCGGTCGCCGCAGCGCCCCACCAAGCCTTCATGAAGCTCACATGGAACTTCTTGTAGTTCTGCCAATAGCTCAGCTGGCCCGGGCGCAGCGGTTTCAGGGCCCGGGCCGCGATATAGCCGTTGAAGTCCTGCTCGGGCTCGTTGGGCAGCGTCATGTAGCCGGGCAGCAGATTGGACATCAGGCCCAGGTCAGTCAGGCCCTGGATGTTCGAATGCCCGCGCAAAGCGTTCATGCCGCCTCCCGCCACGCCGATATTGCCCAGGAGCAGCTGCAACATGGCGCCGGTGCGGATCATCTGCGAGCCGACGGAGTGCTGCGTCCAGCCCAGCGCATACATGATGGTGGCCGCGCGGCCCGGCACGGCCGTGGAAGCCAGCATGTCGCACACTTTCAGGAATTTTTCCCTGGGCGTGCCGCAGACGCTCTCGACCATCTCAGGCGTATAGCGCTCGTAGTGCTGCTTTAGCAACTGGTAGACCGTGCGCGGATGCTGCAAGGTCGGATCCGTCTTCACATAGCCGTCGTCTGCGCGCTCGTAGTCCCACGAGTCCCTGTTGTACATATGCTTCTGGGCCTCGTAGCCGGAGAACACGCCTTCGTCGAAGGCGAAATCCTCGCGCACGATGAACGAGAAATCGGTGTAGTTCTTGACGTACTCGTGCTGGATCTGGTCCTTCTCGAGCAGGTAGCGTATGGCCCCGCCCAGAAACACGATGTCCGTGCCGGTACGTATGGGCGCATAGAAATCCGCCACGGAAGCCGAGCGCGTGAAGCGCGGATCCACGACGATGAGCTTGGCCTTGTTGTGGGCCTTGGCTTCGGTTACCCATTTGAAGCCGCAGGGGTGAGCCTCGGCGGCATTGCCGCCCATGATCAACACCACGTCCGCGTTCTTGATGTCGACCCAATGGTTCGTCATCGCTCCACGGCCAAACGTCGGGGCAAGACCTGCCACCGTCGGGCCGTGTCAGACACGGGCTTGGTTGTCGAACGCCAGAACGCCCAGACTGCGGACGACTTTATGAGTGAGGTAGCCGACTTCGTTGCTACCCGCCGAGGCAGCCAGCATGCCCGTGGTCAACCAGCGGTTGACTGTCTTGCCATCGCCCGTCTTTTCGACGAAGTTGGCGTCGCGATCCTGCTTGAGCAGCTTGGCGATGCGATCGAGCGCCTCGTCCCAGGACACGCGCGTCCATTTGTCCGAGCCCGCGGCGCGGTACTCGGGATACATGAGCCGGCTGGGACTGTGGATAAAGTCGATCAGCCCAGCGCCCTTGGGGCAGAGCGTGCCGCGATTGACGGGATGATCCGGGTCGCCTTCGATGTGCACAATGTTCGCCGCGACGTTCTTGGCGCGGTCGCCCAGACCGTACATCAGAATGCCGCATGCCACGGAACAATAGGGACAGGTATTGCGCGTTTCGGTCATGCGCGTCAGTTTGTACTGACGCACCTCGGCCAGCGCGTTGCTGGGGGCAGCCCCCAGCAGGGCCAGACTCGAACCCGCCAACGTCGCCCCTGTCATCTTGAAGAACTGGCGGCGATTCATGTTGACCATGAAGCACTCCCTTCTCGGTGAATGATGGGTTGTCCGCGCGGGCGTTGCGCGATGCTCGACCACGCGGTACGGCTTTTGCTTACACAAAACACCGGGCCAGTATAGGGCGCCCCTATCAACGGCAGGGTGAATTTTCCAATCGCGCGCCGTCTTTTTCATGTTGCGCCGCAACACTCGACGCCTCGCCGGCCGCCCTATACAGTAACGGCTTTCCACTCTGCGGGCCGACCCAATGGACACTCCCAGCCATCAATTGTCGATGACCATCCTCATGACGCCCGACACGGCCAATTTCGCCGGCAACGTGCATGGCGGCACCATCCTCAAGCTGCTCGACCAGGTGGCCTATGCCTGCGCCAGCCGCTATGCCGGCTCCTATGTGGTCACGCTCTCGGTAGACCAGGTCATGTTCCGCCAGCCTATACATGTGGGCGAGTTGGTGACCTTCCTGGCCGCGGTCAATTACACCGGCCGCTCGTCGATGGAGATCGGGATCAAAGTGGTCGCCGAGGACATTCGCAAGAAATGCGTGCGTCACGCCAACAGCTGCTACTTCACCATGGTGGCGGTCGACGACACGGGCAAAACCACGGCGGTGCCTGCGCTCAAGCCCACCGACCCGGAGGAAGTGCAGCGCTTTGAGAGCGCCAAGCAGCGCCGCGCCCTGCGCGAGGAAATGGAAAAGCGCCACCAGGCCATCGTGCAGAGATTTCCCGACGGCGTCGATTGAGCCGTCCGGAGCAGGAGCGTAAGCGGCAAGAACCGCATGCTCGTAGCGGACATATTGGTTGTAAACGCAACCAATTGAATTTATAGTCTCCTCCAGAGAACAACGTTTCCCCGGTCGCGCCACGACGACCGCCGAGACATTCTGGAGACATGGGACCATGGAAGTTTTCGCCCCCCTGCCCGACCGGGTACCCGTGCTCATCGCTGGCGGCGGCCCCGTCGGCCTGACCCTGGCGGCCCTTTTGGCCGAGCAGGGCATCGCCAGCCTGACCGTCGAGGCCGACGAGGGCTACTGCACCGGCAGCCGCGCCATTTGCATGTCGCGCCGCTCGCAGGAGATCCTGAGCTGGGTGGGCGCCGACAAGCCCCTGTCCGAGAAGGGCCTGGCCTGGACCGGCGGGCGCAGCTACTTTCGCCACAGGCAAGTGCTGCACTTCGAGATGCCCAGCGACCCGCTGCAGCGTTATGCGCCCATGGTCAACGTCCAGCAGTTCTATGTCGAGGAATACGCGCACCGCGCCATGCAGCGTCACGGCGATCTGGCCGGCATCGCCTGGTCCAGCCGCGTGAGCGGCGTCAAGGACCTGGGCGACGGCATCGAAGTCGCCATCGAAACCGCGGGCGGGCGGCGCACCGTGCGCGCTGGCTGGGTCGTGGCCTGCGACGGAGGCCGCAGCACCGTGCGCGAATTGCTCGGACTGCATTTGCACGGCATGCAGTACGAGGGCCGCTACGTGATCGTCGACATCGAGCAAGAGACCAAGCGCCCCGTCGAGCGCCTGGCCTGGTTCGATCCGCCGTCCAATCCCGGCTCGACCATCCTCATGCACCGCCAGCCCGACAAGGTCTGGCGCATCGACTACCAGATCAGCGATGACGAGGACGCCGTCCAGGCCGTCAAACCCGAGAACGTGCTGCCGCGCGTACAGAGCCACCTGGACATGATAGGCGAGACCGCGCCCTGGAAGCCGCTGTGGATCTCGATCTACAACGCCAAGTGCCTGACGCTGGACAGCTACCGCCAAGGCCGCGTGCTGTTCGCCGGCGACGCGGGCCACCTGGTGCCCATCTTTGGCGTGCGCGGCTTGAATTCGGGCCTGGACGATGCCGGCAACCTGGCCTGGAAGCTGGCCTGGGTGCTGCGCGGCGCGGCGCCCGAAAGCCTGCTCGATACCTACAGCCAGGAGCGCGTCCACGCCACGCGCCAGAACATCGAATACGGCGCCAAGAGCACCGAGTTCATGGCGCCGCCGGACTACGGCTTTCGCCTGCTGCGCGATGCCGCGCTGCGCCTGGCGCTGGTCGATGCCAGCGTGAGCGAACTGATCAATCCGCGCCAGTCTTGCCCCATCGCCTATGCGGACTCGCAGCTGAACCAGCCTGACGCAGCGCCATCGGCCGGCAGCGCCGCCGCGCCTGGCCAGCCCGCGCCCGAGGCGCTGCTCGAATTGGACGGCGAGCCTGTCCATCTGACCCGCCTATTCGGTCGCGGTTTCGTCGCGCTGGCCGGCTGCGAGGCACCTGGCCTGGATCAGCTCAAGGCGCTGCAAGACAAGACGCGCGGCACGGCTTCGCCCTTTCAGGTCGTGGCCATCGGGGAAGGCGGCTACGCCGACCCGCATGGACAGATGCGCAAGCACTACGGCGCGCAGCCCGGCCTCGTGTACCTGATACGCCCCGACGGCTACGTCATGGGCCGCTGGACCCATGCCGCCGCGGCGGCCAGCGCGCTGGCCGCCGTCGCTCCCTTCTACGCCTGACCGAGCAAGGATCGCCCGCCATGACCAGCGCCGAACTGGACACCGCTTATACCGCCCTGGCCCACGCCCTGACCCGCGTGGGCCAGGAAAAATCGCCCCTGTTCCTTTCCATGCTGTGCCTGTCGCTGATGCGCCGCAACCCGGATCTGGGCCAGGTGCTGGCGCTGATTGAACAGGCCGAAGCGCAGCATTCGGCTTAACCCTCGGGCAGCGCCGAAAAGCGAATGCTCGCTGCGCAAGCCGGCTATGCTTGCGCACACAAGCAATATCCGCATCACACGATAACGACAGACCTTCGGAGACAAACGACTATGCGTACCCTCATCCGCGCGGCCGCCGCGCTTCTATTGGCCGCCAGCCTCGCGCCGGCGCATGCCGCCAGCGACTTTCCCAAGGAACACCCCATCGACTGGATCGTGCCCTACCCGGCCGGCGGCGGCACCGACATCGTGGCGCGCACCCTGCAGGCAGGCATGTCCAAGATCCTGGATCAGAATATCGTCGTCGAGAACAAGCCGGGCGCGGCCACGGCCATCGGCGCCGAATTCGTCGCCCACGCCAATCCCGACGGCTACAGCATCCTGTCGGGCGACACCGCCACGCTGTCGGCCAATCCGCCGCTCTATCCGCACCTGGGCTATGACCCGCAGCGCGATTTCACGCCCATCGGCATGATGGCGCGCTTTAATCTGATCCTGGTGGTGAACCCTGCGCTCCCGATTCACAACATGAAGGAGTTCATGACCTGGGCCAAGGCGCAGAAAAACGGCGTGCATTACGCCACACCGGGAACGGGCACCCCGCACCATCTGGCCACCGCGCTGTTCGCGCTGCGCACGGGCCTGAACCTGATCAACGTGCCCTACCGCGGCGCAGCGCCGGCCATCCAGGACGTGATGAGCGGCCAGGTTCCGATGATGTTCGTGGACTCTGCCAGTGGCCAGCAGTACATCGCCAGCGGCAAGCTGCGCGCCCTGGCCGTAGCCAGCAAGACCCGCCTGCCCGTCCTGCCCAACGTGCCCACGCTGATCGAATCGGGCCTGCCCGGTTTCGAGGCTTATGCCTGGCAGGGCCTGGTCGCACCCAAGGGCACGCCCGAAGAAATCGTCAACACGCTCAATGCGGCGCTGAACGAAACGCTGAAGTCGCCCGAGGTCATCGCCAAGTTCAAGGCCCTGAGCCTGGAAATCACGCCCAGCACGCCGCGCCAGCTGGACGACTACGCCCGCGCCGAACGCGCCAAGTGGACCAGGGTGATCCAGAACGCCCACATCACTATCGAGTAAGGAACGAGCCGCCATGCCTTCCCCGCGCGCATCCGCACGCACACCTCGCAAGGGGCGGCTGCCCGATCTGGAACGGTTCCTCACCTACCGGCTGCATGTGGTCAACAAGCTGTCCGACCGCGACACCCACCGGGCTTATCTGGAGCAGCTCGAACTGCCGCTGGGCGAGGCGCGCTGCCTGGCGGCCATCGGCCGCTTCGAACCCCTGTCGGTCAAGGACTTGGCGCGCGCCGCCAACCTGGACAAGGGCCAGGCCAGCCGTTCGGCGCAGTGCCTGGTCGAGCGCGGCCTGGTCGACAAGACCACCAGCCACACGGATGCGCGCGGCGTATGGCTCACCCTCACGCCGCCGGGTTCCGCCATGTACGAACGCGTCATCCGCCTGATCCAGGCGCGCAATCGGGAGATCTTCGGCTGCCTGAGCGCCGCCGAGCAGGATCAGCTGGGCAGCCTGCTGGACCGCGTCGGCCGCCATATGCTTGAGAACGCGGCCCAGGAAGATTGAAACGCAAGAAACGGAGTGTCCGGTCCGGTCTTGATGTCTAAAGTAGCGCCATGGACACTTTAGCCGCAGCCATCATGCCGAACGCCACCCCACATGCCGCCCTGATCGCCGCAGCCTGCCGCCGCATCGAAGCGGCGCAGACACCGCCCCGTCTCAGCGAGCTGGCGGCCGACGCGGGCTTGAGTCCGCACCATTTTCACCGCCTGTTCAAGGCCGAGACCGGCCTTACGCCCAAAGCCTATGCCGCGGCGGACCAGGCGCGCCGCATGCGGGCCATGTTGGCCGGCGAGGGCACGATCACCGAGGCCATTTTCGAGGCCGGCTACAACGCCAACAGCCGCTTCTACGAAAAAGCCGGGCAACGGCTGGGCATGCGGCCCAGCGACTACCGCGCCGGCGGCGCCAATACGGATATCCGCTTCGCCGTGGGCCAGTGCAGCCTGGGCGCGATCCTGGTAGCCGGCAGCCCGCGCGGCATCTGCGCCATCTCCCTGGGCGACAACCCGGATGCCCTGGTGCGGGGCTTGCAGGACCAGTTCCCCCGGGCGCGCCTGATCGGTGCCGACGCCGAATTCGAGCAATGGGTCGCCCAAGTGGTAGGCATGGTGGAGACGCCGCGCCTGGGCCTGGCCCTGCCGCTGGACGTGCGCGGCACTGCCTTCCAGGAACGCGTCTGGCGCGCGCTGCTCGACATTGCGCCCGGAACGACCACCACCTATTCCGAAATCGCGCAGCGCATCGGCATGCCCAGATCGGTGCGCGCCGTGGCGGGCGCCTGCGCCGCCAACAAGCTGGCGGTGGCCATTCCCTGCCATCGCGTGGTGCGCAGCGACGGCAATCTGTCGGGCTACCGCTGGGGCGTGGCGCGCAAGCAGGTGTTGATCGACAGAGAGGCTATGCAGACCGCCGCCTGACGCGCGCGGCGCGGCCGCCCGAACTGGAGACGGTATCGCGCGACTCGGCAATGATTTGTCCGCAGTGGTCCCTGAGCGCGTCGTACAGCTGCCGCACCGCCGGCGAAAACTGCTTGCGGTGCGGGCAAACGAAGTAGAGCGGCGTCGGGTCGCACGGGATTTTCGGCAACAAGGCTTGCAGGCGCCCGGCCCGCAGGTCGTCGCGCACATCCAGCCACGATTTATAGGCAATCCCTTCTCCCGCCAGCGCCCAGCGGCGCACCGTGTCCCCGTCGTCGGAATGGAGCTTGCCTTGGACCGCCACCACACGCCGGCCGCCTTCCAGCGGGAACCGCCATTTGTCGTAGATGCGGCCGCCCAGCTGATACAGCAGGCAAGAATGCGAAGCCAGATCTTCCAGGGTCTTGGGCCTGCCATGGCGAGCCAGATAATCCGGCGAGGCCACCAGCACGCGGCGCAGGTCCGGCAGCAGCGGCAGCGCGATATAGCTGGCATCGTCCAGGCCGCCATAGCGTATGGCTACATCCACCGGGTCGCGAAAGACATCGGCGACATGATCCGAAAATTGCAGCCGCAGCACCAGCGCGGGGTGCTTGCGGCGAAATTGCGTCAGCCAGGGAAGCAGCACATTGCGGCCCAAGTCCGAAGGCGCGGACACTTGCAGCAGGCCGCTGGGCTCGCCGCCGTTCCCATGCAGTCGATCCTGACCGGCCTGCAGGGTGGACAACACTTCTTCGGCATAAGGCAAATAGCGCTCGCCCTCGCCGGTCAGCCGCAGGCTGCGCGTGGAACGGGCAAACAAGCGCACATTCAGTTCGCGCTCGAGCCGCAGGACTGCGGCGCTGACCTGCCCGGGAAGCAGATCGGCCTCGCGCGCGGCGTTGGAAAAACTGCCCAAGGCCGCCGAGCGAATGAAAAGGGAAAGGTCGTCTATGCGGATCATTTTCACTATTTTAGTGAAAGTTCTAACTAATATTGCCTCTTTATGGATAGATCGAGGGCGCGCAAAGTGACCCCCACTGCACGCACACTGAACGTGCGACTCCCCTCAAAACCGGAACCCGCCATGAAAGCCATCGCCTATATCCGCAACGACCTGCCTGCCGACGATCCCCAGTCCTTGATCGATGTGGAGCTACCTGTGCCCGAGCCCGGACCGCGGGACTTGCTGGTGTCCGTTCGCGCTGTTTCAGTCAATCCGGTCGACACCAAAGTGCGCAGGGGCGCGGCCACCACGACGCCGCGCGTTCTGGGCTGGGATGCCGTGGGCACGGTTGCCGCGATTGGCAGCGCAGTCACTCTGTTCAAGCCGGGAGACGAGGTCTATTACGCCGGCGCGCTGACGCGTCCGGGCACCAATGCCGAATTCCATCTGGTCGATGAACGCATCGTGGGCACCAAGCCCGCAACCCTCTCAGACGCCCAGGCCGCCGCCCTGCCGCTGACCACGATCACCGCCTGGGAACTGCTGTTCGACCGCCTGGGCGTACCCGAGGACGGGGGCACGGGCCAGCGCCTGCTCATCGTCGGCGCCGGCGGCGGCGTGGGTTCCATGCTTGTGCAATTGGCGCGCAATCTCACCGGGTTGACGGTCATCGGCACCGCTTCGCGCGCCGAGACCGTCCAGTGGATTCAGGATCTGGGCGCCCACCACGTCATCGACCACGGCAAACCGCTGACCGAGGAACTAGCCCGCATCGGCCTGCCGCAGGTGGACATGGTCGCAAGCCTGACCCATACCGGCGAGCACTACGCCCAGATCGTCCAGGCCCTGGCGCCGCAAGGCAAGCTGGCCCTGATCGACGACCCGGCCACGCTGGACGCCGTGCCGCTCAAGAGCAAGTCCATTTCCTTGCACTGGGAACTGATGTTCACGCGCTCGCTCTTCGAGACCGCCGACATGGCGCGCCAGCACGAACTGCTGAACCGCGTCTCCCGCCTGGTCGAGGACGGCGTGCTCAAGACGACCCTGGCCGATCACTACGGTAAGATCAACGCGGCAAACCTGCGCCGCGCGCATGCCATGCTCGAAAGCCACAAGACGCGCGGCAAAATCGTTCTCGAAGGATTCTGAACATGCCTTACATCCGCGTCGAAATGCTCGAAGGCCGCAGCGACGAGCAAAAAGCCAAGCTCGCCCAGGCCATCACCAATGCCATGGTGGAACACGCCGGCGCCAAGCCCGACAGCATCTTCGTGGTCATCGAAGACGTGAAAAAGAGCAACTGGGCGACCGGCGGGACCCTGATGTCGCAACGAAAATAGCTATTCGCCGTTCCATCCCTCGATGATCGTCGCCGGCACGCCTTGCGCATAGGCCTTGTAGCCTTGCTCATCGTGTATGTCGATCAGTGCGAGTACATACGCTCTCATAACGGCTCCCCAAGTGAGTATCGCTGCCCGGCGGCGCTAAGCGCTCTTCGCGTAAGCCGCCAATCCTGCCGCAAGCGCGGCAAAGGTCGCCGCGCAACGCGGGCTTGCCCGCAAATCTTCATGCATGGCGATCCAGGCGTCCATCGACAGCGAGAACTGGCTGCGCAGGACTCGAACCAACCGCTTGTCCCGTGCGGCCAGCGCCGATTGGCAGGCGCCGATGCCCAGGCCCGCCCGGATCGCTCCTAACTGGGCCAAACCGCTGTCGGCACGGAACGCGAACCGATCCCGCGAAAAAGCGGGAACCTGCTCTTGAAACCGCCGAATAAAGGCACTCTCGTGGTCAAAGCCGATGACCGCGTGGCCGGACAAGGCATCCATTGATCGGGGTACACCTCGATCTGCCAGGTAGCGCTCGTGGGCGTACAAGCCGAGCCCGATGCCTGCGACGCGCTTGGCCACCAGCGCATCCTGCACCGGCTGGAACATGCGCACCGCGATGTCCGCCTCGCGATGCAGCAGGTCGTCGGTCCGGTCGGACACCACCAGCTCGATGACCAACTCGGGGTGCTTGCGATGCAAGGCCGCGAGAATCGGCGGCAGGACTTCGACACCGATGACTTCGCTAGCCGTCAGCCGTACCGTGCCGCGAACGCCCGATCCGTGACTGCTGGCCGCCCGCCGCAAGGCGGCCGCCGTGGCGGCGATGCCCGCGGCATAGGGGCTGAGTTCCTGCGCGGCATCCGTAGGGGAAAAGCCGTCGAAAGAGCGGATAAAGAGCTTGAGGCCCAGTGCGGCTTCCAAGCCGTCGATGTGCCGGCCAACGGTCGGTTGCGTCAGGCCCAGTGCCCGGCCCGCCGCAGATAGCGAACCCGTTTCCAGAACCTGGAGAAAGCTTCGATACCACTCCCAATTCGGTTCGCTGTCGGCCACGGTATGCCAATTTTTATAGCAACTAGGCAATTCTAGGCAATTTTCTTTTTAGCTGTCCATCCGCAAACTGCAGTCGTTCGCACCTCGTCTCTCCAGCTCCCAAACCGAAGGAAAACCAATATGTCCAAAATCGCATTATTCGGCGCCGCCGGCGCCATCGGCCAAAGCATCGCCGCCGTGCTCGGCGGCCAGGGCCGTCCCTACCGTGTTGTGGGCCGCGACGCGGCTGGCCTGCGCAAGGCCTTTGGCACCGATCCGCTGGCCGAGATCGTCACCTGGAACCCGGACTCGCCGGCTTCGGTGCGCGCCGCGGCCGAAGCCGTGGACACGCTGGTCTATTTGGTGGGCGTGAACTATTGGCAATTCGAACTGCACCCGCAGCTGATGCGCAAGACGCTGGATGGCGCGGCGGCCGCCGGCGTGCGGAACCTGATCCTGATCGGCACCGTATATCCCTATGGCCGGGCGCAATTCAACCCGGTGCGCGAAGACCATCCGCGCGAACCGCATACTTTCAAAGGCCGCATGCGCAAGGCCCAGGAGGACCTGCTGATGCAGGCCCACGCCGACGGCCGCATCCGCGCCGCCGTGCTGCGCCTGCCGGACTTCTACGGCCCCGGCGTGCAGGCCAGCCTGCTGCACCGCGCCGCGCAGGCAGCGGTGAACGGTGGCACCGCCGATATGATCGGCCCGCTCGACCGCCCGCACGAGTTCATCTTCGTGCCGGACGTGGGGCCGGTGGTCGCGCGGCTGGCCGATACCCCCGCCGCTTTCGGGAAGATCTGGCATCTCGCCGGGGCCGGCGCCACGACCCAACGCGAGCTGGTCGCGCACATGGAACGCCAGACCGGCACGACGCTCAAACTGCGCGTGGCCGGCAAGACAATGCTGCGCCTCGCCGGTCTGTTCAGTCCCCTCATGCGCGAGCTGGTGGAAATGAACTACCTGATGACCGAGCCGCTGATCCTGGATGACTCGGCGCTGCAGCGGCTAATCGGGCCGATCCACAAGACGCCGTATGCGCTGGGCATACGCCAGACGCTGGCAGCCGTTGCGAACGGCTCGCGCCTGCTGCGCCGCAACGATTTGAAGAGGAACGGCGCAGTCGCGACGAAATGAAAAAACCGGCACGCGGCCGGCTTTTCCTTGGGTAATGCGAAGGCACCGACGGTCAGAGCGCGGCCAGGGCGGCGTTGAGCGTCGCGCTGGGACGCATGGCCTTGCCGGCCAGCGCCGTATCCGGGCGATAGTAGCCGCCGATGTCGACCGGCTTGCCCTGAACCACGCCTAGTTCGGCGACGATCTTGGCCTCGTTTTCGGCCAAGGTCTTGGCCAGGGGCGCAAACTTGGCCTGCAACGCCTTGTCCTCGGTCTGAGCGGCCAGGGCCTGAGCCCAGTACATACCCAGATAGAAATGGCTGCCGCGGTTGTCGATGCCGCCGACCTTGCGGGCGGGCGATTTGTCGGTGTCCAGGAACTTGCCGGTGGCTTCGTCCAGCGTCCTGGCCAGGACCTTGGCGCCGGCGTTGCCGGTGTTCTGGCCCAGGAACTCCAGCGAAGCGGCCAGGGCCATGAATTCGCCAAGCGAATCCCAGCGCAGGAAGTTCTCCTCGTTGAACTGCTGCACATGCTTGGGCGCCGAGCCGCCAGCGCCGGTTTCGAACAGGCCGCCGCCGGCCATCAGCGGCACGATGGACAGCATCTTGGCGCTGGTGCCCAGCTCCATGATGGGGAACAGGTCCGTCAGATAGTCGCGCAGCACGTTGCCGGTGACCGAGATGGTGTCCTGGCCCTTGCGGATGCGCTCGAGCGAGAACTGGGTGGCCTCGACAGGCGACATGATGCGGATGTCCAGGCCGCTGGTGTCGTGGTCCTTCAGGTAGCGCTGCACCTTGGCGATGACGTTGGCATCATGGGCGCGGGCCGGGTCGAGCCAGAACACGGCGGGCGTGTCCGACAGGCGCGAACGGGTGACGGCCAGCTTGACCCAATCCTGGATGGGCGCGTCCTTGGTCTGGCACATGCGCCAGATGTCGCCGCTTTCCACGGCATGCTCGAGCAGCACGGCACCCGAGGCGTCGGTCACCTTGACGGTGCCATCGGCGGGAATGACGAAGGTCTTGTCGTGCGAACCGTATTCTTCAGCAGCCTGGGCCATCAGGCCCACGTTGGGCACCGTGCCCAGGGTAACCGGGTCGAAGGCGCCGTTCTTCTTGCAATCGTCGATGACGGCCTGGTAGATACCGGCGTAGCTGCGGTCGGGAATGCAGGCCTTGGCATCCTGCGCTTCGCCCTGGGCGTTCCACATCCTGCCGCCTTCGCGGATCATGGCGGGCATGGAAGCGTCGACGATGACATCGCTGGGCACGTGCAGATTGGTGATGCCCTTGTCGGAGTTCACCATGGCCAGCGCGGGCTGCTTCTTGTACAGCGCCTCGATGTCGGCCTTGATATCGACCTGCATGGCCGCGGGCAGCGTGTACAGACGGTTGTACAGGTCGCCGATGCCGTTGTTGGGATCGAAGCCGGCTTCAGCCAGGGCGGCGGCGTGCTTGGCCAGCACTTCTTCGTAGAACACCGAGACAAAGTGGCCGAAGATCACCGGATCGGAGACCTTCATCATGGTGGCCTTCAGGTGCACCGAGAACAGCACGCCCTGGGCGCGGGCGTCGGCGACCTGTTCGGCGGCGAAGGCGCGCAGGGCCTTCCTGCTCATCACCGAAGCGTCGATCAGTTCGCCGGCCTTGACCTGGGTGGTTTCCTTCAGGACCGCGGCCGAGCCGTCCTTGCCGTGCAGGGTGATCTTGACCGCGCCCTCGGCGGCGATCAGGGCCGATTTCTCGCTGCCGTAGAAGTCGCCGTCCATCATGTGGGCCACATGGGCCTTGGAGTCGGCCTTCCAGGCGCCCATCTTGTGGGGATGCTTGCGGGCATAGTTCTTGACCGACAGGGGAGCGCGGCGGTCGGAGTTGCCTTCGCGCAGCACCGGGTTCACCGCGCTGCCCTTGATCTTGTCGTAGCGGACCTTGACGTCTTTCTCGGCGTCGTTCCTGGGCTCGTCCGGGTAGTCGGGCAGCGCGTAGCCCTTGCCCTGCAGTTCCTTGATCGCGGCCTTGAGCTGCGGGATCGAGGCGCTGATGTTGGGCAGCTTGATGATGTTGGCTTCGGGCTTGGTGGCGAGTTGGCCCAGGTAGGTCAGGTCGTCGGAAATACGCTGCGCTTCGGTCAGCGACTCGGGGAACGTAGCGATGATGCGGCCGGACAGGGAGATGTCGCGGGTCTCGACGGCGATTCCGGCGGGACCGGCAAATGCCTGCACGATGGGAAGCAGCGAGTACGTCGCGAGGGCGGGCGCTTCGTCGGTAAGGGTGTAGATGATCTTCGACGTGGTAGACATTCGGTCAGCCTTGGTTCGGGTCTTTATGGGTAGAAAGACAGAGCAGTCCAGCCGCCCGCGGACACATAAGCCCAAGGCGGCCCGGCCCATTGCTCGCGCAGGGGCCTGCGGGCCTCAGAGTCTAGCACCGTCTCAGTTGCCCGGGGGCGGCTCGGCGACGCACAGACGCTGGTAGCACTGGTAGTAGCAGGCGGCGGCGGTGCGGCAGTGCGCGGTCATGCGTTCGCGCACCAGATCGGCGTTGCCCGAGAGGTAGGCTTCGTACAGGCCGCGCATGCCGTCCAGGATGATGCCGCGCACGGTCGGGTCCTGCATGGTCATCAAACGCACCGTCTGCACGTGGTCGATAAAGCGCGAGATCATGTCGGCCATGGCCCGGTTGGGCACGCTGTCGATCCACGCGGCCCGGTAATCGGCGTTCAGACGCATGAAGGTTTCCCAGTCGCCGCGCACCGAGGCCTGCTCGGCCGCGTCCAGCGCGCTCTTCATCCGCGCCAGGAAGGCCGGGCCGGCATTGGCCGTGGCCAGGGCCGCGGCATGCGGCTCGAGCAGGATGCGTATCTCGAAGATGTCGTTGATCTGCTGCAGCGAATGGCGCCGCAGGACGAAGCCGCGCGCCGTGCCTTCCAGCACACCCTCGTTCTTGAGTTGCATCAGCGCCTCGCGCACCGGCATGCGCGAGACGTGCAGCTCGTGCGCGATGTCATGGTCGACCAGACGGTCATCCGCGCCGACCAGCCCCATCTGGATGCGCTCGCGCAACATCAGGTAGACGCGTTCGCGCAAATTGGGTTTTTTGCCGGGATTGGCGGGGGACTGCATGACGCTCCTCTTGTGCGGTTCGGCGGCTTGGCGCGCGGCCGGCCCCCAGACTAACGACCTCGAAAGAAGCAGTTAATCAGGGTTTTCACTTAAACAATATATTCTTCTTGATAAAAATAAGCAGTTGTTTTTAAATAAATTAAATCACTTTAAACCTAAACTAATCAGTAAATTTACATCAGCAGTATATGGTTTAAAGCGCCACTGATATCCGTTCCGATCCCGTGTTTGGAGGTGTACATGAGTACCCGTTCTCTGTCCGCGCTTGCCCGCCGAGCGCTCGCTTGCTGCCTGGTGGCCCTGGGTTGTGCGGCAGTCGCGCCGATCGCCAGCGCCGCCAATGGCGAGCTCACCATCGCCTACCCGGTCGACCCGCCCAGCTGGGATCCCACCGCAGGCACCTGGCCCGCCGTCCAGTCGATCTACAAGGCTGTCTTCGATTCGCCGCTGATGATCAACGACAAGCTCGAGGTCACCCCGCGCCTGATCCAGTCCTGGAAGTGGCTGGATGACAAGAACACCCGCCTGGACATCGTGCTGCGCAGCGGCGTTACCTTCCAGGACGGCAGCAAGCTCACCACCGAGGACTTCAAGTACACCTTCTTCGACCGGCCCAAGACCGACAAGAAGCTGGTGATCAATAGCACCTTCACCAACAAGCTGTCCGGCATCGAGATCAAGTCGCCCACCGAGGCGGTAATGGACTTCAAGAACCCCACGCCCACGGCGCCGGACTGGTTGGCCTTCATGACGGCCTATATCCTGCCCAAGGCCTATATCGAGAAGGTTGGCACGGACGGATTCCTGGCGCACCCGATCGGCGCCGGTCCCTACAAGCTGGTGAGCTACGAGCGCGGCTCGCGCGCGGTGCTCCAGGCCTATGACGGCTACTGGGGTCCCAAGCCCGCCATCAAGCGCGTGGTCTTCAATTTCGTGCCCGACACCTCGGCGCGCGTGGCCATGCTCGAATCGGGCCGCGCCGACGTGGCGGTGCAGATCCCGGTGCGCGACGCCGAGCGCCTCAAGCACGACAGCAAGCTCGTATCCAAGGTCTATCCGTACACCCAGATCTTCATCGTGCAGATGCCCAGCTACGTGACCGCGCTGCAGAACGTGCACGTGCGCCGCGCCATGCAGATGGCCATCAACAAGCAAGCCCTGTCGCGCGCCTTTTTCGCCAACACGGCCAAGCCGATCTCGGTGCTGGCCCTGCCCGGCACGCCGGCCTACGTCAGCGACGCCGATGTGAAGTTTGACCCGAAGGCCGCCATGGCCGAACTGGCCAAGGCGGGCTACAGCCCCAGCAAGCCGCTGGAGATCCCCTTCATGTCGGCCAACGGGTCGACGCCGGGCGACTACGACATGGCGCGCGCCATCGTGCAAATGTGGGCACAGATCGGCATCAAGGCCGACCTGCAGGAAGTGACCCTGGCCAAGTACATGGAACTGAGCCATTCGGCCAAGCTGCCCGGCCCCATGCTTTATAGCTGGGACAACGCCACGGCCGATCCGGAGATCTTCGCCGGCTACATCCTGAACCCCGACCTGCCGTTCTCGGCCTGGAAGCAGCCCGAGCTGGCCGACACGTTCAAGCAGCTCTCGTCCCTGCCCCAGGCCCAGCGCATCGCCGGCTATCAGGCGATCGAGAAGAAGGCCACCGACGACGCCTGGTGCATACCGCTGATCCAGAGCGTGACCACCATCGCCTACAAGAAGACGCTGAACGTGGACACCTACCAGACCGGCTACATCATGCCGCAAGAGTACAGCTGGAAAAAGTAAGCCATGCTTGCAGTCCTAGCCCGCCAGGTGTTCGCGCGCGTGCTCATCGCGATACCGATGATCTTCGCGCTGTCGATCGTGGTCTTCGTGGTGCTGCGCATGCTGCCGGCCGACCCGTTGGCCATGATGCTGCCGCCCACGGCCACGCCGGCCGAAGTCGACGCGCTGCGCGCGGCCCTGGGGCTGGACCGGTCCTTGCCGGTGCAGTACGGCATCTGGCTGGCCCACGCCCTGCATGGCGACCTGGGACGCTCCATCACCTCGGGCGAGACGGTGACCCACCTGATCGCCACCAACCTGCCGGCCACGATCGAGCTGTCGGTCGTAGCGCTGGTGTTCTCGCTCATCATCAGCATCCCCGGCGGCCTGCTGCTCTACGCGCTGCACAAGCGGCGCGGCGAGCTGCTGGCCGACGGCTTCGTGGTGCTGCTCATCTCGGTGCCGTCCTTCCTGTGGGGCATCTTCCTGATGCTGCTGCTGGGCGTGATGTGGCCTGTCCTGCCCTTCTCGGACCGCTTCGGCGCCGACATCGCCCCGCCCAAGGTCACGGGCTTTGCCTTGATCGACTTCCTGCTGCGGGGCGATTTGCATGCCTGGGGCAACGCCTTCTCGCACCTGGTGCTGCCGGCGCTGGCGCTGGCGCTGGGCTTTGCCCCGCTCATCATCCGCGTGCTGCGCGCCAGCCTGCTCGAGGCGGCCGGCGAGCAGTACGCAATGGTGGCGCGCCTGCGCGGGCAGTCCGATACGCGCATCGTGCTGCGGCACATGCTCAAGAACGCGGCGCTGCCTACGCTCACGCTCATCGGCGTGCAGTTCGGCTTTCTGTTCGGCGGCACGCTGCTCATTGAAATGATCTTTTCCTTTCCCGGCCTGGGCAACCTGATGGTGCAAGCCGTGCGCAACCACGACCTGCCGCTGATCCAGGGCATCGCCCTGGTGTTCTGCGTCATCATCCTGGTCATCAATACCTGTGTCGACTGCCTGTATACGGTGGTCAACCCGCGCCTGAGGGACGCCTGATGTCTACCCTGGCAATGCAAGCATCCGGCCGTTGGCGCCGGACCCTGCGCGCGATGCGGCACTCGCCCAAGACCCTGGTCGGGGGCGCCATCGTGCTGGCGCTGGTGCTGGTGGCGATCTTCGCGCCCTGGATCGCGCCGAACGACCCGCTGTCGCAGGACCTGCTCTCGCCCCTGCTGCCGCCGGCCTGGATGGCCGATGGCATGGCGCGGTATCCGCTGGGCACCGACAGCCTGGGCCGCTGCGTTCTTTCGCGCCTGATCTTCGGCTCGCGCGTGGCGCTCTGGGTGGGCCTTTGTTCGGCCATCGGCACCATGCTGCTGGGCTGTGCGCTGGCCTTGCTGGCCTCGTATTTCGGCGGCAAGGTCGACCGGGCCATCGGCTACCTGGTCGACCTGTGGATGTCGTTCCCGCCGGTGGTGCTGTCGCTGATCCTGATGGTGGGCCTGGGACCCGGCGTGGGCAATGTGATCCTGTCCGTGATCGTGGTCGACTGGACGCGGTTCTGCCGCGTGGTGCGCGCCGAGGCGCTGGTGATCCGACGCCGCGACTACGTGATCGCGGCCCGGCTGATGGGCTTCTCGCACCTGCGCATCATGCTGCGCGAGATGCTGCCCGGTCTGGTGCCGCTCATCATCACGCTCTTTAGCCTGGAGATGGGCGTGGCCATCGTGGTCGAGGCCATCCTGAGTTTCGTCGGCCTGTCGGTGCCGGCCAACACCGTGGCATGGGGCGTGATGATCGCCGACGCGCGCGGGGTCATGCAGGAAGACATCTGGAACCTGATACCGCCGGTCCTGGGCATCGTGGTCACGGTGCTCGGCTTCAACCTGCTGTCCGACGGCCTGCGCCAGGCGCTGGACCCGCGGGCCAACAGCTCCCGGATATAAAAAATGGCTGTCGTCGAATTCCATGACCTGACCCTGTCGCTGAACGTCGCGGGCAAGCGCGCCGACGTGCTGCGCGGCATCGCCCTGAACGTCGAGCCCGGCAGCATGCTGGGCTTGGTGGGCGAATCGGGCGCGGGCAAGAGCATGATAGGACGCGTGATCGCTGGCGAGATCCCGCCCGGTTTCGCGGTGACCCAGGGCGCCGTGCGCTTCGAGGGCCGCGACCTGCTGGCGCTGCCGCGCAGGCAGCATCGCGCCCTGCTGGGCCGCCGCATCGCCTTCGTTCCACAAGAGCCCCTGTCGGGCCTGAACCCCGTTCTCACCGTACGCCAGCAGTTGTTCGAGCACCTGGCGCACGTGGGCGCGCCCAAGGCGCAATGGCGGCAGATGGCGCTGGACCGCCTGGCCGAAGTGGGCCTGCCCAACGGCCAGGCCATCCTGCGGCGCTACCCGCACCAGTTGTCGGGCGGACAGTGCCAGCGCATCCTCATCGCCATGGCCTTCTGCGGCGAGCCCGCGCTGATCGTGGCCGACGAACCCACCACCGCGCTGGACGTCATGACGCAGGCGCAGATCATGCGCGTGCTGCGCGCGCAGCAGCGGCGCCACGGCACGGCTGTCGTGCTGATCACGCACGACCTGCGCATGGCCGCTCACGTGTGCGATCGCGTGGCGGTGCTATATGCCGGCGAGGTGGTCGAGTACGGCTCGGCCGCGCAGGTGCTGGACAAGCCCATTCATCCCTATACGCTCAGTCTCAAGATCGCCGCGCCGGCCCTGCAAGGCGAACGCGTGGCCCTGCCCTCGCTGCCGGACTTCATGCCCGCCGTCAGCGATTTCCCCGACATCCAGGGCTGCCGCTATTACTCGCGTTGCGCAGTGCGCAAGCCCGAATGCGAAACCCAGCCGCCGTTCCTGCTGGCGCGTGACGAAGGCCGACTGGCCCGCTGTCTGGCCGTCATTCCCGCAGCCGATCGCGGCGCGGCCCAAGCCGCTCCCGTCCTGCCGGCCGGAGATCGCCAGGCCAAGCCGCTGGTCGAATTGCGCAACGTGTCGCTCAGCTATCCCGGCCGCTCCGGTCTTTGGAAAAAAGCCGATCCAATACAAGTCGTGCAGCCGGTGTCCTTCAGCGTGGCGCCGGGCGAGTTCCTGGGCATCGTGGGCGAAAGCGGCAGCGGCAAGACGTCCATGGCGCGCTTGCTGATGGGCCTGGTGCCGCCCACCGGCGGCAGCATCCTGATCGATGGCCAGGACCGCCACACCGCGGATGCCGGGCAGGCGCGCGCCCTGCGCAAATGCGTGCAGATGGTGTTCCAGAATCCCGACTCGGCGCTCAATCCGCGCCGCAGGGTGGCCGATCTGGTCACACAGATACTCGAGGCCGACGGCGCCGGGTCCGAACAGGCCGCCGACCGCATGGCCGCCGCGCAGCGCCTGATGCAGGCCGTGGGCCTGTCGCCCAGCACGCTCGGGCGCCTGCCTTCGCAGCTATCGGGCGGGCAGAAGCAGCGCGTGAACATCGCCCGCGCCCTGTGCCTGACACCGCGCATGCTGGTGGCCGACGAAATCGTATCGGGCCTGGACGTCTCGGTACAGGCGCTTATCCTGAACCTGCTGCTGCGCCTGAACCGCGAATTGGGCATCGGCCTGGTCTTCATTTCGCACGATCTGGCCGTGGTGCGCTACCTGTGCAACCGCGTCATGGTCATGTACCGCGGCGTGGTCGTCGAGGCCGGCGAGACCGAGCAGGTCTTCAAGGCGCCGCGCCACGAATACACCCGCGCCCTGATCGCGGCGGTGCCGCCCGAAGCGGGCAATGCCCTCTGGCCCCCCGTTCTGCCGGCCACCGCGGCCTGATCCGCACCACAAGGTCCATCATGTCTCAGCCCATGCCCATGCAACCGCCCGATGCCGGCGGCGAATCGATGGCCGGCCTGGTCCAGGCCGACCGCGTCCATCGCGACCTCTACCTCAGCGCGCGGGTCTACGAGCTCGAACGCGAAAGGCTGTGGAAGCGCGCCTGGGTCTTTCTGGGCCACGACAGCCTGGTGCCCAAGACGGGCGACTACTACACCGCCCAGATCGCCGGCCAGTCGCTGGCCATGCTGCGCCAGGCGGACGGCACGTTGGCCGTGATGTTCAACCGCTGCGCCCACAAGGGCAGCCGGCTGCTGCACGAACGCCAAGGCAATACCGGTAAATTCCTGCGCTGTCCCTATCACGCCTGGACCTACAAGCTCGACGGCAAGCTGATGTCGGTGCCGCTCAAGAACGACTACGAGGGCACCGGCATGTCGGCCAGCCCGTCGGGCCAGGGCCTGGCCGCGCCGGGCGGCGTGCGCAACTACAAGGGTTTCGTGTTCGTGCGCATCAGCGGGGCGGGCCTGGATTTCGACCGCTATTTCGGTTCCACAGCGCTGGCCACGCTCGACAATATGGTGGCGCGCTCGCCGCTGGGGGAACTGGAGGTGGTGGGCGCGCCGCTGCGCAACGTGATCCGCTGCAACTGGAAGATGTACCTGGAGAACATCAACGACACGGTGCACCCGATTTCCACGCACGAGTCGGCGGCCACCGCGGCTGCGGGCATCGGCAAGTCGCTGCCCGAAGGCGATGCCGGGACCTCGCTGGCCATGGAGCAACTGCTGCCCTTCGGCGCGGGCTACAGTTTTTATTCCGACATGGGCGCCAAGGTGCTGCCCAACGGCCATAGCGTGCTGGGCACCAAGGCCAGCATCCACTCCGGCTACGCGCCCCTGCCCGAATACGAGGCCGAATTGGCCGCACGATACGGCGCGGACCAGGCCCGCGCCTTGCTGTCTTTCTCACCGCAAAATACGGTGTTCTATCCCAGCGCGGCGTTCAAGACCTCGCCTTCGCTGGTACGGGTACTGCGCCCGCTCGGCCCGGACCGCACCCTGGTCGAAGCCTGGGCCCTGGCGCCCAAGGGCGCCCCGCAGCGCCTGCGCCAGCGGGTGGCGTCCTATGCGCGCCTGGTGTTCTCGCCCATGTCGGTAGTGGCGCACGACGATGTGCATCTATTCGAAAGCCAGCAGATAGGCCTGGGCAGCGACGGCAACGAATGGGTGAGCCTGCATCGCGGCCACCAGGCCGGCGAAGCGCAGAGTCCCGAGCTCGCGCTGGAAAACGGCAACAACGAAATCATGATGCGCAACCAGTATCGCGGCTGGCTGCGCCTGATGGATCCGGCCTGACGGATCGAGACTGAAGGACACGCCATGATGCAAGCCCCCGCGGACGCGGACTTGACCCGCCTCATCTACCAGGAAGCCCGGCTCATCGACCAGGGCCGTTTCGACGAATGGTACGCGCTTTATGCCGAGGACGGCCTGTACTGGATGCCGCTCGCGCCCGGCCAGCACAGCGGCCTGGACGAGCCCGCGCTGATGTACGAAGACAAGATGCTGCTGCGACTGCGGCTAGATCGCATGAAGGACCCCAGGGCGCATTCGCTGCACCCGGCGGTGCGCTGCCTGCATGTATTGCAGGCTCCCGAAGTGACCGGCCGCGATGCGGCGGCCGCTCACTACACGCTCAGTACGCCCTTCATCTACGTCGAAACGCAGGGCGACACGCAACACATTCTGGCCGCCACGGCCGAGCATGAACTGATCGGCACGCCGCAGGGCCTGCGCATCAAGACCAAGAAAGTCCTGCTGCTCAATTGCGACGCGGCGCTACCCGCCATACAGTTGTTGCCCTGAGGCCGCCGGGCCTGTTTACAACGCCGTGCTCATGGCTGCAGGGTGGGTCCTGGGCAAGGCGAGGAGTCGTTTCGATGGATCTGGATCTGGCAACACTGGCGGCGCGGCTGGAGCATCTGCTCAGGCTGCGCAGCATCCCGTTCGGGATGAAACTGTACGAACGGCGCGAGGACATGCAGGCCATCCCTCGCATACGCCGCCCCAAGGCAATACACACGATGGACCAGATCGTCGGGCAGACCGCGCGGCTGGGTTTCACTCTCGGCGTCACCGCCGACGACCTGGTCGGGTCGCAATGCCGGTCGGTCGTTGGCCTGGGCAACGCCAAAGACGCCGAATGGGCCTCGGGCCGGCACATGGCGGGGGTCTGGTACGCCACAGTCGAGGACTCGCGCGCCCACCAGTCCGCCATGCAGTGCGTCGCGGACGGCGAGTACGAGGCCCTGGTGGTGTCCCCGCTTGCCGCCGGTCGCATCGACCCGCAGATCGCCCTGTTCTACGCCACGCCCGGCGCCATGATGTATTTCATCAACGGGCTGCAATGGTCGGGGTACAAGCGCTTTGACTGGAGCGTGGTCGGCGAGTCCTCCTGCGCCGATTCCTGGGGCCGGGCACTCAAGACCGGGGCGCCTAGCCTGTCGATTCCCTGCTTCGCCGAGCGCAGGTACGGCGGCGTGCTGGACGACGAGATGCTCATGGCGCTACCGCCGGCAATGCTGGCCAAGGCCATCGCGGGCATGCAGGCCCTGGCCGGCAACGGCCTGCGCTATCCCTTCGCGCAGTACGGCATCCAGCAGGACGTCCGGTCGGGAATGGCGGTCAGCTACCCGGGCAAACAGCCTACTCCAGGATAGAGACAGGCGGACCATAAAATGGCTATCCTTGCATATTTTAACCAAATTTGCCTGGAGCCATGCCTCTGCCTGCATACGCTGGCGATACACCCGCCCATCCCTACGCCTCGCGCGATACCGCGCTCGAGTTAGGCTTTCAGCAGTGCATCGAGCAATTTCGCACGGCCTTGCTGACTGCGCCGCTGGGCTGGCTGTTCGTCGCATGGTTGGCCTGGGGCAGAATTTCCCAGCCCCTGCTGCTGAACTGGCTCATCCCATTTGTGCTGGCCTGGACGGTGAGCCTGATCATACTGGCCCGCCTGACGCACAGGCACATCACCGTGGCCCGCGACGCCCGGCTGCTGTACCTGGCCGCTGTGCTCGACGGCCTGGCCTGGGGTTCGAGCCTGCTGCTGCTGTCCATGGACGAGCACCTCTATCTCGAACTGATCGTGGTGCTGTGCGCCATCACCGCGTTGATGGGACCCACCTTTATCAGCCACATCCGGGCCTACCGCTTCCACAGCGTGGCGATCTACGCCATGGTATGCATCAGCTGCGCCTATCACCGCGACTATGCTTACGTCGAAGCGCTCCCGCTGCTGACCGGCATGGCGCTTTTCATGCTGCTCATCCATGCACACACCCAGCGGGCATCGGCCCGCGTGCTGTATGGCTTGCAGCTGCAGATCGAGAATGCACAGCTTACCGATCAGCTGCGCGAGAGGCTGCGCGCGGCCAGGCACGACGCCACCACCGACCCGCTGACCGGCCTGGCCAACCGCCGCGTGCTCGACAGCGCTCTGGCCACCTGGCAAAACCGCGTCGTACACAGCGCGCGCCAGCTGTCGGTGCTGATGGTCGATATCGATCACTTCAAGCAGGTCAACGACACCTACGGCCACGAGGTCGGCGACCGCGTGCTGCGGGCCTTCGCCGAGCACGTGCGCAGTCTGCTGCGCTCGCAGGACCTGTTCGCACGGCACGGCGGCGAAGAGTTCGTCATCCTGCTGCCGGACACCCCGGTCGAGGCCGCGACCAATGCCGGCGACCGCATCCGCGCCAGCCTCGAAAACATGCCGCTCATCAACAACCCGCCCGTGCGCATCACCGTATCCATCGGCGTGGCCCAGCACCGCGACAGCGAATCCATCGACACCACCATGGCCCGGGCCGACGCGGCCGCCTACTCCGCCAAGCACCTGGGCCGCAATAAGGTACACCTGGCTCCCTGACGGGGTATTTGTGCGGCGCCCGCGGAACTCGGGAACCAGGACCTACATGTCCACGGTGTAAAAACATACCGCGTTGCGGCCTTGAGACTTGGCCTGGTACATGGCCAGATCGGCCCGGCGCATCAGCTCCGCCATGTCATGACCTCGCCCTTGGAACAGCGCGACACCGATGCTGGGCGTACTGCGCACTTGCTGCCCATCCAGATCGTAGGACAGGTTCAATGCCGAAAGAACCTTATGTGCGACGATCCCCGCCTTCATGCAAGCCTGCTCCAGCCCGCCGGCCAGCCCGTCGAGCACCACGACGAACTCGTCGCCGCCCAGGCGCGCGGCATCGTCATTGCCCAGGCGCGATAGCGTGTCGCGGGTCCTCAGACTGTCGCGCAGGCGCGCGGCCACCTGGACCAGCAATTGATCACCGCACTTGTGCCCCAGCGTGTCGTTGATTTTCTTGAAATTGTCCAGATCGATGAACATCAGCGCGCCGTGCGTGCCGTCGCGCGCGCTGGCCGCCTGCGCGCGTTCCAGACGGTCGTACATCAGGCGCCGGTTGGGCAGACCCGTAAGCTCATCGTAGAACGCGAGCTGTCGGATTTCATCCTGCGCGCGTTTTTTCTCCGTAATGTCGCGCATCACACCGCGATAGCCCGCAAACCTGCCATCCGCGTCGCATTTCGGCTCTCCGCTGACCGACACCCAGACCCGCTCGCCATTGCCGTCGGGCAATGCAAGCTCCAACTCATGAAAAGACCGATGCGCATCCATCAACGTGCGCTGCCTCTCCAGATCGGCCGACTTATCGCGTATGCCGGGCAGCATGCACACCTTTCTCCCAAGGAAACTCGACATGTATTGCATGTTCGAGGTGCCCTGGCCTTCGAGTTTGGTAATCCGCAGATCGGAATCCATCTCCCAGTACAAATCGGCCGATAGATGCGTGAGGCTGCGCCAACGGGCCTCGCTTTCACGCAAGGACTCCTGGGTATAAATGTGATGCGTCACATCGGTGAACACCCAGACATGACCTCCCCTGGCAAGCGGATGGCGGCGTATTTCCACCACGTAGCCCGACATCATGTCCAGGATGTAGTTCTTCGAGTTGTCCCATTCGTATCCGTTCAGGTCGCCGTCCAACCGTTCCCAGCCGGTATCGTCCGACGACTTGCCATTCAGGACGAACAGCGCTTTGCGTTTCGCCGGATCAAGAAAGGCGCGCGTCACATCCGGCATCGCCGGCAGACTTGCCGCGTAATTTTTGGATATATCGAGAAGTTCCAGAAATTGCCGGTTGTAGGAATGCAGATAACCCTGTGCGTCTTCGTAGGCGACCCCCTGCGCAATGGACGCAAGAATATCGTCCATCAGATGCACCTGCTCACGCAGCCTGGCATTGCGTTGCGCCGTTTTCTCCTGCGCGCCCAGGCGTGCAGCGGCACCGATGCCTCGCGGCCCGATCATCCGCCCCAGCTGCACACCGATCTGCGACATATTGCACAGCAGCGATGCGGTCGGCTCGTCGTCGCGCTCCGAAAAAAATTCGAGCACGGCGACGACCTCGCGCCCCGCAAGGACCGGAAACCCGTATGCCGCGCGCAAGCCGGCCTGCCTGGCCAAGGCCGCACGCGAGAAATCTATGTCTTGTGTGATATCGGCAAGCCATGCGGGTCGACCCGTTCCGAGCACCTGCCCCGGCAGTCCGTCGTAGATGGCATCCTCGTCTTCCACGCTGGCTGCGCGCAAAAGCGCAAAGCGGTGCGCGTCCAGGCAAAACCAGATGCCCGAGGAACTCAGCTGCGGTTCGGCCTGCAGCTGCCCGTCATCGACGAAGAAAATATGGCCGACCGGCCACACGACATGACGGCAAATGCGCTCCAGGGCCGATGCCAGCACGATATCGGTGTCCACGGCCTGGTCGACATCGGCCGTGATCGCCTCAAGCAGACTGTTCTCCTGCCGCCGCAGGTAAAGCTCGCGCAGGCCGTCTTCAAGGTAAATTTCCGCGTCCAGGCGGGCTTGACGTTCGCGCTCGAGCTGCAGGCGCAACATGGCAAGCTCGTCATATCCTGTGGGTCCGACCGACATGGGGGTCTCGGTTTTGCCTTATGGGCGTTGTCGGCCCCCATTTTTTCAGACATGCGCGTTGCCATCAATGGCCGCAATTGAAAAATCAACTTCAACCAAGGAAACCGCTACTGCTTGGCCGCCTCATTGACGAACATGTCCGTGTATGTTTTCTTCAGATCGATATTGGCTTTTTTAACCTGCGGACGAATCGTCGACATTACGCGAAGCACGGTTTTCGGACCATCGGCCGGCATTGTCCCGTCGGCTGAAAACCATGGCAGGTATGCCTTGAGCGCCTTTACATAGAGTGCCTTGTCGATGCCTGCGTAATAGCTGCGCGGCAACATCGCGACAATTTGCTCGGCGCTGTGCGTGTGCAGATACCGCAATGCCATGACAAATCCGCGAACGAGCAGCGCCGCTTCGCGGCGATGCGCATTGACCCAACTGCTCGGCATATATAGACAGCTGGTTGGATAGAGCGCACCGAGCGCGCTGCGTGTTCCGTCCGCGGTCCGCATGTCGATGAGCACTCGCGCTTCGGCGCTCGATATCAGCCGAGACGCAGTCGGCTCGGTCGTCATGCCCGCGGCAATGCGGTTTTCGCGCATCGCGTTGATGAACGTTGTTCCGGCGTCGACGGCCTTGAGCCTATAGTCGTCGTGATCCAGCCCCGCCTGGCTCGCAAGATACTCGGTCAGGAAATCAGTCGACGATCCTAGGGATGTCACGCCAAGCGCCTGGCCTTTGAAGTCCGCCGGCGAGGTGATTGTCGCGGCGGCGTTCTTGGACACGAGCATCACTTCGCCCGGCACGTCCGAAAACTGAACAAGCGACTCGACCTCGATGCCTTTTGCCTGCAAGTCAATCGTATGATCGTAGAAGCCTACGACGCCTTGCACGCCTCCGGCGATCATTTCGTCCTCGGCGTTGACTCCCGCGGATTCCGTCACGACATCAACGTCGAGTCCCTGCTTTTCGAAATAACGTTTTGCCAGAACTGCCGGCAGATAGATGATCTTATCGATGCCACCGACCATGATCGTGACCCTTTCCGATGCATCGACTCGGCTCGCGAATAGGCACATGCCCAGTGAAATACCCACCGCGGCAGTTGCCAGTCTCCTCATGTCCATTGAACTTTCTCCTCCTTGTCCCTGCAGCGCAAGTACGATCCGATGCAGGTGCCGCGCCTCGTTTACGAGGTCTCTGGCGATCCGTCCGTTGCGAGCGGCAATCGGACAATAACGCATAGCCCTTTGCCTTGCAGTCCATCCGCAAGTTCGACATCGGCCCTGCAGACCTTGGCCGCCTCGCTGACAATGGCAAGGCCCAGTCCGAATCCGCCGCTGTCCGACAGATTGCCTCGGCTAAAGCGCTCAAAGACGCGCGACCGAAGCGCGACGGGTATGCCGGGTCCCGTGTCGTCCACGCGCAGTATTGCCAATGCGTCGGCGCGTCCCGCGTATACCGTGACATGGCCGCCGCGCGGCGTATAGCGCACGGCATTGTCAACGAGATTGAACAACAACTCATGCAACAACGCCGAACACGTCATCACGGTCGTATCGACGCTGGCGGCATCAAGTCCAAGATCTACGCCCTTGTCGTCCGCCAGCACGGACAGTCCAACGAGCACTCGGTGCGCGAGATCGAGCAGGCTGACCGGTTCGCGCGGCAGTTTCGCCTCGCGGCTCGCCTCGGCCTGGGACAAGCTCAGCAACTGATTGACGAGGTCTTTCAATCGCCGTGCATTCGCGCGCACCGCGACCAGCATTTCACGCAGTTCGTCAGCGGATTGAAGATGGCCCGCATAGTCCAGCTGCGTGCTCATCAAAGCGATCGGCGTGCGTAGTTGATGTGCGGCATCGGCAATAAAGCGCTTCTGAATATCGTGCTGACGCGTGAGGCGCGCGACATATTGATTGATCGTATCCACCATGGGCCAAAGCTCCTGGTGAAGTTGCGTCGTATCGAGCGCGGTGAGATCGTCGGCTTCGCGCGTCTCCAGGTCCTTGCGCAATTTCAGAAGCGGCTTGAGCTCGAACGTAAGTCCGACCAGCATCAGCACCAGCGTAAGCGTGAGCAGCGCGGATTCCTGAAAGAGCACCGGTTGCCAGAGATTGGCGACAAAGCGCGAGAATGACTTGAGCCCTTGAGCCACCGAGACGAGAACGATCGTCGTCTGACCGTTTCGATAGAGCCGGCGCGAGATCGTCACCATTCTCAGCATTTCGCCGCGATAGGCGACATTGCCGTAATTGGGCTTGCCGTCGGCCGATACCGGCATGCTGCTCAGATCGGGCCATCCCGCGAGCAGATCGTCGGGAAGCGCGCGAACCTGAAAATAGACAAGGTCGTGCTGACTGGAGGCAAGCATGCGCAATGCCGCGGGCGGCGTATCGGCGATGAGCGCCTGATCAATCCAACGTACCTGCTCGGCCATCATTTCGGCCGATGCGAGCAACCGCCGATCCTGCAAAAGCAGCGCATTTTCGCGCGCGTCACGCCAGGACAGCGCCGTCGTCAACCCAAGCGCGACAGCCATCGGTATCAACACCCAGAGAACCAGGCGAAGGCGCAGCCGCTTCATGTCGAATTGGCCGCGTCGCGCAGCACATAGCCGATTCCGCGCAACGTAAGAATCCGCGCCTGCGCCCCGGCAAGCTTGCGGCGCAGCCGATAGATATAGGTTTCGATCGCGTTCTCGCCCGCCTCGCTGCCCAACTCAAATACCTGCGCGATCAACTGCGCCTTGGTGATCGTCTTGCCCTGGCGCAAAATAAGGGATTCCAGCACACGATGCTCGCGCTGCGTGAGTTCGAGCAAGCGGCCATCCAGGCGGAATTGCTGTATGTCCAGATCGAACTGCAGGTCAGCGCACTGGACGACGGACTGGCTGCTGCGTCCGTGCCGGCGAATCAACACTTTGATTCTTGCCACGAGTTCTCGCATCTCGAACGGCTTGCCCACGTAATCGTCCGCTCCGATATCGAGGCAATCGACCTTTACATCGATCGAGGCATTAGCCGTCACGACCAGAACCGGCATGTCGTTGCGCCGCCGACGAATGCTGCGCAACACATTGCGGCCATCCATGCCGGGCAATCGCAGATCAAGCAGGAGCAGATCGTATTGCGACTGCTCCAGGCGTGAGATGGCCGTCGAGCCATCGTATACGCACTCGACCTCGAACCGCTCTGTCCGAAGCGCCTTGCTGAGCCAATGGGCGAACTCTTCGTTGTCTTCTACGAGCAGCAGTTTCATTGCTCTGTTCACATTTCAAGCGAACGACCGGCACGGCTTGCATCGCCGGGCCGGTCGCTTGGATGGATTTTGGTGATCTTAGAACGAAATTGATCGGAACTTACGACCAAAAGGAGAGAAAAAATTAGTTCCCCGAGGCCGCCTCTTTCGCAAGCAATGCGTTCGCCTTGATGGCGTATTCGTTCGTGTACGTCACATCCAGGTCGACCGGCTTGGAAATCTTGCCGGCGAACTTCTCGACCGCCAGCACCGTCTGTGGGCCGCCTTGAGGCATCAGGCCGTCAGGCAGGAACTGGCCCTTGTCCATCGCGAGGGCCTTCACATACTCGCTTTTGGTCGACAGTTGATTGCTGACGAAATCAGAGGGCAAATGATCGGCGATTTCTGCCGCGCTGTGCGTATTGATCCAGTGCATTGTCGCGACCATCGCATTGACCACCGCTTGCGTCTGGACCGGATGCGCCTTGACCCAGTCGGCCCGAGCGAGCACCGCCGCCGTGGGCCAGTAGCCTCCCAGCCACTTTTTGACGCCGTCGGCCGTCGCCAGATCCATCGCCGAATAGCCGACCTTCATTTTCTCGATCGCGTTGACGGTCGGCTGCGTCGTCATGCCGCAGACGATACGGTCATGCTCGAGCGCGCCGATCAGCGTCGGACCGGCACCGACGCCCACGCGCGAGAAGTCGTGCAGTCCGAGATGGTAGCGGGCGGCAAGGTACAGCGTCAGATCGTCGGTGCCCGAGCCCAGATCGGTCACGCCGACCACCTTACCCTTCCAGTCGGCAGGTGTCTTGACGCCCGATTTCGTGGCGCACATTTCGCGTTCGCCCGGCGCGCCACTTAACTGGACGATGTCAAGAACAGCCTTGCCGTGCTGTTGGAAGTCGATCGTATGGACATACCACGCACCGGCCATATCGACCTGGCCGGAGACCATCGCGTCTTCCGCGCCAACCCCGCCCGATTGCTCGGTCGACAGTTCCATGTCAACGCCGTATTTCTTGAAAAAGCCCAGATTCTGCGCAAGCGAGTACGGCAGGTAGATCTGCTTGTCCATACCGCCGACCATCATGGTGACCTTCGGCAGCGGGGCCGCTGCCACGGCATGACCGTAAATCAGCCCCGCCGCGCACACCAGGCCCGCCAGCGTCTTCGAAAACAGGAATTTTTCCTTCATGACTCCATCTCCTTGGTTATGCGAGACCGGCACGCCGGTCTCTAATGAATCGAATGCAAATTCACACTGCAAGCCGGCCATTCAAATGCCTCGCACGTCGCTGTCGTGCGAGGCCGGCGGCTGCCATGACAACAATGATTTTTCGAGAACCGCCATTAACGCCTCGGCCGATAGCGCAACAATGCCGATGATCAGCATCGCGCCGAATACGCCATTTGCATCGAACGTGTTCTGCGCTGTCGCAATCACCAGACCCAGGCCACGCTGCGCGCCCAGGAACTCGCCGACAATCGCGCCGATGATCGAGAATCCGAGCGCGACGTGCAGGCTCGCGATGATCCAAGTCATGGCGGACGGAAAGATCACATGCCAGACAATCTGCAGCCGCGACGCACCCAGAATTCGGGAATTCGCGACCAGATTCCGGTCGACGCTTCGCACACCCTGGAACGCGTTGAAGAACACGACGAAAAACACCAGAATCGCGGCCAGCACGACCTTGGACGGCATGCCAAGCCCGAGCCACATCACCAGCACCGAACCCAGAACGATGCGCGGCAGTGCGTTCACGATTTTGATGTACGGGCCGATGACTTCGGCCAGGTAAGGACTCTCGCCCAGGAGCACGCCGAACACCACGCCGCTGGACACGCCCGCCGCGAAGCCGAGCAGCGACTCCTCGAGCGTGACCCAGATCTGCTCCCAAAGCGACCCATATGCGGTGCCGTGCTGTATCCAATCCCACAATCGCATGACAATTCCGCTGGGCGATCCGAAGAAGAACGGATCAAGAATGCCCAGCGCTGTTGTCAGCTGCCAGCCGCCGACGACCAGCACGAAAAGCGCCGCGCGCCCCAGGAAAACCGACCTCTTGCGCCGTTGCGCGCTGCGGCGGGCCGCCGCAGCGCTGGCCATCGTCCCGCCGCTTTGTTTGCTTATGCTCACCGCATTCATGCCGTCGCTCCTTGCTGTTTCGATACGGCGGACGCCCGCGAGTATGTCTGTTCCACTTCTTCGCGCAGCGATTCCCAGATCTGCTGATAGAGATCCAGAAAGCGGGGCTGGAAGCGAATTTCCTGCACCTGACCGCGCGGACGCGGCAGATCGATATCGAACACCGCCTTGACCGTCGCGGGCCCGGCCGTCATCACCACGACACGGTCGGCCAGCGCAATCGCTTCCTCCAGATCGTGTGTCACGAAAAGCACCGAGGGGCGCGTCTTTTCCCACAGCGCTAATAGCTCGTTGGACATGATGGCCCGCGTCTGCACATCGAGCGCCGAAAACGGCTCGTCCATGAGCAGCATGGACGGCTTGTTGATGAGCGCGGCCGCCATGCTCACGCGCTTGCGCATGCCGCCTGACAGCTGATACGGGTAATAATTCTCGAAGCCTGCGAGACCGACGGTGCGCAGCCAATCGCGCGCCTGCTCCAGAGCCTGTTGCTTGGGAACCCCACGGAATGTCGGACCCAGCGCGACATTTTTGAGAATCGATTTCCATGGCATCAGGGCGTCGGTCTGGAACACGAAGCTGGTGCCTTGCGTGATGCCGTCCACCTCGCGTCCCGACACCCGCACCATGCCCTCGCTCGGCCGATAGAGTCCGGCCGCCAACGTAAGAGTGGTCGATTTTCCGCAGCCGGTAGGGCCGACCACGGCGCAGAACATGCCCGGTTCGATCACCAGATTCACATCGCGCAGAACGGTCTTCTCGACGCCATCCCGCGTGGGAAAGCGCTTGGTCACGTGCGCGAATTGCACGCTTCCTTGCCCAGCCAAAATCTCAGACATATATAGCTAACCTTTCACATGCAGATAAACCCGCCGGCGGCAGATGCCGGCGGAAGTTTGCGACAACACGCCTGTCGCGCCGAGGCATCAGAAATGCCAGATCCCGCCAACCTCGATACGCCGAGCCGATTGCTTGCCGTAACCTGTCGATGCCTGGAACGTCTTCTGCCCCCATGCCACTTCGACGCCAAGGTCGACTGTCTTGACCGGCCGGTAGATCAAATTCAGATGCACGGTCTTGATCGTCACAGCGTTGTTTGTATCGGCAGGCAGGAACGAGGCAAGTCGTTGATGGTTGTATCCAAACGCGAGCGTCGATCGCAGCCTGGACGTCCACCAGTGCTGGTAGAAGAGCGTTCCGCCCATGAGGGGCTGCAGCACGACTTGCGTTGCACCCGTCGGACTGGCGGAGGTGCCGTTGTCGACCGCAAGGGCGGAAGGCACGTTCGCGCCAAAGTCGTCGGGCATGTAGTGCCCCAGCGCGCCGTACCAGGCCTGGCCGCCGAAATTGTCGTCGCCGTAGCCGCCGCCGGATTTGGGCACGTTGAACGTCGCGCCGATCAGGGCGCCCGGAGCAAACACCCTCGTGCGCATGCCGTTCTTGTCGGTATAGCCAAGGTCCTGGGCCTCACCTGAGAGCTGGAAATGCCCCCATGCGCCCTCGCGTTCATACTTTGCGGTGATGTCTGGCATGGTGTTGGCTTTGGTCCATGCCTCAATGTTGCCCTGTGTGTCCTGGTAGCCGGTCTGGGGATTTTCGAGTGAGAACGACACGTTTGCGCCGTTGCCCATCGGCTGCGTCCAACGCAACTGCGGCACGCGTTCGGCGGGAAGGCCTGCCGGCCCCGCGTTATCGAACGTTTCCGGCGAATCCGGATCGTCGATGAAGTTCGAGTTCGCCATACCGACGAGGAAATGACCGATCGTGCCGTACGCGGTGACGATGCGCGCGCCCCAGCTATTGTTCTGCAGCGCCTGATTGTTGTCGCCGCCAGGAACATAACCGTAGAAATCAAGCCCGAAGTTCGTCGTGATCGGACCATACGGGCTCGGCGTGTTCGTACCAACGACCAATCGCGAAACCTTATCCTGGAAGTGGAAGGAGTTTTGCGACTGCTTGCGCGCGGCGCTGCCTGCCGGGTCGAGGTTGCCGATCGAAAACTTCGGCCCGAGGTTTTCCGTCGGGTCGTAAATGCCCTGAAAATTGATGAAGCCGCCTATGCTGAGCGACGTATTGGTGCCCGGTACGATGAATGAGCCGGGGATTGTTCCGCGGCGCACGTATTCCGCGTCCAGGCTCGCCTGCTCGGCGCGGGTTGGCGTCAGGTCCGGCGCGGGCTTGCCGGGCGCAGCAACCAGAGGCGGATAGGACGTCGATACGGCTTTGACTGCCTCATTCGTTTTTTTCTGCGTTATTTCGAGCTGATTCAATTTGCTCGAAAGTGCCTGGATCTGCGCCTTGAGATCGCTCAACTCGTCGGCATGAGCGGGCGCCGACGCAGCCGCGAGACCCGCGATTGCACAGCACAGCATGCTTAGCCGAAACGGCGTTCTGTTCTTCGCGTCGCGATGCGCGCGGCCTGTCAATGTCCTGCGTATTTTCATACGCTGCCTCCTGATTTGATTGTTATCTTTCATGCCATCCGGATCGTTGTCCGGATGAGATGTGAATGCTAAGGAGGGCAAGCTCTCGCTTAGCTGGCAGGCATAGCGGCGATTTATCAGTAGTTACCCGATGCGGATTGCCAGGACCGAGGCGGCGCGGCCTCTTCGGGTAGTCGTGCGAAAACGGATATTGCAGTGCAATATCCCGTCGGTGGACATAGCGCTTGGCTAGGGATATTAAGTTGTATTGCTAACTATTTTTTGTTATCTTTGACTCATGTTTGAACACTGCATCTACTTCAACGCCACGTCCCTGGCTCGCCAACTGGAACGGGAATGGGCGCGCGCCTTCAAGCCGTTCGGGCTGACGCCTCCGCAAGCTTTCATGCTGCGGGCGATACTCGACAAGGGCTCCATTACCAGCACGGATTTGGCGGCCGAGCTAAATATCACCAAGGCTACCTGCTCGCGCACCCTGGACGGCCTTATCGAACTCGGTTGCGCCACGCGAGTCCAGGCCGGTGCGGACGGGCGCAGCCACGCGCTTCATCCCACCGCCAAATCCAGGGGCATGCAGGGCGATCTCAATCAGGCCAGTGCTGAGACAACCCGAAAGATCAAACGCATTATCGGTAGCGACACATTCGAGGCTACCGTCAAGAGCCTGAGGCGCATCCGTTCTTCAATCAGATAGTTTTTTGTCCATTTAGTTGTATTGCTAACCAAATAGAGGTGTGACATGCCGATTCTGACCGTGAAAGTGAGTGGCCGGAAATCCCAAGACCTGACGAACCGGATCGCAAGCCTGCTGATGGATCTGACCAGCAAAATACTCAAGAAAAAGCGCGAGGTGACCGCCATCGCCATCGAGTATGTAGATCACGATTGCTGGTTTGTCGGCGGCAAGCTGTTGAGCGAACTGGGCAAGAACAGCTTTTACTTCGACATCAAGATCACCGACGAAACCAACACCAAAGACCAGAAGGCCCAGTACATCGAGGAAGCGTTCGCGGGGTTCGAGCGCATCCTGGGCAATCTTCACGAGGAAAGCTATATCTACGTCCAGGATGTGCGCGCCGCTTCATACGGATATGGCGGCAAGACACAGGAGTACCGGCACCACCACTGACGTCAATATGGCGCGTAGACGATGCGAGGGCGCACAACCGGCGCAGCGTAGTAATAGCCGGGTGGCGCGTACACGGGCTGGGCGTAGTAGACGGGGGGAGGTGGCGGCGGCGCGTAGTAGACAGGCGCCGGGGCGGCATACATCGGCGTGGCGGCAGCACCGACCGCCAGGCCGACCAAGGCGCCCACGGCGGCGCCTACAGCCCAAGGCCCGGGACCGTCGTGGTCGCGTCCCCAGGCATTGGCGCTCATGCTGGCCGTGGCCAGGCCCACAGCGACCGTAGCGACGGCGGCGGCTTTCAGGATCGGTTTCATTGTGATCTCCAGTGCCGAGGGTAGTCAGCGTGACTCGGCGGCACACCCGGCGGGGGCCGGTTTGTGTGAGGTTTGGACAGCTAGTGTAGGACGGAGTTCCGGGGTGCGCGGCGGGTGCCGGGCGCAGGGAATTTCAATGCATGTCAGCACGCCGGCTCTTGTGAGGGCAGCCCGCCGCTACAATCGACCGCCTACCGGCCGGCATCCTTTACCGGCCCCCACCCCTTCGAAAACAGAGCAAACCGCCCACTCCAGTTCACAGCATTAATCTGGTCCACACCATGTCGCTGCGGTAAATAGTTTTTAATTTCCAACAGGAAATAAAGTTGGTCACAATGCCGGTTTCATTACCAACTTTATTCCAGCGTTACCAACTTTATTCCCTGTCATCACAAGGTGTCACGGCCACCTCACTCCACCGTCACGCTTTTGGCCAGATTCCGCGGCTTGTCCACGTCCGTGCCGCGCGCCACCGCCGTGTGATATGCCAGCAACTGCAACGCCACCGTATGCAAGATAGGCGACAGCATGCCGTAGTGCTCCGGCATGCGGATCACGTGCATGTCTTCTTCGTTGTGAATACTGCAGTCGTCATCGGCGAACACGTACATCTCACCGCCGCGCGCGCGCACCTCCTGCATGTTCGACTTGAGCTTTTCCAGCAGCGCGTCATTGGGCGCGATGGTGACCACGGGCATCTCATCGGTGACCAGGGCCAAGGGGCCGTGCTTGAGTTCGCCCGCCGGGTAGGCCTCGGCGTGGATGTAGCTGATTTCCTTGAGCTTGAGCGCGCCTTCCAGGGCGATGGGGTAATGCATGCCGCGGCCCAGAAAGAGCGCGTTTTCCTTGTTGGCGAAGCGGTCGGCCCAGCCCATGATCTGCGGCTCCAGCGCCAGCACCGCGCTGATGGCCACGGGCAGGTGGCGCAGGTTCTTCAGGTGCTGGGCTTCGTCCTGCGGGCTCAGGCGACCGCGCAGCTTGGCCAGCGTCAGGGCCAGCAGGAACAGCGCGGTAAGCTGGGTGGTAAAGGCCTTGGTCGAGGCCACGCCGATTTCGACGCCCGCGAGCGTGATGTAGCTCAGTTCGCACTCGCGCACCATCGCACTGGTGGCCACGTTGCAGATGGTGAGCGTGTGCGTCATGCCCAGCGACTGCGCGTGCTGGAGCGCGGACAGCGTGTCGGCGGTCTCGCCCGACTGCGAGATGGTCACCACCAGCGTCTTGGGGTCGGGCACGCTGTCGCGGTAGCGGTATTCGCTGGCGATCTCGACGTTGACGGGAATCTTGGCCAGCGATTCGATCCAGTACTTGGCAGTCAGGCCCGCGTAGTAGCTGGTGCCGCAGGCCAGGATGAGCAGGGAATGCACCTTGGGCAGCACCTCTTGCGCCTTGGCGCCGAACAGCGTGGTCGCGATCGATTCGACCGCCTGCAGCGTGTCGCCCACGGCGCGCGGCTGCTCGAAGATTTCCTTCTGCATGTAGTGGCGATAAGGGCCGAGCTCGGCCTGGCCGGCGTGGATATGCACGGTGTGCACCTTGCGCTCGATCTGCTTGCCGGCGGCGTCGACGATCCACACCTTGGCCAGCTGCAAGTCGACCACATCGCCATCTTCCAGGTAGATGATTTGGTCGGTGGTGCCGGCCAGCGCCAGCGCATCCGAGGCCAGGAAGTTCTCGTTCTTGCCCAGGCCCACGACCAGCGGCGAGCCGTGACGCGCGCCCACCACGCGGTGCGGCTCGTCGCGGCAGAACACGGCCAGCGCATAGGCGCCCTTCAGGCGGCGCGCGGCCTGCTGCACGGCTTCGAAGAGGTCGCCCTGGTAGAGGTGGTTGATAAGGTGCGCGACCACCTCGGTGTCGGTCTGGCTCTCGAAGACGAAGCCGGCGGCAAGCAGCTCGGCGCGCAGCTCTTCGTAGTTCTCGATGATGCCGTTATGCACCAGGCCGATGCGCGGTTCGTCATTGCCCTGGGCTGAGAAATGCGGGTGGGCGTTGTAGAGTGAGGGATTGCCGTGCGTGGCCCAGCGCGTGTGCGCGATGCCGGTGTAGCCGGCCAGCTTTTCCTTGACGATTTCGTCGGCCAATTCGGCCACGCGCTGCGTGGTGCGCGCACGGCGCAGGCGGCCGTCGACGTACAGGGCCACACCGCAGGAATCGTAGCCGCGGTATTCCAGGCGACGCAGGCCTTCGACGAGAATGGGGGTGATGTCGCGCTGGGCGACGGCGCCGACGATGCCGCACATGGCAAAACTCCAAGATAAGTAAGGAATGTCCGCATTGTGCGCGTGAGGCCATGAAATTTGGATTCTATCTAAGCCATTTTATGTAATAAAATTTCTTATATATTTATTAATGAAATTTAATTTCAAATTAACATACGGATTGGAATGAAAGAAAAAAACGGGACAGGAGCCACCGCATTGGATGACGTGGACCGCCGTATCCTGGACCAGCTACAGCGCGACAGTTCGCTGACCAACCAGGAACTGGCCGTGCGCGTGCACGTCTCGCCGCCGACCTGCCTGCGCCGCGTGCGCCGCCTGGTCCAGACCGGCGTCATCGTGCGCCAGGTCGCCCTGGTCGACCCGGCCCGGTTGGGCGCAAGCCTGACGGCCATCGTCGAGGTCACTCTGGACGTGCAGACGGCCGAGCAGATGAGCGCGTTCGAAGACGCCATGCGCCACGAAGCGGCCGCACTGCAGTGCTACCGCGTCTCGACCGGACCGGATTTCGTGGTGATCGCGCAGGTGCGGGACATGCCCGCTTATCACGCGATGGTGCACCGCGCCTTCACCGCGCAGGCCAATGTGCGCAACGTGCGCACGTTCTTCTCGGTACACCGCAGCAAGTTCGAGACGCGCGTCGCGGTATAGCGATCGCGGTTATCGGTCTTGCCGCTTGTCTTGCCCGGCGTATTGGGCAAGCTTCAGGAACCGGTAATAGACGGTTTCGGCATTGAACACGGCGATCATGAAGCCCGCGCGGCCGTCGAGAAAGCCTGCGCGCAGCACCCACGTGCGCACGAAGGCCCACGCACCGCGGGCAAGGGCCGTGCCCAAGCCGGCGCGCTTGCCGGCCGCCGCGCGCTGCCTGGCGCCTGCGCTCGAATACGCGTCGAGCTTGCGCAGCACGGCGTCCAGGTCCTCGTACGAGTAGTGCAGCAGCTTGCCGGAAAGCCGCCGGGCCGGCGCCTCGAACACCAGACGCTCATGCACCAGGTCGTCGGAAAACCGCGCCGCGCCGCGCTTGAAAAGACGCGGAATCCAGTCGGGATACCAGCCGCCGTGGCGGATCCAGGCGCCGCAAAAACTCGACAGGCGGTCGATGGCATAGACGTCGGCCAGGGGTGCGGCGATGGTCGCCCGGATGGAGGCGGCCAGTTCCGGCGACACCACCTCGTCGGCATCGATCGACAAAATCCAGTCGGTCGCAAGCGCCTCCAGCGCCCGGTTCTTCTGCGGGCCGAAGCCGGGCCAGTCGGGACGCTCGATCACGCGCGCGCCGTGTGCGCGGGCGATCGCCCGCGTGGCATCGGTGCTGCCGCTGTCGACGACGACGATCTCATCGGCAAAGTCCAGCGCGTCCAGGCACTGCGCCAGCCGCACAGCGGCATTCTTGGTAATGAGGGCGACGCCGAGCGTGGGGGAATTCATGGCGCGATGATGGGAGGACGGGACCGGCCCGCGATGTCGCACAAGTGTACACAGCGCCGGACGGTAAAATCCCCGGCTCAGGCTTGCAGCTATGCAGGCAGCCCATCCGACGAGCCCATCTCGATGTTCTCCATCATCATTCCGACCTGGAACAACCTGCCCTACCTGCGGCTTGTCATCGAAAGCCTGAAGCGTCATTCGGCCTACGCGCACCAGATCATCGTCCATGTCAACGACGGCTCGGACGGAACGCTGGCCTGGGTGCGCGAACAGGGCATCGAACATACCGCGTCGCCGGCCAATATCGGCATCTGCCACGCCGTGAACTGGGCCGCGGCGCGCTCCACGCGCGAGTACGTCGTCTACATGAACGACGACATGGTCTGCTGCCCGGGCTGGGATGCCGCGCTGGCGCGCCGCATCGGGCAAATGCCCTCGGATCTTTTCATGCTGTCCGGCACCATGATCGAGCCGGTCGACACAGGCAACCCCTGCGTGGTGGTGCGGGACTTCGGCCGCGATGCACAGGCGCTGCGCGCGCAGGCGCTGATCGATGCCGCCCCGACGTTGGCGCGCGCCGACTGGCTCGGCGCCACTTGGCCGCCAACGCTGGTGCACCGCGACTGGTGGAACAAGCTCGGAGGCTACAGCAGCGAGCTCAGCCCGGGCATGAGCAGCGACAACGACTTCTCGATGAAACTGTGGCATGCGGGATGCCGCGTGTTCCTGGGCGTCGGCGACAGCCTCATCTACCATTTTCAGCAAAAGAGCACGGGCAAGATCGTCAAGAACGACGGACGGCGCCAGTTCCTGAACAAATGGGGCATGACGCAGGCAACCTTCGACCGCTATTATCTGCGGCGCGGCCGGGCTATCGGCGCAGAACTTACCCTGCCCGAACCCGAGCGCAGCGGCCCGCTCAAGCGCGCGCTCCTGAAGTCCCGCATCAAACGGGCGTTCGGCTAGAAGCCGGCCAACCCTAGGCCAACTGGCGCAGCACCGCGTCCAGGATCTGCCCGGGCGCAATGGTGTCGACATCGCCGCTGCCCTGCAGGCCGATGGCGTGGCAGGCATCCGTCAGGCGCAGATAAGGCGGCTCGCGGTCCGAGAACAGCGAGACGCTGGGCGTGGCCGTGCTGTGCGCGACATGCATCAAGCCGCCGTCGGCGCCAACGAACAGCGCCGCGCGCGCCACGACTTCACGCGATTGCAGAAAGGCCAGCTCGCCGACCAGCGAGCGCACACGCACGTTGCGAGGCACGCTGGCGCATAGCTCGCGCGCGCTCTGCACGCCGTTGTCCGAACCGAGCAGGACAATGTCCTTGGGCACCCGGGCGTCTTCGCATCGGCTGAGCAATTGAACGAATTGCGGCCAGCGATGGTAGGTGCGGTTCAAGTCCACGCCCCCCGCTGCCAGCACGATGAAAGGTTGCGCGGGCAACAGGTCCCGGACCGACTCGCGCGTTGCCGCATTGGATGCCAGGTAGGGTTTGCTGATCGCGGCCAGCTCGGATTCGCCCAGACCCAGCGAAAACACGTTGTTCACGCCCGCATAGCTAAAGCGGATCTGGTTGCGGTCGGGGCCGTTGAAATAGCGGTAGAGGCAGGCATGGGGCAGCGTGCCGAACCAGCGCGCCTTCAGCCGTATCGAGGGCAGGTTGTATTCGGACAGCACGACGGCGTCGTAGCGGCGGGCATCGACCTGCGCCGGGTCGCCGTAGACATGGCCGAAAATGTCGTCCTGTTCGAAGAGCGGCACCAGCGAAGGCAAGGCCAGCAGGTCCACGCGCACACCGCGGCCCTTGAGTAGCGCCCGGCCGGCCAGGTCCATGGTCGCATCGCCGAAGTTGCGCTTGGCATAGATCCACAATAGACGCTGCGTGCCGTCCAGCTGCGCCCGTTCGAGCCGCAGCTGGCGGCGCGCCAGCAGCAGCCATCGCTTGTGCAGGTACTTCTTGGCGATCTTGAGCCGGCCGTGGCGGGCGAGGAATGCATCCGGCTCATGCGGCACGCCCGCATAGGGGATGGCGGTGGAGCGGACCACGGCGTCATCGAGCCAGCGCACTGGCGGAAACCATGAAAATCTGCGGGTGCCGTGTGGATACAATGACGAGTCCTCATCGTGGCCGCCCGCGCATGGAATCCAGGAAACCGCGACGCGAAGCACCACCATTACCGACATTACAGTGCGCAATGCCTACCTCTATTACAGCAAATAATACGCAACGCATGACGGCCGGCGACAGCGCGTCCGCGTTTTTGCTGCTGACCTACCCGGCCCTGGCCATGCTGTTCGACGGCGCGGCGAGCGCACTGATGATAGCCGCCGTGCTGCTTGGCCTTGCCGCGCTGCCGACCGGGCGCGCGGGCCACCCTGTGCGCCTGGACGGCCTGGGGCGGGCCTTCTGCATCGCGCTCGCCGCGCCGCTGGCCGCCGTCGCGCTCAGCACGCTGGCGCACGGGCACCCTGTGTTCCCGGTCTGGGATTCGCCGTCGCGGTTCCTGCTCGTGATTCCGGTTTTCCTGGCGCTGCGGCGCCGCCCCGAGCGAAACCTTGCATGGGCCGACCTGGCCTTCCCGGCCGGCGCCTTGGCGACCCTGTTCATCGCGATTTTTCTGTCGCACGACTGGAGCGCCGGCGACCACCGCCTAGGCAGCAAATTCCTCAACCCCATCCATTTCGGTGATCTCGCGCTCGCCTTCGGCGTGCTGTCGGCGGCGGCGCTCAATTGGTGGCGCAAGGACAAACCCTGGGTGGTCGCGCTCAAGATCGCGGGCCTGTTCGCGGGCCTGGCGACCTCGCTGCTCTCAGGCTCGCGCGGGGGCTGGCTCGCGCTGCCTTGTGTGCTCGCGGTGATCCTGTGGGAGCGCGGGCGCGGCAAGTCCCTGCGCTGGAAAGTCCTGATGCCGCTTGCCATCGTGGCGCTGTTCGGCATTGTCTACGGCGCCTCGAGCACAGTGCGCGAGCGCATCGACGTGGTGGCGTCCAACCTGACGCAGTACGAGCACGGTCACGAAGATACATCGGTCGGCGTGCGGCTGCAGCTCTACAAGGTGGCGGTGGAACTGATCGCCCAGCACCCGGTGCTGGGCCTGGGCGGCCATGGTTTTCGGGACGCCATGAATTCGATGGCCCAGCAAGGCAGGCTCACGCCCGCCGCCGCGCAGCTGGGCAAGGGCGAAGTGCACAACCAACTGCTGGCCTATGCGGCCGATTACGGCATTGTGGGCGGCTTGGCGCTGCTCGCCATCTATGCCGTGCCCGCCCTCTTTTTCGCGCGCCGGCTCAGGTCTGCGTCGGCGGTGGCGCACAACACGGCAATGCTGGGGCTTTTGTTCATCGTCATGTTTTTCGTTTTCGGCCTGACGGTTGAAACCTTCGATCTGAAGGGCACGGTGTCCATCTACGTGCTCATTGTGGCCGCGCTGGCGGCGATCGCGGACCGCACCGATAATGGCGCCTCGAACGCCTCACCTGTCTGACCGCCATGTTCAGCATTCTGATTCCGACCTGGAACAACCTGCCGTATCTGAAGCTGTGCATCGACAGCATCCGGCGCCATTGCGCTTTCGAGCACGAGATCCTGGTGCACGTCAACGACGGCAGCGACGGGACGCTCCAATGGGTGCGCGAACAGGCAATACGCCATACGTGGAGCCGCGGCAACGTGGGCGTATGCCTGGCCCTGAACGAGGTCGCGCGGCTGGCCACGCGCGATTGGATCCTGTTCATGAACGACGACATGTTCTGCACGCCGGGATGGGACACGGCGTTTGTCGAGGCATTGCGCGGGCTGGGCGGCAAGCCGGCCTATCTGGCTTCGGTGCTCATCGAGCCCACCGATACCGGCAACGCCACCATCACGGTGGCCGACTTCGGCGCCGGCCCGGACAATTTCGACGAAGCGGGCATGCTGGCCTTCGCGGCGCGGATGACCATCGCCGACCGCGACGGCATTGCGCAGCAGCCGACGCTGGTCAGCCGCGAACTCTGGCTGCGGGTCGGGGGCTACAGCATCGAGTTCGGCCCCGGCATGAGCAGCGACGACGACTTCCTGATGAAGCTGTGGCTGGTCGGCTGCCGGGTGTTCCGTTCGGTCGGAGCCAGCCGCATCTACCACTTCGGCACCCGCACCACGGGCCGCATCCGCCGCAACCGGGGCGGGCGCGAGTTCCTGCTCAAGTGGGGCATCTCGCAGAGCGACTTCAAGAACAACTATGTGGCCCGCACGGCGACGGACGCCGCGCATGGGCTGCCAAACGTGCCGCGCCCCGGCCTCAAGAGCCGGCTCAAGCGTGTGATCTACGCTTTCGGCCTGTACCCGACAGAAGACCTTCAGGCCTGGGAACCGGACCTGCCGTCGCAGCTGGTGCATACCGCGTCGCTGAAGGACGGCGACGCGCCGGACCGGTAGGCCCGGCGATCCATCACACCCGGCCGATACCCTGGTATTGGAAGCCCTGTTCTTTCATCTCGGCCGGCTCGTACAGGTTGCGGCCGTCGAAGATGACCGGCGACTTGAGCAGGGATTTGACGCGCGCCAGGTCGGGGGCGCGGAACACTTTCCATTCGGTGACGATGAGCAGGGCATCGGCGCCGTCGAGCGCGGCATACATGTCCTGTGCCAGGGATGCGCACGGATAGGCCCGCAGCGGATCGGCCGCGGCCTTCATGGCCACGGGATCGTAGGCGCTGACCTGCGCGCCGCGCGCGGTCAGGTCGGCGATCACATCCAGGCTGGGCGCGGCGCGCATATCGTCGGTATTGGGCTTGAAAGCCAGGCCCCACAAGGCGAAACGGCGCCCTGACAGGTCCGCGCCGAAGCGCTGCGTCACCTTCTCGGACAGGCGGTGCTTCTGTCCCTGGTTGGCTTCTTCAACCGCCTGGATGACGCGCATGGGCACCCGATGCTGCGCTCCCATGTGAACCAGTGCCTGCACGTCCTTGGGAAAGCACGAGCCGCCATAGCCCGCGCCGGGATACAGGAAATGATGGCCAATACGCGGATCGGCGCCGATGCCGCGGCGCACCTGCTCGATGTCGGCGCCCAGCGCCTCGGCCAGGTTGGCCATTTCATTCATGAAAGAGATGCGCGTGGCCAGCATGGCGTTGGCTGCATACTTGGCCAGCTCGGCCGAGCGCACGTCCATCACCATCAAGCGTTCGTGGGTACGCTGAAACGGCGCGTACAGCCTGCGCATGACGCCGATGGTGTGCTCTTCGTCGGCGCCCACGATGATGCGGTCGGGACTCATGAAGTCGGCGATCGCCGCGCCTTCCTTGAGGAATTCCGGATTGGAGGCCACGCTGAAGGCAATGTTCACGCCGCGCTCGGCCAGCACCTGCTGCATGGCCTGGCGCACGCGGTCGGCAGTACCCACAGGCACGGTGGACTTGTCGATGACGATCTTGGACTCGTTCATGTAGCGCGCGATATTGCGCGCGGCAACCAGCACGTATTGCAGATCGGCCGAGCCCTCCTCACCGGGCGGCGTGCCCACGGCGATGAATTGCAGGTCGCCGAAGGCCACGCTGGCGGCCACGTCATCGGTGAAGAACAGGCGGCCGTCCCCGGCATTGCGCGCCACCATTTCCTGCAGGCCCGGCTCGTAGATGGGAATGCCGCCCTGGCGCAACAGGGCCACCTTGGCGGCGTCGGTATCCAGGCACATGACCTGGTTGCCCATTTCGGCCAGGCACACGCCAGTTACCAGTCCGACATACCCCGTTCCCACCACGGTGATTTTCATGCAAGCGCCTCGATACGATCGCGGCGGATCCATCGCCGCCAGTATGGGCCGATTATAGGTTCCCTATCTACACGATCATGACAGCCGCGGCCTGTGCGGGGATGGCCGGGCCGGGGGCTACAGGATCGACAGCCTGGCCGAACGCACGGTGTTCACACCCACCGCCAGCACGGCGCAGGCCGCGGCCAGGATCAGCGCCATGGTCGAGCCGTGTGCCAGATTCAGGCCATAGGCCACCGCCACCAGCGCCGTGCCCAGGCTCTGCCCGAATACCCGGGTGGCGGACTGCACGCCGCCGGCCGCGCCGCTGCGCTCGATCGGCGCCGCCCCCAGCATGGCGCGGTTGTTGGGCGTCTGGAAGAAGCCGAAACCCAAGCCGGCCAAAAACATGACGCCCATGACCGTCTTGTTGGATGCGCCGTGCGGCAGCAGGGCAACCCCGACCAGCGCGATCGCCATGGCCCCCGCGCCCAGGCCGCTGAGCAGGGCCGCCGAATAACGGTCGGCCAGGCGACCGGCCAGCACCGCGATCGCCGCGGTACCGATGGGCCAGGCGGCCATCAGCATGCCCAGTTGCCATTGCGCGCGGCCCAGTTCGTGCAGGAAGTAAAACGGCAGCGACACATAGGCCGCGGTCTGCGCCGCGAAGGTGCAGACCGACGCCGCCACGGCATAGCCCAGCGGCCTGATGCGCAGCAGGTCAATGGGCACCAGCGGCGCCTGCTGCCCGTTCGCGCGGCGCACCAGGACCATGGTCAGTGCCACGGCGGCGGCGATCAGCAACAGAGCCTTGGGAAAATTCGCGGTCAGATCGTCGACCCCGATGATGAAAGCCGCCATGGCCGCCATGGACAACAAGGCGCTGGGCACATCGATCGGCCCCTTGATGCGCGGCACATCGGGCAGCGTGCGGATGCCCATCAGGAGCACCAGGCTCACCGGCACGTTCACCGCGAAAATCCAGCGCCAGGAGGCCACGGAGACGATCAGCGAACCGATGGACGGCCCCAGCACCGACATCAGCGCGACCACCGTGGCGTTCAGACTGACCCCGCGCCCGAGATGACGGCTGGGATAGATGTTGCGCACCATGCCGCCGAACATGCACATCAACGTGGCGGCCCCGACACCCTGGCAGACGCGCGCCAGGTTCAGCTGCCACAGCGTCGTGGACAGGGCGCAGCCCAGCGAAGACAGCATGAAGGCCACCACGCCGAAGGTGAACAGGCGCTTGAAACCCAGCCGCTCGGCCAGAGCGGCCATGAGCAGCAGGAACATCACGATGGTCAGGCTGTAGGAATTGACCACCCAAACCATGCTCGATGCCGGCTCGCCCAGATTTGCGGCGATGGTGGGCAGCGCGACGTTGACGATGGTGGTGTCCAGCACAGTGAGGCTGATGCCGCACAGCAGGGTCGCTGCCGCCCAGTAGCGGCGCGGCGCGGGCAACCCGTCCTGCGACGGCGCGCGCGCGGTATGGACTGCTTCGGTCATTTCTTCTTGGTGGGACGCTTCCAGCCTTCGACGCTGCGCTGCTTGGAACCGGAAAGCGTGAGCTGGTCGGGCGGCGCGTCGCGCCTGAGCGTCGTGCCGGCCGCCAGCGTGGCGCCGCGGCCCACGCGTATGGGCGCGATCAACTGGGAATCGGAGCCGATGTGGACGTCGTCTTCGATGACGGTGCGCCATTTGTTGGCGCCGTCATAGTTGCAGGTGATGGTGCCGGCGCCGATGTTGACGCGCTCGCCCACGTCGGCATCGCCCACGTAGCTCAGGTGGTTGGCCTTGCTGTCCTTGCCCACCGCGCTGTTCTTGACCTCGACGAAATTGCCGATGTGCACGCCGTCGGCAAGCGTGGTGCCCGGGCGCAGACGCGCATACGGGCCGATGCGGGCATCGCGGCCGACGCGCGCATCGTCCAGGTGGCTGTAGGCTTCGATGCGGGCGCCGGCCGCGACGGTCATGTTGCGCAGCACGCTGTAGGGCCCGACCTGCACCCCGTCGCCCAATTCGACCAGGCCCTCGAACACACAACCCACGTCAATGAAGACGTCGCGTCCGCAGATCAGACTGCCGCGCACGTCAAAGCGCTCGGAGTCCGCCAGCGTGACGCCCGCTTCAAGCTGGCGCCGCGCCTGTTCGCGCTGCCAGGCGCGTTCGAGTTGGACCTGCTGCGCGCGGCTGTTCACGCCCAGGGTCTCCCAGGCGGCGGCCGGGTGCGCGGCCTGCACGGGTACGCCGTCGGCCACAGCCAGGCCGACGATGTCGGTAAGGTAGTACTCGCCCTGGGCGTTGCGGTTGCCGATGCGGCCCAGCCAGTCTTTCAATCGGGCCGTGGGCGCGGCCAGCATGCCGGTGTTGACCTCGTGGACAGCCAGTTCGGCCTCGCTCGCGTCCTTGTGCTCGACGATGCGCAGCACCTTGCCGTCGGCGCCGCGCATGATGCGGCCATAGCCGGTGGCATCGGCCAGGATCTCGGTAAGCACGGCCACGCCCTGACCGCGCGCGGTCAGCAGGCGCCTGAGCGTCTCGGGCTGCACCAGCGGCACGTCGCCGTAGAGCACCAGCGTGACGTCGTTCGTATCGCCTTCGAGCAGCTGCGGCACCGCCTGCTGCACAGCGTGGCCGGTGCCCTGCTGCGGCTGCTGCAAGGCAAAGCACAGATCGGGTTCGCCTTCATATTGCGCGCGCACGCGTTCGGCGCCGTGGCCCACGACCACCGTGATGCGCGCCGGATCGAGCTGGCGCGCACTATCGAGCACGTGACCCAACATAGGGCGGCCCGCCAAGGTGTGCAGCACTTTGGGCAGGTCGGATTTCATACGCTTGCCCAGACCGGCAGCAAGGATTACGACATTGAGCATGGAAGACTTGGTGAGAAACGCTGAAATCAGGATTGATTGGATGAGGAGGCGGCTGTCTTGCGCGGCGCAGACTTACGCGGGGCAGACTTACGCGGAGCGGCCTTGCGCGGCTCGGCCTGACGCGGCTCGGCCTGACGCGGCCCGGCCTTCTTGGGTGGCGGCTCGGTCGCGGCCGCGGCAGCCTGCTCGGTGCCGGGTATGCCTGCGGCCGTGGCTGCGGCGATATTGCTGAACTGCTGCTGCAGCAGGTTCCACCAGGCCGAGGCCGACTGCGCGGCATCGTCCAGCGGCGTGCTCGCTTCCTGCGGCTTGGCGGCCAGGGGATCCATGCCGGACATCTTGCCGACGAAGGACTTCAGGGTCGTGATGGTGGCGCGCTGCACCTCCATACCCTGGATGGCGCTGTCGAGCATGGACAGATTCATGCGCAGCCAGCTTTCGACCGAACGCAACTCGGCGATGCGGCGATCCAGTTCCTCGACGTCCATGGTCGGCCCCATGGGCAGCACTTGCGAAAAACCGCCCTGGCCTGCCAGGCCGGCCCAGGCCTGGCGCATCATATCCATGCTGGCCAGGAAGGGATTGCCGGACGCATCGGATGGCTGCCCCAGGCCAGGCAGCACGAAAGGATTGGTATGGCTGGAATCGGACATGTTGTCTCCTTGTCTCTTGTTGAGCTGCCGAACGATATTACGCCCGTTTCTGGGACAATGGCGGGATGGAACGCATCACCTTGCCCCAGATCGAAGAGGCCATCAATTACTGGCGCAAGCGCGTACCCTCGCAAGGCGAGGAGTCGCGCCTGTGCCCGCAGGCGGCCGCGCTGGCCGCGCCCTATGCACTGATGATCATCGGCCATCGGCCCGATATCGGCGCCGAGGAACTGCCGCTTGCCGCGCTGGCCGCCTACCAATCCTGGCGCGACGCCACGGACTGATCTCAACTCTTGAGCAGGATCTTGATGTCATGCACCAGATCGTCGGCGCTGGCATCGTGGTTGGCGAGCACGCGCGCCTGGCCCTTGGTGTCGAACAAGTAGAACGCCGCCGTGTGATCCATGGTGTAGTCATCGGCCGCGCCGCTCTTGCCCGGCACCTTGGCGTAGTAGGCCTTGAAGGCCGCCGCGGCCTTGCGGGTTTCCTCGGCCGTGCCGCGCAGGGCCAGAAAACGCGGATCGAACGCGGTCGCGTACTGCTTGAGCACCTCGGCCGTGTCGCGGCCGGGATCGACCGTGATGAAAAGCACCTGCACTTTGTCGGCATCGGGGCCGAGCTTGTGCATCACGTCGGCCAACTCGGCCAGCGAAGTCGGGCAGACGTCGGGACACTGGGTATAACCGAAGAACACGACGACCACCTTGCCGGCAAAACTAGCCAGCGTGCGCGGCTGGCCGTTGAAATCGGTGAGGGTCCAGTCCTTGCCCAGGTGCGTGCCCGTGATGTCGCTGCCCTTGAAAGCCGGGCCTTTATCGCCGCAGGCGGCCAACGCCCAAGGCATGGACAGCACCAGGGCGCCCGATGCCGCGATGCGCAGCGCGCGGCGGCGACCGGAGACGGTCGGTTCTTTCGTCGGCATCATCATGCAAGCAGCAGTCCGATCCAGTGGTCCACGAGCAAGGCAGCGAACAACAGCGACAAATACACGATGGAATAACGGAACAGGCGACGCGCCTGCGCGTCGCTGTAGTGCCGGAACAGGCGCCAGGCATGCCGCAGGAACAGGCCGCTGAGCACCACCGCGCACAGTAGATAGGGCAAGCCGTTCATGTGGACGGCGTAGGGTAGCAGCGACACGATGAACAGGCCCACGCTGTAGAGCAGGATCTGCAGCTGGGTATGGCGCCGGCCGTGCGTGACCGGCAGCATAGGCAGGCCGGACTTGATGTAGTCCTGCTCGCGGTACAGGGCCAGGGCCCAGAAATGCGGCGGCGTCCAGACGAAGATGATGAGCACCAGCAGCCAGGCCTGGACCGGCACGGCATGGGCCACGGCCGCCCAGCCCAGCGCTGGCGGCATGGCGCCGGCCAGGCCGCCGATGACGATGTTCTGCGAGGTGTGCGGCTTGAGAATGACCGTGTAGATGATGGCATAGCCCACGAAAGTGGCGAAGGTCAGCCACATGGTGAGCGGGTTGACCAGCAGGTAGAGCACCAGCATGCCCACGCCGCCCAGCAGGCCCGAGAGTCCGAGGACCTGGTAGGCGGCGATGGTCCCCTGAGCCGTGGCGCGCCGCGCCGTGCGCGTCATGCGGGCGTCGACTTCCTGTTCGATGAGGCAGTTGATGGCGAAGGCCGCGGCGGCCAGCAGCCAAATGCCCAACACGCCGTAGACCACGCTTTCCCAGCGCGGCAGGCCAGGCACTGCCAGGAACATGCCGATGACCGCACAGAAGACGGCCAGCTGCGTGACCCTGGGCTTGGTCAGCACCAAGTACTGACGCAGCAGGCCTTGAGAAGATTGAGTGGCGGCGGCGGTCATGATGCCGTTATTTTATCTCGCAGATGTAACAGGCGGCCCACCGGCCGTGCCCAGGCGGACCAGAATCAGAACCATGACCAGCGTGATGGCCGCCGCCCCGCCTGTGTGCAGCACCGCCACAGCCAAGGGCCACTGAAAGAAGATGGTGGTGAGCCCGGTGAGCAGCTGCGCCAGCAGCAGGCACAGCAGCAACGTGGCCGGTCCGCGCACCCCCGCCTCGGCGCGCAGCCGCCAGGCCAGGGGAACCAGATAGAGAAAGACCACGAAGGCGAAATTGCGGTGGGTCCAGTGGATGGCCGTCAGCGCCGCCTGGGAGATCGCCTGGCCCGAGGGCAATTCGCCCAGAGCGCGGATCAGCGAGAAGCCATCGCGGAAATCCATCGGGGGCACCCAGGCGCCCTGACACATGGGAAAGTCCATGCAGGCCAGCGCGGCATAGTTGGTGCTGACCCAGCCGCCCAGCAGGATCTGCAGCGACAGCAGCAACAGGCCGACCCCCACCCAGGGCCTGAATCGCCTGGCCGCGGCCGCCAGCGCCCGATGCGGCTTTTCGCGCGCGGCCAGCGCGGTCAGAAGCCCCAGCAAGATCAGGCCTATGGCCAGGTGCGCCGTCACCACCGCGGGCATGAGCCGGTGCGTGACCGTCCAGGCGCCGAAGGCGCCCTGCAGGCATACGGCGGCCAGGGTCGCCGTGGCCAGGGCCGGCGAGCGGCCAAGGTGGCGGCGATAGCGCCAGGCCATGTAGAGAATGGCGATGATGAGACAGCCGAGCGTGGCGCCGACGTAACGGTGCACCATCTCGATCCAGGCCTTGGAAAGGGAGACCGGCCCGTAGGGCATGGTGCGCACGGCCTGGTCGATCTCGGGCAGCGAGCCCAGGGGCGAGGTGCTGCCGTAGCAGCCCGGCCAATCGGGACAGCCCAGCCCGGAATCGGTCAGGCGCACGAAGGCGCCGAACATGATCAGGTCCAGCGTCAGAAACCAGGTCAGAAAAACCAGCTTGCGGTAAATGCGGGTGATGCGATCCATGTCCGCATTTTTGCATAGGCAGCTGACGCAATGCGGAATAATGCGTGCGCAGCGGCGTGCGCCGCTGCGCACGCATTAAAATCCGCGCCATCATGCATCTCATCCCGCCTGCCCGCCTCATCTCCCTGTACGACACCCTGCGCGCCCAAGCCAGCGAACCGCCTCCTGAGGGGTCCCTGCCGCTGGATCTGGCCGGCCACCGCTGCGGCTGGATCACCCCGGCCGCCCAGGCGGCCTTACGCCAGGCCGGACTGGCCGCCCTCGAGGACGGCATCGTGCTGCTGCTGCCGGGCAGGCAACCCGGGCCGGCGCTCGACGCAGCGCTGGCGCAGGCCGCGCAGGCACTGCGCCAAGCCCGCTGCTTGCGCGGTTGGCGCGACGAATTGCTGGACATACATTCCAACGGCGAACTGCTGGGCGCGATCGAACGCGCCGCCATGCGTCCCTTGGGTCTGCTTACCCGCGCGGTGCATCTGAACGCATGGACTGCCGACGGCCGTCTGTGGGTTGCCCGCCGGGCACTGGACAAAGCCACCGACCCGGGCATGTGGGACACGCTGGTCGGAGGCCTGGTCGGCAGCGGCGAAAGCCTGGACCTGGCCCTGGTGCGCGAATGCGGCGAAGAGGCTGGCCTGGATGCCCCGCAACTGCAAGGCCGGGGCCCGCTGCATACCATCCTGCGCCTGCAGCGCCGCCTGCCCGAAGGTTATCAAGTGGAAGACTTGCTGGCCAGCCGCTGCGTATTAGCCCCCGATGCGCGGCCGACCAACCGCGACGGCGAGGTCATTCAGATCGCCGCCATGCCGGTGGACGAGGTCCTCGGCTTGGTCGAGGCGGGCAAGTTCACGCTGGAGGCCGCCCTGGTCATCGTCGAGGAATTGCTGCGCACGGACTGAGCGCAGTGCGCGCAAAGCCGCGCGGCCCTATGTCGCCGCCCCGTCCGGCGAAGGCTGCTGCGAGAACTGCTTCCACACTTCGATGGCGCGCATGCGCTGCTTGGCCACCACCTCGATGCGCCCGCGCAGATCCACATCCTGGCGCAGCAGCGCGTCGAAGTCCCGGGCCGAGAGCATTAGCAGCTTGCTGTAGCCCAGCGAGGTCACCCTGGGCGTGACCTGCCGCTCGCCCAGCAAGGCCAGCTCGCCGAAGAACTCTCCGCTGCCCAGCTCCACCGCCGTGCCGTCCGGCAGATGCACGGCCACGGCGCCCGAAGCCACGAAGCACATGGCGGCGCCGTAACTGCCGCGTCCCAAGATGGGCTGGTCCGGCAAGGCCAGGCGCGGCCGCAGCAGGCGGCCGATGGCGCGCAGCGATTCGGCGCTCAGGCCTTCGAACAGCGGCACCCGCTTGATCAGGTCGGCCGCGCCCATTTCCATGTCCAGCGGCGGATGGCGGTCGATATGCCGCCAGCGGCTGTTCAATTGGCTCATCAGATCGGCATACACCTCGCCGCCGATCAGGAACTGATCCAGCATGGTGCGGTAGCGCCGACGCTCGAGTTCGCGGGCCACCCGGCCCAGATAGCTTTCCTGCAGCCACTGCGCGTAGGACGGGTATTGCAAATTAAGCGCCTGCATGGCGTTCTCGACCAGGCTCAGGCGGCGCTGGTGGATGTCGACGATGCGCTGGGCCACCTCCTGGCCCAGAAGCGGCCCGAGTTCGTCGTGCGCGAATTTAAGGAGTTGCTGCACCACCGAGCGTTTGGTCATCAGCGCGGAGAAGCGTTGCGCCAGCTCGCGCGCCAGCCAGCCCTGCCAGCCGAACAGGTCGTACATGCGCAAGGCGATGCGGAAACCGCGGCCGTATCGCACGTCGGCCTCGATGGCCGCCTGCAAGCCTGGCAACCCATGCGAACGGATCGAATCCTCCAGCCGCTCGGCGCGCGCCAGCAGGTTCTCGGCCATGCGCCAGTCGACGATCTGCGCCTTGAGAATGTCGAAGAACATTTCCTGTTCGCGCTGCGCCACAGCGGCCAGGCCCACCCGCACGCGCTGCTCGACGGTCAGCTGGGCCGCCTGCGCGTCCTGAACGCTGGCCAGGCTGGCATCGAACACGGCGTGGATGCGTGCGCTGGCTTCGCTGCCGATGTGATCGGTGCGCGCGATCTCGTCGGTGCGCTCCTGCAGGTCTTCCAGGGCGATGATGAGCGCCTGGTTGCGCAGGCTGTGCTCCATGGGCGAGAGCTGGTTCAGGCCCAGCATGCCGATCAGCCAGCGCAGCGTCGTGCCGTTGATCAAGAGCGTCATCAGCACGAAACCCGTGGTGGCCACGCCCACGAACTGTCGCACGGATTCGGGAATGGCGTCCTTCTCGATTACCGCCAGCGCCAGCGCCAGCGATACGGCCCCGCGCAGGCCGCCCCACAGCATCACAGCCTTGTAGGACTTGCTGACCCGGGAGCTCATGCGCATCACGCGCAGCAGCGGCAGCAGGCCGAACACCACGACGGCGCGCGCCGCCAGCGTGGCGGCGAACACCACCAGCACCATGCTCAACTCCAGCCAGCCGGCATGGGCCATCATGCGCGGAATCAGCATCGAGGCAAACAGGAAGATCAGCGAATTGGCCCAGAAGCCGAACTGTTCCCAGGCCAGAGCCAGGTGTTCGAAGGTGCCTGGAGACATGCGCGTGCGGCCCGTCGAACCCACCACCAGCCCGGAGATGACCGTGGCCACCACGCCCGATACACCCAGGTAGTGTTCGGGGATGTAGAAGGAAAGATAGGCCAGGCTGAGCGTGAGCGTGATCTCGGCCGTGGGAAAGCCGCGCAGCAACGCGAACAGCCAGCAAGCCGCGCGCCCCATGATGTAACCAGCCAGCCCGCCGCCCAGGAAGGTGAACAGGAAGGCGCCCAGCACGCCGCCCACCGACAGCCGGCCATGTTCCATCGCGCCGCCGGCCAGCGTCGCCACCAACACCGAGTACAGGGCGATGGATGCCGCGTCGTTGAGCAGGCTCTCGCCTTCAATCAGCGTAGTCAGCCGCTTGGGCGCCCCCACTTCGCGAAAGATGCTCACCACGGCCACCGGATCGGTCGTGGCCACGATAGCCCCCAGCAGCAGGCAGGCGATGATCCCGTAGTTCGAAGCCGCGTTCAGGGCCAGGCCTACCACGATGGTGCAGACCACCACCGCCACGATGGCCATCAGCAGAATGGGACCCAGGTCGTCCATCAGGCGACGCACGTTCATCGACAGCGACGTTTCGAACAGCAGCACCGGCAGGAACACCATGAGGAAGGTGTCCGACGAAATCTCGAAGTGATCGATGGTGGCGAGCAGATCGCCCAGCACTGGAGGCACCCACCCGTGCCAGTGCATGAGAATGCCGAGTAGGCAGCCGACGATCGCCAGCAGCACCGAATACGGCAGCTTGAGGCGGGCCGCCAGAGGCGGCATGAAGCAGACCAGCGTGAGCAGGCCGGCAATGCCGAAAACGATCAGGCCGACGTCCATGCGCCTCGAGGCTCCTTGTCTATGCGAACCTCAAGGATAGCGGATAGTGGGTTTGCGAAACGCCCAAGGCGCCGACCCGCGGCGCCTTGGGCGTTTACAGCGGCTTGAAGATCAGGCCGGCGCGAGGGCGCCGCGCATCTTCTTGAGCGCGGCCGCCTCGATCTGGCGGATGCGCTCGGCCGACACGCCGAACTCGGCGGCCAGATCGTGCAGCGTCAGGCCGCCGTCGTCCTGCAGCCAGCGCGCCTCGATGATGCGGCGCGAGCGCGCATCCAAGCCCTCGAGCGCCTGGGTCAGCCCCTCGCCCTCCAGGGCGGTGTGCGCTTTGCGGGCCAGCACGCGCGTAGGTTCCTCGCGGCCTTCGTCGGACAGATAGGCGATGGGCGCAAAGCTGTCCTCGTCGTCGTCCTGGCCTTCCAGCGAAAGGTCGCGGCCGGACAGGCGCACTTCCATTTCGCGCACGTCTTCGCGGCGCACATTCAGCTCTTCGGCGATATGGTCGACCTGCTCGCTGGCCAGCGTCTGGCCATCGGGCCGCATGCTGCGCAGATTGAAGAAAAGCTTGCGCTGTGCCTTGGTGGTGGCCACCTTGACCATGCGCCAGTTGCGCACGATGTATTCATGGATCTCGGCCTTGATCCAGTGCACGGCGAAAGACACCAGGCGCACACCGCGTTCGGGGTCGAAGCGTTTGACGGCCTTCATCAGGCCAACGTTGCCTTCCTGGATGAGATCGGCGTGCGGCAGGCCGTAGCCCAGATATTGACGTGCCACCGACACCACCAGGCGCAGGTGCGACAGGATGAGCTCGCGCGCGGCCTCGAGATCTTCATGATCGCGCAGGCGGCGAGCAAGATCGGTTTCGCGTTCGGCGCTGAGCACCGGCAGGCGGTTGACCGTCGAGATATAGGCGTCAATGGTGCCGAGCGCGCCCGGGTTGGCCACTGCCAACGCCAGCGCGTTGGACCTGTCCGTCGCGATACTGGCTGCTTTCATGGCGTGGCCTCCTGAAGGTAGGAAATAAGCATTTGAATGATGTTAGCACTCTACTTTGTCGAGTGCTAATTTGACCTTTCCAGCATGTAGGAGTTCCCTGCGGGAGCGGTTATTCCCGCTAGGCGCGCGGCCGCTTATGCAGCGCGCTGTTACGCCTGCGCACGATTTGCCCCCGGATGACCATCGACGACAGCGGCACTATTTAATATAGTGACCCCAACCCTCTTGCGTCCCCTTGCAAGGTTAAATCTCATGGCTCGTCTGCCCCGACTGTATGCTCCCGGGCTGCCCCAATTGGTGCAGGCCAGTTTCGTCCAGCCATTGGCGGCGCCGGGCCAGCCCGCGCCGCAGGACATTCTCAACCAGCTCGTCGGCTGGCTGGGCGACTCGGCCCAGCGCCACAAAGTGGCCGTGCATGGCTGGGTCCTTGCCACCGACCGCATCCTGCTCCTGGCCACTCCGGCCGACGAATCCGGCCTGCCTCGTCTGATGCAGACCCTGGGGCGCAACCTGGCGGCCCGCCTGCGCGGGGGCAGGGTCTTCGCCGGGCGCTACCGGTCGGCCCTGCTCGAACCCCACCCCTGGGTACTGCGCGCCCAGATCTGGCTTGAAACCTACCCCGTGCGCAGCGGCGGCGCGTCCGACCCGGATTCCTGGCCCTGGTCCTCGGCCGGCAGCCACACCGGCGCCAGCCACCAGACGCCCGCCCCGTCGTGGCAGACGGACCACGCCGACTACTGGGCCTGCGGCAACACGCCCTTCGACCGCCAGGCCAATTACCGCAAGCTGCTGCAAGACGGCCTTTCGCGCGACGAGTCCCAGCGCATTGAACAAGCTGTCTCGGGCCAATGGGCGCTGGGCGGACCGGCCTTTATCGCCAGCCTGTCCCACACCGCCAGCCGCCGCGTCTCGCCCGGCCATCGCGGCCGCCCCCGCAAGAAGCCGCTGCCCGGCACGGCCGCATCTTAGGGTCTTTTGACATGAGTTTTTGCCGTTAAATGCGTCGCCCGAAACACCTTGTCGCCGCCTGCGCCGCCGTCATTTCCCTCACCCTGCTAGGTGGCACCGCCCGCGCCCAGGACGCACTGGCGCGCGCCCAGGCCGCAGGCGTGCTGCACATTGCCACGGAAGAGCAATTCCCTCCCTACGATTTCATCCAGGACGGCAAGCACGCCGGCTTCAACGTCGACCTGTTCGCGCAGATCGGCCATAAGCTGGGCTTGAAGATCGATTGGATCGACCGGCCCTGGCCCAGGATCATGCTCGGTCTGCAATCGAGGAAATTCGACCTTGCCGGGGGTCCGGCTCCGATCACGGCCGACCTGGCCAAAACCTTCCGCTTCCTGCCGCCCGTCTCCAGCGCCCAGACCATGATCGAAATCCGCAAGGGCGAAACCGGCCTGGTCAAACCCGCGGACATCGCAGGCAAGAAAATCGGTGCGCAGCGCGGCTCTTTCGCCCTGGCCGAGCTCAGAAGGTTCAACACAACCCTGCCCAGGCCTGTCGCTATCGTCGAGTATGCCGACAATCGCCTGGCCAATGCCGATCTGAAGGCCGGCCGCCTGGACGGCGTGGCCATTGCCGCCAACGACGTCATGGAAGTCCTGCGTCACAGCCCCGGCGTCTTCGGCGTGGTCCAGCCTGGCTTCGGTACTCGGGTCTATTACGGCTACATGATGCGCGATGACGGCGATTCCAGGTCGCTCTTCGAGGCAATCTCGAACGCCATGCGAGAACTCACCCAACAGGGCAAGCTTGCGGAACTGCAGACCAAGTGGTTCGGCCAGGCCATTACCGTGCCCGCCAAGGCACCCAAGCCTGAGCAGTAAGCGCCTTATCGCCCTGAAGATTCCCAAAATAAAATGGGGTCTTATCAATGTATAAAATCGCTTTTTCTCACCCGCCCATAAAAGGTGAGTTGATTACTATATTGTTTTTAAAAAGAAAAATAAATGTCCCCATTTTTAAAAGTATCTTGCCATTGGAATAAAATTTAGGGACATACCCTTTTTATTGCACTTGCACATCGAATCCCGGCGCGCTATCTTCGCCCTACTGTTTCTGACAACAATTCCCGCAGTCCCCACGCGGAGCGCGCCATGCCCCCTATTTCGTCCTCCCTCTCCCGCCATGCCGACGTGCCGGCCGCGCCTGTGCCGGCCGCGCCTAAGCCGGCCGCGCCCATCGATGCCAGCCGCATCGGAATGCCGCCGGCCCAAGGGCTGTACCACCCCAGCAACGAGCATGACGCCTGCGGCGTGGGCTTCGTCGCTCATATCAAGGGACACAAGAGCCACACCATCATCCAGCAGGGCCTGAAGATCCTCGAAAACCTGGACCATCGCGGCGCGGTCGGCGCCGACAAGCTCATGGGCGATGGCGCGGGCATCCTGATCCAGATTCCCGACCAGCTCTACCGCGATGACATGGCGCAGCGCGGCATCGTGCTGCCCCAACAGGGCGAATACGGCGTGGCCATGGTCTTCCTGCCCAAGGAAACCGCCTCGCGCCTGGCCTGCGAACAGGAGCTCGAGCGCTCGGTGCGCGCCGAGGGCCAGATCGTGCTGGGCTGGCGCGACGTACCGGTGGACACCGACATGCCCATGTCGCCCGCCGTGCGCTCGGTCGAACCGGTCATCCGCCAGCTCTTCATCGGCCGCGGCCCCGACGTCATGGTGCCCGACGCGCTGGAACGCAAGCTCTACGTCATCCGCAAAACCGCCAGCCACGCCATCCAGGCCATGCAACTGGCCCACGGCAAGGAATACTTCGTGCCCTCGGCCTCGGTGCGCACCGTGGTCTACAAGGGCCTGCTGCTGGCCGACCAGGTTGGGCGCTACTACCGCGACCTGGCCGACCCGCGCACCGTTTCGGCCCTGGCGCTGGTGCACCAGCGCTTCTCGACCAACACCTTCCCCGCCTGGCCGCTGGCCCACCCCTACCGCATGATTGCCCACAACGGCGAGATCAACACGGTCAAGGGCAACTTCAACTGGCTGCGCGCGCGCGAAGGCATGATGCAGTCGGCCGTACTCGGCGACGACCTCAAAAAACTCTACCCCATCGTCTACGAGGGCCAGTCCGATACGGCAACTTTCGACAACTGCCTGGAACTGCTGGTCAACTCCGGCTATGCGCTCTCGCATGCCATGATGATGATGATCCCCGAGGCCTGGGAGCAGCACACCCAGATGGACGCCAGCCGCCGCGCCTTCTACGAATACCACGCGGCCATGATGGAGCCCTGGGACGGCCCCGCCGCCATCGCCTTTACCGACGGCCGCCAGATCGGCGCCACGCTGGACCGCAACGGTCTGCGCCCGGCCCGCTACCTGGTCACCGACGACGACATGGTCATCCTGGCCTCCGAGGCCGGCACCCTGCCCATCCCCGAGCACCGCATCACCAAGAAATGGCGCCTGCAGCCGGGCAAGATGTTCCTCATCGACCTGGAGCAAGGCCGCATCATCGACGACGCCGAGGTCAAGGCGCAACTGGCCAACAGCCGCCCGTATCGCCAGTGGATCGACCGCCTGCAGGTCAAACTCGATTCGCTTCCGGCGCAGCAAAACGTCGTCTCGCCCGCCACGCAGACCAGCGTATCGCTGCTCGATCGTCAGCAGGCCTTTGGCTGGACGCAGGAGGACTACAAGTTCATCCTCGAACCCATGGCGGCCACGGGCGAGGAAATCATCGGATCTATGGGCAACGACGCGCCGCTGGCGGTATTGTCGAACCGTCCCAAGCCCTTCTACAACTACTTCCGCCAGCTGTTCGCGCAGGTCACCAACCCCCCTATCGACCCGATCCGCGAACAAATGGTGATGTCGCTGGTGTCTTTCATCGGACCCAAGCCCAATCTGCTGGACATCAACAACGTCAACCCGCCGCTGCGCCTGGAAATCGCACAGCCCGTGCTGGATTTCGCCGACATGGCACAGATCCGCGGCATCGAGCAGGTCACCGGCCAGAAATTCCGCAGCTTCGAGCTGGACATCACCTACCCGGCCGCCTGGGGTTCCGAAGGCATCGAGGCCCGCGTGGCCGCGCTGTGCGCGCGCGCCGTCGATGCGGTCAAGAGCGGCTACAACATCCTGGTCGTGTCCGATCGCCTGGTCGACGGCGAGCGCGTGGCGATCCCGGCGCTGCTGGCCGTGTCGGCCGTGCACCAGCACCTGATCCGCGCGGGCCTGCGCACCGCCACCGGCCTGGTGGTGGAGACCGGCTCGGCGCGCGAAGTGCACCACTTCGCGCTGCTGGGGGGCTACGGCGCCGAGGCCATCCACCCCTACCTGGCGCTGGAATCGCTGGGCAAAATGCCCGAACCCGCCAAGGCCGTAAAGAACTACATCAAGGCCGTCGGCAAGGGCCTGAACAAGGTCATGTCCAAGATGGGCATCTCGACCTACATGTCGTATTGCGGCGCGCAGATCTTCGAAGCCGTGGGCCTGCAGCGCAGCCTGATCGACAAGTACTTCACCGGCACAGCCTCCAACATCGAAGGCATCGGCATCTTCGAGGTGGCCGAGGAAGCCCTGCGCCTGCACCGCGCCGCCTTCGGCAACGACCCCGTACTGGCGCAGGACCTGGACGCGGGCGGCGAATACGCCTTCCGCATCCGCGGCGAAGAGCACATGTGGACGCCGGACTCCATCGCCAAGCTGCAGCATTCGGCGCGCGCGAACAACTACCGCACCTACAAGGAATACGCGCAGATCATCAACAACCAGTCCAAGCGTCACATGACGCTGCGCGGACTGTTCGAGTTCAAGGTCGATCCGAGCCGGGCCATTTCCCTGGACGAGGTCGAACCCGCCAAGGAAATCGTCAAGCGCTTCGCCACCGGCGCCATGTCACTGGGTTCGATTTCCACAGAGGCCCACTCGACGCTGGCCGTAGCCATGAACCGCATCGGCGGCAAGTCCAACACCGGCGAAGGCGGCGAGGACGAACTGCGCTACCGCAACGAACTGCGCACGGGCAAGTCGAGCATCAAGGATGGCGACACGCTGGCCTCGGTGCTGGGTTCGGACCGCATCGCCGCCGATGTGGCGCTGCAGAAAGGCGACTCGCTGCGCTCGCGCATCAAGCAGGTGGCCTCGGGCCGCTTCGGCGTCAGCGCCGAATACTTGAGTTCGGCCGACCAGATCCAGATCAAGATGGCGCAGGGTGCCAAGCCCGGCGAGGGCGGTCAGCTACCTGGCCACAAGGTCACCGAATACATCGGCAAGCTGCGTTGCTCAGTGCCGGGCGTGGGCTTGATCTCGCCCCCGCCGCACCACGACATCTATTCCATCGAAGACCTGGCCCAGCTTATCCACGACCTGAAGAACGTCAACAGCCGCGCCTCGATCTCGGTCAAACTGGTGTCGGAAGTGGGCGTAGGGACCGTGGCGGCCGGCGTGGCCAAGGCCAAGGCCGATCATGTGGTCATCGCCGGCCACGACGGCGGCACCGGCGCCTCGCCCGTGTCCTCGATCAAGCACGCCGGCACGCCCTGGGAATTGGGCCTGGCCGAGACTCAGCAGACGCTGGTGCTCAACCGCCTGCGCAGCCGCATCCGCGTGCAGGCCGACGGCCAGATGAAGACCGGCCGCGACGTCGCTATCGGCGCGTTGCTGGGCGCGGAAGAATTCGGCTTTGCCACCGCGCCGCTGGTGGTCGAGGGCTGCATCATGATGCGCAAGTGCCACCTGAACACCTGCCCGGTGGGCGTGGCCACGCAAGACCCGCAGCTGCGCAAGAAATTCTCGGGCAAGCCTGAGCACGTGGTGAATTTCTTCTTCTTCGTCGCCGAGGAAGTGCGCGAGATCATGGCCCAGCTGGGCATCCGCAGGTTCGAGGACATGATCGGACGCACGGACCTGCTGGACGTGCGCGCCGGCATCGAGCACTGGAAGGCCCGCGGCCTGGATTTCTCGCGCGTGTTCCATCGGCCCGTGCCCATCGCCGGCGATGCCATCTTCCAGGTCGAGCAACAGGACCATGGCCTGGCCGGCGCGCTGGATCACCAACTCATTGAACGCTGCAAGCCCGCGCTTGAGCGCGGCGAGAAGGTCTCCTTCATCACCCCCGTGCGCAACCGCAACCGCACCATCGGTGCCATGCTGTCGGGCGCGGTGGCCACGCGCCACGGCCATGAAGGCCTGCCGGACGACACCATCCACATTCAGTGCAACGGCACGGCCGGCCAGAGTTTCGGCGCCTTCCTGGCCCATGGCATCACCTTCGACCTGGTGGGCGAAGCCAACGACTACGTCGGCAAGGGCCTGTCGGGCGGCCGCATCATCGCGCGCTCGCCCAACGACTTCCGCGGCTTCGGCCCCGAGCACATCATCGCCGGCAACACGGCGCTGTACGGCGCATTGTCCGGTGAGGCCTATCTGAACGGCGTGGCGGGCGAGCGCTTCGCGGTGCGCAACTCGGGCGCGGCCGCGGTGGTGGAAGGCACGGGCGACCACGGCTGCGAATACATGACGGGCGGCACCGTCGTCGTTCTGGGCAACACCGGCCGCAACTTCGCCGCCGGCATGTCGGGCGGCGTGGCCTATGTGTGGGACCCGGACCGCAGTTTCCGCCAGCGCTGCAACCTGGCTATGGTCGAACTCGAACCCGTGCTGGCGCACGCCGAGCAATCGGGCGAGAGCGCCCAGGCCACCTGGCACAGCGCCCAGCGCGGCGGCGAACCGCAGGCCGACGAAACCCTGCTGCGCCGTCTGGTGGAAGACCACTTCCGCTATACCGGCAGCTTCCGTGCCCGCGAAATTCTGGGCGACTGGGAGACCGCGCGCGGCAAGTTCGTCAAGGTCATGCCGATCGAATACAAGCGCGCGCTGGCCGAGCTGTGGCAGGCAGCCAACCCCGAACAGATGGTCGCCTGACTTTCGCCCGCGCCAACAAGCCTGAACAAGACACTCGCAAAAGCAACCGCGACCCGACAAGGACTCGAACATGGGTAAGATCACCGGCTTCATGGAATTCGAACGCCTGCAAGAAGCGTACGAAGCCCCGCAAAAGCGTCTGAAGCACTGGAGCGAATTCGTCCTGCACCTGGACGACGGCCAGGCCAAGCAGCAGGCCGCCCGCTGCATGGATTGCGGCATTCCGTTCTGCACCAACGGCTGCCCGGTCAACAACATCATCCCCGACTGGAACGACCTGGTGTACCGCCAGCAATGGCAGCAGGCGCTGCATGTGCTGCATTCCACCAACAACTTCCCGGAATTCACCGGCCGCATCTGTCCGGCTCCGTGCGAAGCCGCGTGCACACTCAACATCAACGACGATGCCGTGGGCATCAAGTCGATCGAGCACGCCATCATCGACAAGGGCTGGACCGAAGGCTGGATCAAGCCGCAGCCGCCCGTGCGCAAGACCGGCAAGAAGGTCGCCGTGGTCGGCTCGGGTCCGGCGGGACTGGCCTGCGCCCAGCAACTGGCGCGCGCCGGCCACGCCGTGACGCTGTTCGAAAAGAGCGACCGCATCGGCGGGCTGCTGCGCTACGGCATTCCCGACTTCAAGCTGGAAAAGCCGCTCATCGACCGGCGCATCGCCCAGATGGAAGCCGAAGGGGTGGAGTTCGCCCCCGCGACTTACGTCGGCAAGCCCACGGACAAGGCCGCTGACGGCCTGACGGTGCGCACACCCGAGTCGATGCTGATCGATTTCGACGCCGTGGTCATGTCCGGCGGGGCGGAGACCCCGCGCGACCTGCCCATCCCGGGACGCGAACTGTCCGGCGTCTACTACGCCATGGACTTTCTGCGCCCGCAGAACAAGGCCGTGGCGGGCGACCGCGTGAGCGGCCAGCCCAAGGCCACCGGCAAGCACGTGGTGGTGATCGGCGGCGGCGACACTGGCTCGGACTGTGTGGGCACCAGCAACCGCCACGGCGCCGCCTCGGTCATGCAATTCGAGATCACCGACCAGCCGCCCCAGGCCGAGAACAAGCCGCTGGTCTGGCCCTACTGGCCGCTCAAGCTGCGCACCTCGTCCTCACACGACGAAGGCTGCCAGCGCGACTGGAGCGTGGTCACCAAGCGGCTCGAAGGCAGCAACGGCAAGGTCGAGAAGCTCATTGCCGCGCGCGTCGAATGGACTCGCGACGAAGCCACCGGCCAGATGAAAATGGCCGAAGTCCCCGGTTCGGAATTCGAAATGAAAGCCGACCTGGTGCTTCTGGCCATGGGCTTTGTCTCGCCGGTGCAGACCGTGCTCGATGCCTTCGGCCTGGATCGCGACGCGCGCGGCAATGCACGCGCCAACACCGACGACTACCGCACCAGCGTCGACAAGGTCTTCGCCGCCGGCGACATGCGCCGCGGCCAGTCGCTGGTGGTCTGGGCCATCCGCGAAGGCCGTCAGTGCGCGCGCGCCGTGGACGAGTTCCTGATGGGCGCCAGCGACCTGCCGCGCTGATCGCCGGCACGCGCGGTTTTTCTAGTCAAGATCCTGCACGAAACCGGCACCGGACTCTCCGGTCGAGACGAGATATCGCGCCATCGCGCCGACAATTTTTCGCACGGCTTGACGCGCGCTCATTTGCCCGCGCCAAGTCAGCAGGCTTGGCGTTTCGTCCGCCATCGGCGCGCCTTTGCGCGTGCAGGAAAGCCGTTATTTCTGCGCGAAGCGGCCAATACGGTGTGCCAAGCGCATGGCATCGACGGCAAGTACAGGCGCTGGCGCGGCGAGGGCTGGCTGGCCAAGGCACACGCAAACTGCTGGGATACGCCAGCCCGACCTTGCCGGCGATGGTGGATTTCCATGCAAGAGGCAAGGTTTTGGCGAGAGACCTGAAACCGGTCGAAGTCATGTGATGAAGCGCCCGCCCCCACCGCCCTGATGAGGCGCAAGACGTGACTACATTACAATCAACGCCGTGCCAACAGTCCCTCTGCTGCTCATGCCTGAAAGTCCCCCCCCCCCTCGGGATCCCGCTCTGTCTCTGGACAGCGTGACCCTGGGCTATGGGGACTTCACCGTGCTCGGCAATATCTCGATGCAGGCCCGGGCCGGGCAGGTCGTGGCCGTCATGGGCGGTTCGGGGTCGGGCAAGACTACGCTGCTGCGCGCGGCCACCGGCCAGATCCCCGCCCAAGGCGGCACGGTCAGGGTCTTCGGCCAGGATATCGGCGCGCAGTCGTCCACGGGGCTGCGGGCCCTGCGCCAGCGCATGGGCGTGCTGTTCCAGCAAGGTGCGCTCTTTACCGACCTGAACGTCTTCGAGAACGTCGCCTTTCCTTTGCGCGAACACACCCGGCACGACGAAGCCGCTATCCTTGAGCGCGTGCTGGCCAAGCTCGACGCGGTCGGCCTGCGCGCAGCGGCCCACTTGAAAGTCGCGGAGATCTCCGGCGGCATGGCGCGCCGCGTCGCGCTGGCGCGCGCCGTGGTGCTGGAACCGGAGCTCATCCTGTACGACGAACCCTTCGCCGGACTCGATCCGATTTCCCTGGGCATCACTGCCCGGCTCATCCGCCATCTGTCCGACCAACTGGGCTGCGCTTCAGTGCTGATCACGCACGATGTGGCCGAATCCTTCGCCATCGCCGACCGGGTGTACCTGGTAGGCCAGGGCAAGCTGGCCGCGGCCGGCACGCCGCAGGAACTCAAAGTTTCGCAAGACCCCTATGTTCGCCAGTTCCTGGACGGCGCACCCGACGGCCCCGTGGCTTTCAACTACCCCGACACGCCGGCTTTCGAAGCCTGGCTTGCACAACAACCGGGCGGCCGCACAGCGCGCGATAAGGAAAGCCGGACATGAACCCGGTCAGCGCATTGGGCGCCTGGGCGCTGGGCCTGGTCAGCGGGGTCGGCTACTTCGCCCGCTTTCTGGGCGCCCTGCTGGCAAGAAGCGGCATCGCCTTGCGCCGGCCGCGACTGGTCTCGCAGCAGATCCACTTCATCGGCAATTACTCGCTGCTGATCGTGGCCGTCTCGGGCATGTTCGTGGGCTTCGTGCTGGGCCTGCAAGGCTATTACACGCTCAACCGCTACGGTTCCGAGGAAGCCCTGGGCCTGCTGGTGGCCCTGTCGCTGGTGCGCGAGCTGGGACCGGTGGTCACGGCGCTGCTCTTTGCCGGTCGCGCCGGTACCTCGCTCACCGCCGAGATCGGCCTGATGAAGGCCGGCGAACAGCTGGCCGCCATGGAAGTCATGGCCGTCGACCCGCTACGCCGCGTACTGGTGCCGCGCTTCTGGGGCGGGGTGATCGCCATGCCCATTCTGGCCGCTGTGTTTTCCATGGTAGGCATCCTAGGGGGCTGGGCGGTGGGCGTGCTGCTCATCGGCGTGGACTCCGGCGCCTTCTGGTCGCAGATGCAAAGCGGCGTGGATGTATGGAAGGACGTGGCCAACGGCGTCCTCAAAAGCCTGGTGTTCGGCGTTGCCGTGACACTGGTGGCCTTGTACGAAGGCTGGCACGCACAGCCCACGCCAGAAGGCGTGGCGCGCGCCACCACCCGCACCGTCGTGGTGGGTTCGCTGGTCGTGCTGGGTTTGGATTTCCTGCTGACGGCCCTCATGTTCGGAGGCTAGAGAACAATCATGTCCAAGACGAAAACCGATTTCTGGGTAGGCCTGTTCGTGCTGCTGGGCGCCGCCGCGCTGGTGTTTCTGGCGCTGAAAGCCGGCAATATGAGCAGCTTCTCGTTCGCACCCACCTACCCCTTGACCGCTTCCTTCGACAACGTGGGCAGCCTGAAGGTGCGCGCGCCGGTCAAGAGCGCCGGCGTGGTGGTGGGCCGCGTGGCCGCCATCGGCTTTGACAACAAGAACTTCCAGGCCGATGTCACGCTCGACATCGATTCGGCCTACAAATTCCCCCGGGACAGTTCGGCCGCTATCCTCACCTCGGGCCTGTTGGGCGAGCAATACATCGGCTTGAGCGCCGGCGCCGACGATCAGAATTTTGCGGCGGGCGGCAAAATCCGCTATACACAAAGCGCGGTCGTGCTGGAAAACCTGATCAGCAAGTTCCTCTACAACACGGCCGACAAGCAAGGCACCGCCGGTGCCCCGGGCAATAATAGCCCTTCCCCCAGCGGCACGCACCCATAATCATCGCCATGAGCATGTCCCTTACCTCTCGCTTCGCCGCTGCAGGACTGGCCTGCGCGCTGATGGCCGGCTGCGCCGCGCCATCCCATCCCGATCCCCGCGACCCCTGGGAAGGATTCAACCGCGGCGTCTACAAATTCAACGACACGGTCGATCACCTGGTGATGCGGCCCGTGGCAACGGTCTACACCACGGTCCTGCCCAATCCGGTGCAATCGTGCGTGCACAACATCTTCAGCAACCTGGGCGATATCTGGGGCGGCATCAACCTCATGCTGCAAGAGCGCGGCCTGGATGCCATCAATATGTGGGGCCGCTTCATGCTGAACACCACGATGGGCTTGGGCGGCTGCCTGGACATCGCCTCGCGCACCGGCGACCCCAAGATCCCCAGCGACTTTGGCACCACGCTCGGCGTATGGGGCCTGAAGCCGGGGCCGTACCTGGTGCTGCCCCTGCTCGGACCGAGCACAGTGCGCGACGGCGTAGGCATGACCGCCGACTGGTTCGGCGACCCGCTGGAGCTGCGCGACATCCGCAACGTGGGCCTGCGCAATTCGCTCTACGGCCTGTATTTCGTCGACAGGCGAGCCAGCCTGCTCGATGTGACCAATACGATCGACCATACCGCGCTCGATCCCTACAGCTTCGTGCGCGATGCCTACCTGCAGCATCGCGCGGCCATGGTGCGCGGCAACAAGCCGAACCACGAGGCTCTGCCCAACTATAACGATGACGAGCAAGACAAGGCCGCGCCCATGGCACCGTCCCCGTCCGCCGCGCCGGCCGCGCCGGCCAAGTAAGGAGTTTTCATGTTGTCCTCTTTCCCCGCTATATTGCAGCGCCTGCTGTGCGCCACGCTCCTGGCCTGTGTGGCTGTCGCCGCCCAGGCCCAGACCGACAAGCCCGACCCCAACAGCTCGCCCGAGCAGCTCGTATTCAAGGTCGCCAACCAAGCCCTGGACGCGCTCAAGGCCGGCGGCTCCACCCAGGAAAGCGACATCGCGCGCATCAACAAGGTGGTGGACCAATACGTGCTGCCCCATGTCGATTTCGAGAAGACCACGCGCCTGGCCGCCGGCCGCTATTGGCGCCAGGCCACGCCGCAGCAACGCACCGATCTGGCCCAGGCTTTTCGCGGCACCCTGATCCGCACCTACAGCGGTGCGCTCACCCGCGTGGACCCAAGCACCACCATCAAGCTGCTGCCCAAGCGCTCCAACGACGTGCAGGGCGATGATGCCGTCGTGCGCACGACCATCACCGCCAACACCAACGCCCAGCCCGTCGAGGTCGACTACCGCCTGAGCAAAGGCCCACAAGGCTGGCAGATCTACGACCTGAACGTGGAAGCGGTCTGGCTGATCCAAAACTATCGCAACCAGTTCGCGCAGCAGATCGAGCAGAGCGGCATCGACGGACTGATCAAGGCGCTCAACCAGCGCAACAGCGGCAACTGATCGGAATTTCACCCTTATATAATGTGAAATTCGCTCTTTTCCAGCCCGATCCCAGTGATCGGGCTGATGTTTACCCATGTCCGCCGCCGTCCATCTCGAACACATCTCAAAAATCTACCCGCCGCGCCCGCGCGGCTGGCGCAAATGGCTGGGCCAACCGGCCACCCCGGGGTTCCAGGCCCTGGACGATGTCAGCCTGCGCATCGAGCCGGGCGAATTCTTCGGTCTGCTCGGTCCCAACGGGGCTGGCAAGACCACGCTGATCTCCATCCTGGCTGGCCTGGCCCGCGCCACCCAGGGCAAGGCCAGCGTATGCGGCTACGACGTCGTGTCCGACTACAAGGCAGCACGGCGCGCTCTGGGCGTTGTGCCGCAAGAGCTGGTCTACGATCCCTTTTTCACGGTACGCGAGACGCTGCGCAACCAATCCGGCTATTTCGGCCTGCGCCACAACGACGACTGGATCGACGAGATCCTGCACAACCTGGGGCTGTCCGATAAGGCCGACAGCAATATGCGCGCCCTGTCCGGCGGCATGAAGCGGCGCGTGCTGGTGGCGCAGGCCCTGGTGCACCGCCCGCCGGTCATCGTGCTGGACGAGCCCACCGCCGGCGTGGACGTCGATCTGCGCCACAGCCTGTGGCAGTTCATCTCGCGCTTGAACCGCGCGGGGCACACCATCATGCTGACCACCCATTATCTCGAAGAAGCCCAGGCGCTATGCGGCCGCATCGCCATGCTCAAGCGCGGCAGGCTGGTGGCGCTGGACACCACGGCCGCCTTGCTGGCGCGCGTGGGCGGCGCGGACCTGGAAGAGGCCTTCATGCGCATCATGCACGACGAAGCGCCCGATCCAGCGGCTCGGGAGATCGCGGCATGAATGCGCCCATCGCCCCCCTCGCGCCGCCCACGGCGCCGCTGCAGCCCCAGCTGCAGGCCGGACTGGGTTTTCCAACGCTGCTGCGCAAAGAGTTGCAGCGCTTCTGGAAGGTCGCCTTTCAGACTGTCGCCGCGCCCGTCATCACCGCCTTGCTCTACCTGGTAGTGTTCGCCCACGTGCTCGAAGGCCACACGCTGGTGTATGGGCGTGTGCCCTACACGGCCTTCCTCATCCCCGGGCTGATGATGATGAGCATGCTGCAGAACGCCTTCGCCAACCCGTCCTCGTCCATCATCCAGAGCCGCATGTCGGGCAACCTGGTGTTTATCCTGCTGCCGCCCATGTCGCATTACGAGATCTTCGGCGCCTACGTGTTGGCCGCCGTGGCGCGCGGGCTGGCGGTGGGCCTGTGCGTTTGGCTGGTGGCCCTGTACTTCGCGCCGCTCATGCCGGCGCAGCCTCTTTGGGTGCTGGCCTTCGGCCTGCTGTCCTGCGGCATCATGGGCACGCTGGGCCTGGTCGCCGGCCTCTGGTCGGAAAAATTCGACCAGCTCTCGGCCTTCCAGAACTTTCTCATCATGCCGGCCACCTTCCTGTCCGGCGTGTTCTACTCCATCCATACCCTGCCGCCCTTCTGGCTGGCCGTGTCGCACTGGAACCCGCTCTTCTACACCATCGACGGCTTTCGATACGGCTTCTTCGCCGTGTCCGATGTGTCGCCCTGGCATAGCCTGGCCGTCGTGGCCGGCGTCTTCGCAGCGCTCATGCTGATTGCGCTACGCCTTCTAGCCAGCGGCTACAAGCTCCGTCTCTGATACTTTCGCACAGGATCCGACCATGCTTCCCACCCCCGAACAGGTACGCGATTACATCGCCGCGGGCCTGCCCTGCGAACATGTCGATGTCACCGGCGACGGCTCGCATTTCGACGCCGTCATCGTCAGCAACGCCTTCGAAGGCAAGCGCCCCATCGCTCGCCACCAGCTCGTCTACGCTGCGCTGGGCGATCGCATGAAGGCCGAAATTCACGCGCTGTCGATGCGCACCCTCACTCCCGGCGAATACGCCAAGGCGGGTGATTGATGGACAAATTGCGCATCACCGGCGGCCGCCGGTTGCAGGGCGAAGTCGTCGTCTCCGGCGCCAAGAACGCCGCGCTCCCCATCCTCTGCGCCGGCCTGCTCACGGCCGACCCGGTGCACCTGGCCAATGTGCCGGCGCTGAACGACACCAACACCATGCTCAAGCTGCTGCGCCTGATGGGCGTGCGCGCCGAGCAGAATGGCGAGACCGTCGTCCTGCAAGCCGACAAAGTCGACAAACTCGAAGCCCCCTACGACCTGGTCAAGACCATGCGCGCTTCCGTGCTGGTGCTGGGGCCGCTGCTTGCGCGCTTTGGCCAAGTGCGCGTCTCGCTGCCCGGCGGCTGCGGCATCGGCCAACGTCCGGTGGACCAGCACATCAAGGGCATGGCCGCACTGGGCGCCGAAATCGAGATCGAGCACGGCTTCATCGTGGCGCGCGCCACGCGCCTGAAAGGCGCATCGATCCGCACCGACATGGTCACCGTCACCGGCACCGAGAACCTGCTCATGGCCGCCGTGCTGGCCGAAGGCCGCACCGTGCTGGAAAATGCCGCGCGCGAACCCGAAGTCGTGGATTTGGCCGAACTGCTCATCAAGATGGGCGCCGACATCCAGGGCCACGGCACCGATCGCATCGTCATCGAAGGCGTCCAGCGCCTGCATGGCGCGGAGCACCGCGTCATCCCCGATCGCATCGAAGCCGGCACCTTCCTGTGCGCCGTGGGCGCGGCCGGTGGCGACATCATGCTGCGCAACGTCGCGCCTGACCACATGGGCGCCACACTGGACAAGCTCATCGAAGCAGGCCTGACCATCGAGACCGGCCCCGACTGGATACGCGGGGCCATTTCAGGCCGTCCGCGCGCCGTGGGCGCCCGCACGCACGAATACCCCGGCTTTGCCACCGACATGCAGGCCCAGCTCATGGCCCTGGATGCCGTGGCCGACGGCACCGCGCTCATCGTCGAGACCATCTTCGAAAACCGCTACATGCACGTGCAGGAACTGCGCCGCATGGGCGCCGGCATCGACATCGACGGCCACACCGCCGTAGTGTGCGGCGTGCCCCGCCTGTCCGGCGCCACGGTCATGGCTACCGACCTGCGGGCCTCGGCAGGCCTGGTCATCGCCGGCCTGGTCGCCGAAGGCGAGACCGTGATCGACCGCGTCTACCACCTGGACCGTGGCTACGACCGCATGGAACGCAAACTGAGCGGCCTGGGCGCCCAGATCGAACGACTCACCGGAAAGCCCTGATGGAACCGATCACGCTTGCCCTCTCCAAGGGCCGCATCTTCGACGACACCTTGCCGCTCTTGTCCGAAGCCGGCATCTCCGTACCCGAAAGCCCGGAAGACTCGCGCAAGCTCATCCTGCCCACTAGCGACCCGGGCCTGCGCCTGATCATCGTGCGCGCCTCTGATGTCCCCACCTATGTGCAATACGGCGCGGCCGACCTGGGCATCGCCGGCAAGGACGTGCTGCACGAATACGCCGAGGACCAGCCCGGCCGGCTCTACCAGCCCATCGACCTGGACATCGCCCGCTGCCGCCTGTGCGTGGCCGTGCGCCGCGGCTTCGACTACGAAGCCGCCGTGCACCAGGGCGCGCGCCTGCGCGTGGCCACCAAATATCCGCGCGCCGCGCGCGAACACTTCGCCGACAAGGGCGTGTACGTCGACATCATCAAGCTCTACGGTTCGATGGAACTCGCGCCGCTGGTCGGCCTGGCCGACTGCATCGTCGATCTGGTCTCCACCGGCAACACCCTGCGCGCCAACGACCTGGTCGCCGTCGAGGACATCATGCCGATCTCCTCGCGCCTGATCGTCAACCAGGCCGCGCTCAAGACCCGCCGCGAGCGCCTGCAACCCATCATCGACGCGTTCGCGCGTGCTACGCTGGGTTGATCCAACAAAGCAATGCAATGAGCCGCGCCCTGACCCACTGAACCCAGCATGGACGCCGCGGGCGTAAAGCGCTCAGGCGCCTAAGCGACGGGGCAGTCAGGAAGGGACTTCGGCCGCCTAAGGCGGCGGCCGACCCCGCCGCTTAGGCGCCTGAGCGCTTTACGCCCGCGGCGCCCATGCGGCTCAAAAACTCAGACAAGACCAGATACCATGCCTGCCATCATCAACCGCCTGAACTCCAGCGATCCCGGCTTCAAAGCCGACCTCGCCAAGCTGCTCGCCTTCGAAGCCGGCGAAGACGAATCCATCGACCGCACCGCCGCCGAAATCCTGGCCGCCGTACGCACGCAGGGCGATGCCGCGCTACTGGACTACACGCGACGCTTCGACCGGGTGCAGGCCGATTCCGTCGCCGCGCTGGAGATCCCCAAGGCCGACTGGCATGCCGCGCTCGTCGCCCTGCCCACCGCGCAGCGCGAGGCCCTGCAGGCCGCCGCCGACCGCGTGCGCGCCTATCACGAGCGCCAGCGTGGCGAGACCTGGACGTATACCGAGGCCGACGGCACCACGCTGGGCCAGAAGATCACCCCGCTGGACCGCGTGGGCCTATACGTGCCCGGCGGCAAGGCCGCATACCCGTCTTCGGTGCTGATGAACGCCATCCCCGCCAAAGTGGCCGGCGTACCCGAAGTCATCATGGTCACGCCCACGCCCGACGGCGTACGCAACCCCATCGTGCTGGCCGCCGCCGCCATCGCCGGCGTAGACCGGGCCTTCGCCGTGGGCGGCGCGCAGGCCGTGGGCGCCCTGGCCTACGGCACGGCCACCGTTCCGGCCGTGGACAAGATCGTGGGCCCCGGCAATGCCTACGTGGCCGCCGCCAAGCGCCGCGTGTTCGGCGTGGTGGGCATCGACATGATCGCCGGCCCCAGCGAAATCCTGGTCATCTGCGACGGCAAGACGCCGGCCGACTGGATCGCCATGGACCTGTTCTCCCAGGCCGAGCACGACGAGCTGGCCCAGGCCATCCTGCTGTGCCCGGACGCCGGCTACCTGCAGCAGGTCGAAGCGGCCATCGCAAAGTTGCTGCCGGACATGCCCCGCGTGGACATTCTGCGCACCAGCCTGGCCAACCGCGGCGCGCTGATCCAGGTACGCGACCTGGACGAGGCCTGTTCCATCGCCAACGACATCGCCCCCGAGCACCTGGAAATCTCCACCGAGCAGCCCGAAGTCTGGGCCGCCAAGATCCGCCATGCCGGCGCCATTTTCATGGGCCGCTACGCCTCGGAGGCGCTGGGCGACTATTGCGCCGGCCCCAACCACGTGTTGCCCACCTCGCGCACCGCGCGCTTCTCCTCGCCCCTGGGCGTGTACGATTTCCAGAAGCGCTCCAGCCTGATCCAGGTATCGCGGCAGGGCGCGCAGACGCTGGGCCGCATCGCTGTGGAGCTGGCCATGGGCGAAGGCCTGCAGGCCCACGCCGCCAGCGCCCGCTACCGTCTGGACTAGAATAGGCTTGCAAGACGCGCGGGCGCCCATACGCCCGCGCGTTCCGAACACACCGAGCATTTCGACATGCGCACCGCCGAAATCACCCGTAATACCAACGAGACGCGCATCCGCGTCGCGATCAACCTGGACGGCACCGGCAAGCAGAGCATCGCCACCGGCGTGCCGTTTCTCGACCACATGCTCGATCAGATCGCCCGCCACGGGTTGATCGATCTGGACATCCAGGCCGAGGGCGATCTGCACATCGACGACCACCACACTGTCGAGGACGTCGGCATCACGCTGGGCATGGCGGTGGCCAAAGCCGTCGGCAACAAGGCCGGCCTGCGCCGCTACGGCCACGCCTACGTGCCGCTGGACGAAGCCCTGTCGCGCGTGGTGGTCGATTTCTCCGGCCGTCCCGGCCTGGTGTTCAACATCGACTTCACGCGCGCGCGCATCGGCAGCTTCGACGTCGACCTCACGCGCGAATTCTTCCAGGGCTTCGTCAACCACGCCCTGGTCACACTGCACATCGACAATCTGCGCGGCGTCAATGCGCACCATCAGTGCGAAACCGTCTTCAAGGCCTTCGGCCGCGCGCTGCGTATGGCCGCCGAGGTCGACACGCGCCAGAACGGCGCCATGCCTTCGACCAAGGGCGTACTGTAATAAACCCCGCGGCGCTGCACCCGGCAGTTCCCGCCGCGTCGCCTACCGCTGCGATCACCCATCCACGAGACCCGTGAGCACCATCGCCATCGTCGATTACGGAATGGGCAATTTTCATTCCGTCGCGCGCGCCCTTGCGCACGCCGCCCCGGATGCGGACATCCGCATCTGCAACCAGCCCGGCCAGATCGCCGCGGCCGACCGCGTCGTCTTTCCCGGCCAGGGCGCCATGGCCGACTGCATGCGCACGCTGCACGAGTCGGGCCTGCGCGAGTCGGTGCTGCGCGCCGCGCGCGAGAAGCCTCTGCTGGGCGTGTGCGTGGGCGAGCAGATGTTGTTCGAGCGCAGCGAAGAAGGTGACACGCCCGGCCTGAGCGTCTTCGCCGGCACGGTGCGCCGCTTCACCGGCCCGCAGTTCGCCGAACCGGCGGCCGGCGAACCGGCGGCCGACGACGGCCTGGAACGCCTGAAGGTGCCGCACATGGGCTGGAACCGCGTGCGCCAGACGCGCCCGCATGCCCTGTGGGAAGGCATTCCCGACGGCACGTACTTCTATTTCGTACACAGCTATTACGCCGCCCCCGCCGACCCCGGACTGACCGTGGGTATGAGCGACTACGGCCTTGCCTTTACCTGCGCCGTAGCCGCGGCTAACATTTTCGCGGTGCAGTTCCATCCGGAAAAGAGCGCCGCACACGGTTTGCGGCTCTACCGCAATTTTGTAGACTGGAACCCTTAACACCCCGCCTGCCGGGCTTGCCCGTCATGCATGGCAAGCCATTTTTCTTCACCTTCCACACTTCAAGACAAGCGCCATTGACCATGCTGCTGATCCCCGCCATCGACCTCAAAGATGGGCACTGCGTGCGCCTGCGCCAGGGCGACCTGGACGATGCCACGGTGTTCTCCGAAGAACCCGCCGCCATGGCCCGCCACTGGCTGGAACTGGGCGCGCGGCGCCTGCACCTGGTTGACCTGAACGGCGCCGTGGCCGGCAAGCCCGCCAACAGCGTCGCCATCAAGGCCATCCTGCAAGCCGTGGGCGACGAAATCCCGGTACAGATCGGCGGCGGCATCCGCGACCTCGACACCATCGAGCGCTATCTCGACGCCGGCATCTCCTACGTCATCATCGGCACCGCCGCGGTCAAGAACCCGGGCTTCCTGCACGATGCCTGCGGCGCTTTCCCCGGCAGCATCATCGTCGGCCTGGACGCGCGCGACGGCAAAGTGGCCACCGACGGCTGGAGCAAGCTCACCAAGCACGACGTGCTCGACCTGGGCAAGAAATTCGAAGACTACGGCTGCGAAGCCATCATCTACACCGACATCGGCCGCGACGGCATGCTTTCGGGCGTGAACATCGAGGCCACCGTGCGCCTGGCGCAGCACGTGCGCATCCCCGTGTTCGCCTCCGGCGGCATCGCCGGCATCGCCGACATCGACGCCCTTTGCGCCGTCGAAGACGAAGGCATCGAAGGCGCCATCCTGGGCCGCAGCATCTACGAAGGCACGCTCGACTTCGAGGCCGCACAGGCCCGCGCCGACGAACTCGCGCAATGAACAGCGACAACGCCCGCACGACGCATCTCCCCCCCCCCCCTCTCGGAGGGGGGGACCAAGGGGGGGGAGTCCACGGACGCCCCGCAAGGGATGATGCGCCGAGTCAAAGCGCGACAAGCGCTTTGACTCGGCGCATCATCCCTTGCCTGGACGTCACCGCCGGGCGCGTGGTCAAGGGCGTGAACTTCGTCAACCTTACCGACGCCGGCGACCCGGTCCAGATCGCGCGCCGCTACGACGAGCAGGGCGCCGACGAGCTCACCTTCCTGGACATCACCGCCACCAGCGACGGCCGCGACTTGATCCTGCCCATCATCGAGCAGGTGGCCTCGCAGGTCTTCATTCCGCTCACGGTGGGCGGCGGCGTGCGCCAGGTGTCCGACATCCAGCGCCTGCTCAACGCCGGCGCGGACAAGATCAGCATCAACAGTGCCGCCGTGGCCAATCCCGAACTGGTGCGTGCCGCCAGCGACTACCACGGCTCGCAATGCATCGTGGTGGCCATCGATGCGCGCAAGGCCTCATCCGAAGGCGCGCCCGACCGCTGGGAGGTCTACACCCACGGCGGCCGCAAGGCCACAGGCCTGGACGCCATCGCCTGGGCGCGCCGCATGGCCGCCTACGGCGCGGGCGAGATTTTGCTCACCAGCATGGACCGCGACGGCACCAAAGCCGGCTTCGACCTGGCGCTCACGCGCGCGGTGTCCGACGCCGTACCCGTGCCCGTGATCGCCTCCGGCGGCGTGGGCAATCTGCAGCACATGGCCGACGGCGTCACGCTGGGCCGCGCCAGCGCCGTGCTGGCGGCCAGCATCTTCCACTTCGGCCAGCATTCCGTGCGCGAGTGCAAAGCGTACATGGCCGAGCGCGGCATCCCCGTGCGGCTCTGAAAAACCGCCAGCGAGACTTTCATGTGCGACACCCACCGCAAGCCCCCCGTCGACACCGGTCAGCCCGACTGGCTGGCCGAGGTCGCCTTCGACGAACAAGGCTTGATCCCCGCCATCGCCCAGGACGCCAATACCGGCCAGGTGCTGATGGTGGCCTGGATGAACCGCCAGTCACTGTACGAGACCGCCGCCACCGGCCGCGCCGTGTACTGGTCGCGCTCGCGCAAGCGTCTGTGGCGCAAGGGAGAGGAATCCGGCCACGTGCAGCAGGTGCATGAGCTGCGACTGGACTGCGACGGCGATGTCATCCTGCTCAAAGTCGAGCAGATCGGCGGCATCGCCTGCCACACCGGCCGCGCCAGCTGCTTCTACCGCCGCCTGGACGGCACGGCCGAGCAGGCGGCCTGGATCACCGTCGACCCGGTGCTCAAAGACCCCGAACTGATCTACAAATGACCGATCCCGTATCCACCGGCGACCTGCTGGCCCGCCTGGCCGACACCCTGGCCATGCGTCGTCCCGACCGCGGCGGCGACCCGCAAACTTCCTATGTGGCCAAGCTCCTGTCCAAAGGACCCGACGCCTTTTTGAAGAAGATCGGCGAGGAAGCCACCGAACTCGTCATGGCCGCCAAGGACGGGCAGGCCGAGCGCATCGTTTCCGAAACCGCCGATCTGTGGTTCCATTGCTTGGTCGCGCTCACGCACTACAATCTGCGCCCCGAGGACGTGCTGGCCGAACTGGCCCGCCGCGAGGGTCTTTCCGGACTTGAAGAAAAAGCCCGTCGTCCTGCCTAATGAGGCATCCATGAGCGAAAACTGTATCTTCTGCAAGATCGTCAAAGGCGACATCTCGTCCACGAAAGTCCACGAGGACGAGGATTGCGTCGTCTTTCACGACATCAACCCTGCCGCGCCGGTGCATCTGTTGGTGGTTCCGCGCAAACACTTTGTTTCACTGGAAGACGTTAGCGCCGCCGACGCCGGTTGGTTGGGTAGAATGATGGTCTTGATCCCACGGTTGGCTGCCGAGAACGGTTGCCGCCCCGGGCCCGAAGGCGGGTTCCGCCTGGTTGCCAACGCCGGCAAGGACGGTGGCCAGGAAGTCCCCCATCTGCATTTCCACATACTCGGCGGCCCGCGCCCATGGCAGGCACGCATGGCCACGCCGGCCGCTTAAAGGAGTCTCTCAAATGGGCAGCTTCAGCATTTGGCATTGGATGATCGTTCTGGTGATCGTGGCTTTGATCTTCGGCACCAAGAAACTGCGCAACGTCGGCTCCGATCTCGGCGTAGCCGTCAAGGGCTTCAAGGAAGGCATGAAGGACGGCGCCGCTGACCCGGCCCCGCAGCAAGTCGCGCAAAAGATCGTCACGGGCGAGACCATCGACGTCGAGGCCAAAGAGAAAACCCAGCCCTGATGTTCGACTTCAGTTTTGCCGAACTGGCGACCATCGGCGTAGTCGCGCTGGTGGTCATCGGTCCCGAGCGCCTACCCAAGGTGGCCCGCACCGTCGGCCATCTGATGGGCCGTGCGCAGCGTTATGTCAACGACGTCAAGGCCGACATCCAGCGCGAGATCGAGCTCGACGAGTTCCGCAAGCTCAAGCAGGGCATGGATGAAGCCGCGGGCGAACTGCGCAACTCGCTGCAGGAAACCCAGAACACCATCCACAGCGCCGGGCAAACCTTGCAGGCCCAGCTCGACGACGCCATGGCCGAGACCAAAAAGCGCATCGTCGATCCCAACGCCGCGTTGGCCGAGCAGCCTGTTGCAGAAGCTGCGGCGCCTGCCCTGGCCGCGCCCGAGGCCGGCGCACAGGAAACGGCATCCGCCGAGCCTGCCCCGGTCCCGACACAGGTCCATTCGGCTCAGGCCGAACTGCCTCTGGCCCAAACCATGCCCGCGGTTGCCGCGCCGCCCGAGCCGCCGGCCAAACCACCCGTCAACCCCACCACGGGTACGCCCACGTGAGTTCTACCGCCAGCCCCGAAGAAGAAACGCAGAAAGAAGAAAGCTTCATCTCCCACCTGATCGAGTTGCGCTCGCGCCTTATCAAGGCCGGCGCGGCGGTAGCGGTGGTATTCATTGCGCTCTTTCTCTACCCCGGTGCCTCGTTCATCTACGATCTGCTGGCCAAACCCATGCTCAATGCGTTGCCGCAGGGCACGCACATGATCGCCACCGGCGTCATCACGCCCTTCATGGTGCCGGTCAAGGTCACCATGATGGCCGCCTTGGTGATCGCCCTGCCCATCGTGCTCTACCAGGCCTGGGCCTTTGTCGCCCCCGGCTTGTACCGCCACGAAAAGCGCCTGGCACTGCCGCTCATCGTCTCCACTACGCTGCTCTTCATCCTGGGCATGGCGTTCTGCTATTTCTTCGTCTTTCGCACGGTCTTCCATTTCATTGCCAACTTCGCCCCGCACTCGATCACGCCAGCGCCGGACATCGAGGCCTACCTCAGCTTCGTCATGACCATGTTTCTGGCCTTCGGCGTCACCTTCGAGGTACCGGTGATCGTGGTGCTGCTGGTCAAGACGGGCATCGTGCAGTTGGACAAGCTGCGCAGCATGCGCGGCTACATGATCGTGGCCGCCTTCGTCATCGCCGCCGTGGTCACGCCGCCCGACATGCTCAGCATGTGCCTGCTGGCCGTACCCCTGTGCCTGCTCTTCGAGCTGGGGTTGCTGGCCGCCCGCTTCGTACAGCCCAGAAAGAGCAAGGAAGAATCCGCCTCCACCGACCTGACCGAGCGCGACTGAACGGGCGGCCTGCATAGGTGCGGCCTGCATAGGTGCGGCCTGCAATAGGTGCGGCCTGCCTAGGCACCGCACACACCTGCGTCCGCATGCGCCGGCACGGCCGACCCGACGCAGCCTGCGCCTTGTGGCTACTTTACCCGGGCAGCGTGGATGATCTTGCCCATGACCTGCCGCGCCGCCGCAACGGGAATGGCAAAACCGATGCCCATTGAACCGCCTGTGTCCGAATAAATGGCGGTGTTGATACCCACCAATTGGCCGCGGGTATCGATCAAGGCGCCGCCCGAATTGCCCGGATTGATGGCCGCGTCGGTCTGAATGAAATTCTCGAACGTGTTGATACCCAGCCCATTGCGGCCCAGGGCCGAGACGATGCCTTGCGTCGTGGTCAGCCCCACGCCGAACGGGTCGCCGATGGCCAGCACCACGTCGCCCACCCGCAGGGAGTTGTCGGGCGCCAGCGCCGCTACCGGCAAACGGCTCAACTTGCCCTCCAGCTTGAGCACGGCCAAGTCGGTATCCGGATCCGAACCCACCAACTTCGCTGCCGTCTTGCGACCATCACTCAAGACAACCTCGATGGCATCAGCCGCCTCGACCACATGGTAGTTGGTCAGCACGTAGCCGTCCTTGCGCATGATCACGCCCGAACCCAGGCTGGAGGCGGACCGGCGCCGGCTCATGCCCGGCACCTGCTCGAGCAGGTGCTGCAGCGTGGGATCGTCGGGCAACGGCACCAGGGGTACATCCACGTGTTTGGTGGTGTACACGTTGAGCACCCACGGCATCGCGCGCGCCGCGGCGTCGGCATACGACACCAGGCCGCCGCGCCGCACTGCCGCCGGCCCACGGCCCAGCACCGGGCTGCCCGGATTGGGCAAGCGCGACGGCGGCTCCAGATCGGCCTGCCGCGGCGCGGGCTGATACGGCCCGGCCAGTCGCAGCCAGTCCGGCCGCAGCGTGGTGATGACGAATAAAATGGCCAGACAAATCGTGACGGCCTGTGCAAATATCAGCCAAAGGCGACGCATGATCCCTTGGAACACCTCAACGATGAAAACGATCGCCACCCGCGAACTGGCCGCTTGGCTGGACGACACCCTGCAAGCCGCGCGTTTCAAGGACTACTGCCCCAATGGCCTTCAGGTCGAAGGGCGCGAGCGCATAGGTTCCATTATCGCCGGGGTCACGGCCAGCGAGGCGTTGCTGCGCGCCGCCGTCGAACGCAAGGCCGACGCTGTGCTGGTACACCACGGCTGGTTCTGGAAAAACGAAGACCCGCGCGTACGCGGTCCCCGCCGCACGCGGCTGGCGCTGGCGCTGGCCCACGAGATCAACCTCTTCGCCTACCACCTGCCGCTCGATGCCCACCCCAGGCTGGGCAACAACGCTCAGCTTGCCGGTATCCTGGGCCTGACGCCGCAAACCGGCGCGAACGGCCTGCCCGACACCTGCGGGCCCGACAATCTCATCTGGCTGGGCACCGCCCCCGGGCTGTCCACGCTGGGCGAACTCGCCGAACGCGTCGCCCAGCGCCTGAACCGCGCGCCCCTGACCGTGGGCGATCTCGCGCAACCCATCGGCCGCATCGCCTGGTGTACCGGTGCCGCACAAGGCTGGCTGGACGCCGCCATCGAAGCCGGCGCCAACGCCTACATCACGGGTGAAGCCTCGGAGCCGACCGTGCATCTGGCACGCGAAACCGGCACCGGATTCATTTGCGCCGGCCACCACGCCACCGAGCGCTACGGCGTGCAGGCCTTGGGCGCGGCTGTGGCCGAGCATTTCGGGATCAAGGTCGAATTCATCGATATCGACAACCCGGTGTGACCTGCGGCTTCAGGCCACCCCGGCCGCATGCGCCTGCTGGTCCGCATGGTATGAAGAGCGCACCATCGCCCCCACCGCGGCGTGCGTGAAGCCCATCGCATACGCCTCGCGCTCGAACATCGCGAACGTATCGGGGTGCACATACCGCTGCACCGGAAGGTGATACTCGGAAGGCTGCAGATACTGCCCGATAGTGATCATGTCCACATTGTGCGCACGCATGTCGCGCATCACCTGCAGGATTTCATCATCGGTTTCGCCCAGACCCAGCATCAGGCCGGACTTGGTGGGCACGTCCGGATGCAGCGCCTTGAATTCGGCCAACAGCTTGAGCGAATGCGCGTAATCGGCACCGGGCCGGGCCTTCTTGTACAGACGCGGCACCGTTTCCAGGTTGTGATTCATCACATCCGGCGGACCGGCGTTCAGAATGGCCAGCGCGCGATCCAGGCGACCGCGGAAATCCGGCACCAGGATCTCGATACGCGTATTGGGCGACAGCTCGCGCGTACGGGCGATGCAATCGACGAAGTGCGCTGCGCCGCCGTCTTTCTGGTCGTCGCGATCCACCGAGGTGATCACCACGTAATTGAGCTTGAGCGCGGCAATAGTGCGCGCCAGGTTGATCGGCTCGTCCTTGTCCAGCGGGTCGGGATAACCGTGGCCCACATCGCAGAACGGGCAGCGCCGCGTGCACTTATCGCCCATGATCATGAAGGTGGCCGTGCCCTTGCCGAAGCATTCGCCGATGTTCGGGCAGGAGGCTTCTTCGCACACCGTATGCAGATTGTGCTCGCGCAGAATGCGTTTGATCTCGAAAAAGCGCGAGCCGGTCGTGGCCGCCTTCACGCGGATCCATTCGGGCTTCTTCAACCGGTCGGCCGGCTTTTCGACCTCGATGGGAATGGTCTTGACCTTGAACTTGTTCTTTTGCTTCTGATGCGGGTCAGAAGCCTGGGGCGCGGCGAGAGATTCAGGTACAGAAGTCATTGCAGGGGTTCCGTTCGTCCGAACCCCATTCTACTGCTACCCCGGCTGCGGGCCGGCTGGCGTGCGCGGGGCGGACAGGGCACGCTCCAGGGTCAGGGCCAGCCGCTCGCCCGCTTCCCGCAGGCCGATGCGGCACCCGCACGCGGCCAGGTCGACGGTGCGCAAACCCTCATAGCCGCAGGGGTTTATCCAGGTGAAGGGGGCCAGGTCCATATCCACGTTGAGCGCCACGCCGTGGTACGTGCGGCCGTTGCGCACCTTGATGCCTAGTGCGGAGATCTTGGCCAGTTCCGTCGGCTGCGTTGCCGCGACAGATCCGCCTCTGCCACGCGGCCAGGACACATAGACGCCTGGCGCGCCGGGTTTCAGGCATGCATCGGCAATACCCAGCTCGCGCAGCAGATCGATCACGGCCTGCTCCACGCGGCGCACATATTCCTTGACGAAGTAACCGGCTCGCTGCAGATCCAGCAGCACGTAGGCCACGACCTGCCCGGGGCCGTGATAAGTGACCTGGCCGCCGCGGTCGGTCCGGACTACCTCGATGCCATGCGCGTCCAGGATGTGCTCGGGCTTGCCCGCCAGGCCCAGGGTGAAGACGGGCGGGTGCTCGACCAGCCAGATCTGGTCGGGCGTATCGACCGAGCGCGCCTCGGTGAAGGCCCGCATGGCCTCCCAGGTTTCCCGATACGGCGCCGGGGAGGGCAGAACGCGAACCTGCATCACACTGCTTTCATATCAAAGACGGCCGGCCCTCTTGGACTCACTTTTTGAGCAAGTCGCGGATCTCGCGCAGCAGCGCCACGTCCTCGGGCGTGACGGGAGCAGGCGTGGGCGCCTCGTCCTTCTTGCGGGCTATGTTGATGCCCTTGACCATCCAGAAGATCACCAGGGCCAGCAGGACGAAGTTGATGATGATGGTGGCGAAGTTGCCCCAGGCCAGCACGTTGGCGCCGGCCTTGGTCAGGTCGGCATAGGTCATCGGGCCGGTGTATCCCTTGGGCATGGCGAGCACGATGAACTTGTTGGTGAAGTCCACCGATCCCCCCAGCACGAAGTTGATGATGGGCATGACGATGTCCTTGACCAGCGAATCGACGATCTTGCCGAAGGCCGCTCCGATGATCACGCCCACGGCCAGGTCGATGACACTGCCTTTGACGGCAAAAGCGCGAAATTCTTTGACAAAGCTCATTTTTATCCCCTTATGACGCAAGCCCATATTCGGTTTGAACAAACGGTTCCGGCCAGGCCGGTGGCTATGATACGCAGCCGCAATGGCGCCATTGTTACAAATCGCCACAACGCCTTGCCCGGACCACGCCTTGTGGCTTTCCGGAAACGCGCCTGCAGAAAAAAAGCTACACTAACTCCATAATCGGCTACGCGCCAGTGTCCCCATTTTTAGCGCGGATTCTGGGCTTTGCTCTTAAATACAAGGACTTACCCGCCATGATGGTGCTCTACTCCGGCACGACCTGCCCTTTTTCGCAACGCTGCCGCTTTGTGCTTTTCGAGAAAGGCATGGACTTCGAAATCCGGGATATCGACCTGTATAACAAGCCCGAAGACATTTCAGTCATGAACCCCTACGGTCAGGTGCCCATCCTGGTCGAGCGCGACCTGGTGCTGTACGAGTCCAACATCATCAACGAGTACATCGACGAGCGCTTTCCCCATCCGCAGCTGATGCCGGCCGACCCGGTCATGCGCGCGCGCACCCGCCTCTTCCTCTACAACTTCGAGAAAGAGCTGTTCGTGCATGTGTCCACCCTGGAAGACCGCAGCGCCAAGCCCGACGACAAGAAAATAGCGTTGGCGCGCCAGAACATCCGCGACCGCCTGGCCCAGCTCGCCCCCATCCTCATCAAGAACAAGTACATGCTGGGCGAGGAGTTCTCCATGCTCGATGTGGCCGTGGCCCCGCTGCTGTGGCGCCTGGACCACTACGGCATCGAACTGCCCAAGAACGCCGCCCCGATCCAGAAGTACGCCGAACGCATCTTCTCGCGGCCGGCCTACATCGAGGCGCTCACGCCGTCCGAAAAGGTCATGCGCCGCTAAACGGCATGCAAAACGTACACGCCATGGGCGAGACCTCGACCAAACCCTACATGATCCGTGCGCTGCACGAATGGTGTACCGACAACGGCTATACGCCCTACGTCACCGTGCATGTCGACGCGCACACCCTGGTGCCGCCGGCGCACGTGCGCGACGGGCAGATCACCCTGAACGTCGGCACACTGGCCACGCACAGCCTGGTGCTGGGCAACGAATTCATTGAATTCCAGGCCAGGTTCGGCGGAATCACCGAGAACGTCTCGGTGCCGATCGGGGCCGTCAGCGCCATCTACGCGCGTGAAACCGGCACCGGCATGGGTTTCGAGGTGCAGCCCTACGAGCCGGGCGAACGCCCGGCGTCCGTGCCGGTGGCGGAACCCGTGGCCTCTGCCCCCGGCGCCGCATCGCCGACCGATGGCGACGACACACCCAAGCGGCCGCGCTTGACCATCGTCAAATGAGACCGTTGCCGCGACGGCCTACCAACGCGCAGCACAATTCGCGCGTCTAATACAATCCCCGCCTCGCGCCATTCACGACGCGAGTCCATGCCGGTGTAGCTCAGTCGGTAGAGCAGCTCACTTGTAATGAGAAGGTCGAGGGTTCGATTCCTTTCACCGGCACCATTAAAATCAAGCACTTAGGCCAATTCTCCAGGTTGGCCTTTTGTTTTTCTGCGGTCATGTACCCCCTGTGTACCCCACAGCGGCAAATTTACCGGCAAGGTCGGTAGTTCGTGAATCGCCTCCGTTCGCCTGGATGGCTTTGCATGGGGTTGATTTCGTCGCTTGCCTCGCGCGCGCACACATACTGGTCTCACATCCACAAACGACGGGCACTCCACCCTTTTCCCGCGCGCGCGATGCTTGCGGAAAATTCACCCCTACAGCTTCGCCAGCAGCTCGCGGCCATACCGGATGAAGGCCCGAGCATCGCGCAGCGCCTCGCGCACTTCGCGCCCACGCATCCCATGCTTATACGCGCTTTGCCGGTTTTGCCTTGGTAACTCGCTTGGTGCTTACCACCCGCACGCGCTCAGCAGCTTCCAGGCGCACCACAGCGCGGCTGCCCGTGGCCTCGGCATAGCGGGCCAGTGTGCGCAGGGATGGCAGGCTGCGACCGCTCTCCATGCGCGCAATAGTCGATTGCGTGGTCTGCATCTTGTCGGCCAATTGTTCTTGCGTCAGGCCGGCGCGGGCACGGGCTGCGATAAGCTCGCGCGCAAGTTCAAATTCCGGCGCCTGCGCTTCGTACTCGGCTTTCACATCTGGATTAGCCAGCATGCGCTTTTTCAAAGTTGCAAGGCTGCTCATCGTTATTTCTCCTTCATGCGCGCATAGGCCGTCTCGATGGCTTGGTGAGGCGTTTTTTCTGTTTTCTTCACAAAGACATGCAGTACATGCAATTGCTGTCCGGTCATAGCAACGTAAATCGCGCGGGCAATGCCATCACGGCCCTTCATGCGTATTTCCCACAGCTTTCCCTCCAAGGGGCGAACATGGGGCATGCCGACGCGCTGCGGGCCAAACTCTTGCAGCATTTCTGCGATGTGCAGAAACCTGGCTTGCATGTCGCCTGGCAGTGCCAGCAGTTCCGCCTCTGCCTGAGGTAGGAGGGTGACTGTCTATGCCATTATTTTATCTCTTTTTTGCTATATCTGGTTATTGGCTTACTACCCGCAATCCAGGCTCGGCCTGTTCTGCGGGTTGCTCGATGCCAGCCTGTTCCAAAATCCAGGCTTCAATCTTGCCGTGCCACATGCGCAGCAGGTCCAGGGGGCGGCGCCGGTAGTGCTTCTCGGCTATGGCGCTGGGCTTATGGCCCATGATTTGGGCGCTGATGCCGGCCGGGCACTCTACCCATTCGGCCAGGGTGCCGAAGGAGCGGCGCAGGCCATGTATGGATAGGGCGGGCAGGCCGGCAGCAGTCAGCGCCTTGTTGTGGGCGATACGCGGTTCTTTCATCTGACCGTCCTTGGCCGTCTTGCTGGCGAATACCCAAGGCGACGGTTCCCATTACCACCCCGTCAGGCGTCGGTAATGCTCGGCTCAAAACGCCAGCGGTTTTATCTTCATGCGCTTCGCATTACGCGCCAGTACGTCATCGAGCGTTGCCATGCTCTTGGCCTTGGCGTCGAGTGCTGCCGCCAGGTGTAGCGCATCCCCCGCTCGCAGACTGCTGGCTACATCCAATGTCAGCACCGCAGCACGATGGAACGTGGGCGGCTCGACTGGCCGCAGTTGTAGGTCACTGGCGCAAAGTCGCTCGAACGCCTGCCATGCTGTCGCGCCCTGCTCGTCGGTAATCTGCCTCGTCCTCAGCTTGATACCCAAGGCGCTGGCAAATTCGGTCACACACCACGCAGCGGAAATAAGCTCGTCATCACAAGCGGCATACCACTTTGCCACGGCGGCGCTCTTCGGTTCGTTCACACACAGCGCGACCAGCACGCTGGTATCCACATACACCATCAGTAGCGCGCCCCATGTCGCAATTCTTCTATTACAGACTCGCCCATCGGCATGGCCGCTCGCATCCCTTCGAGGTCGCGGGCAAAAGCCTGGCGATTCCACTTGGCAGCTCGAATGCAAATGCCGCCGTCGATGGTCAGGCTGGCCTGCACCTGGTCTCCCTCCTTGATGCCCGCTTGGCGCACATAGTCGGCGGGAATGCGTAGGGCAAGGCTGTTGCCCCATTTAGCTATTTGCAGGTTCATATCCGCTCTCGAATTGATATACATTGATGTATATACATTAAAGCGCCTTATTTGACGGCTCGCAACCCCGATTCGGCCTGCTCCGCCTGAAACTCGATACCGGCCTGTCCAGTATCCAGCCCTCAATCTTGCCGTGCCACATGCGTAGCAGGTCCAGGGGGCGGCGCCGATAGTGCTTTTCAGCAATGGCGCTGGGCTTGTGGCCCATGATTTGGGCGCTGATGCCTGCCGGGCACTCCACCCATTCGGCCAGGGTGCCAAAGGAGCGGCGCAGGCCATGTATGGATAGGGCGGGCAGGCCAGCAGCGGCAAGCGCCTTGTTGTGGGCGATGCGCGGCTCTTTCATGCGGCCGTCTGCGGCGGTCTTGCTGGCGAATACCCAGGGCGACGGCCTCCATTCCTGCCCCTCGGGCTGGCCACGCAGGGCGCGCACGTTCGGGGGCATCTCGTTGATGCGCTGGAGGCCGCGCAGCAGGCTGGCGACATAAGGCGTCATGCCGATAGTGCGCTCGCCCTCTACCTTGTCCCGGATGGTCAGGCTCTGCCACTGGAAATCCACATCCTCCCAGCGCAGGCCTGCCAGCTCGTTGCGGCGCGCGCCCGTCAGCAGCAAGATTTGCAAGTAGGCCGACACGATACGGTTCAGCAGGGCGCGGACGGCAAAGGTCGGACGGGCATGGCCGTTCTTCTCCAACCATGCCGCCACAGCATCGCGAGTAATGCCCCGCAGGGGCAGCGCCAGCAGGGGGCGCAGAATGCCGGGGGGCTTGGTCGCGGCCATGCCGGCACGCCGCCCCCGTGTAATCGGGTCGCCCCCTTCGCGGGCCATTTCCTTGAGGTCGGCCGCGTACCTGTCGCTCCATCTGGGGGCGCGAGCTTGAATATAGGCATCCCAGGCATCTAAGGCAGGGGTCTTGCTGACGCGGGCCTTCCGGCGCTTTTCCTGGTCGGTGGCGGTCTGCTCGGCATCGCGCAGGATTGTCTGGTCTTTGTCCAGCGGGCAGGTGAATGCGGCCATATCGGATAAAGGCCCGTGCATCGCGCAATGCCTCGCGCACGTCGCACCCACGCATTCCATACTTATAGGCGTTGCCGCTCGATGCCGCCTTGCCTGCCTCAGTCTTGGGTCCGGTTGATTGCTCCCACGGTTTCCAGCGTCGTATCGCTTCGGCCTGCTTGGCTCGCCGCTCCGGTGTCCAGCCATTCGCCGTTGCTCTGCTCCAAAAGCACGCTTAACAGCTGACCGGGCAGGGCAGCCGACTTCGCCACCGCGGGTTTCTTCGCGCTTGTCATTCGCTCTCCCCTGGTTGCATCGCTTGCCGCGTGCGTGAAACGTGGTAAGCCGTCAAGACTGCATGCGCCACCATGTCCAAGGCTGCGCGAGCCTCCCCGTTTTTATCGGTCCAGGCCTTGGGCGTGAGCGCGCCTGACAGCGTCACGCTATCCCCGTCATCCAGCGCCAATAAGGCATCGCATACCGCATCGGCAAAGGCAATCACATTCACAATGAGCGGCGAGCCGTCACCTGCCGCTGCGCGCACCCTGGCAGTCACGTAGGCGCTGTCGTTCTTTCCCTCTCGGGCCTCGGCGTGGCCGTAGAGCCGGCCAGCTATTAGCGCGTCAATCATTATTCACCTCGCAGTTATTCACAGTGATTCACGGTTGTTGCAGCGACGGCCCGCCCGTGCCTGGATGCCTTCGCTTGTAACGAGACCCAAGCCTTGTTCGAAGACCAGCGAGTAGCCCGCTTCGCTAACATCGAATCGGTCGTCATGCGCAAACTCCAGTCGCTGCATGCTACGGCAGAGCTCGCTTTTTGCGTGTCCCGCCTGGCAACAGGCTGGAGGCATTAACGGGCGATCGCGCGGGTCAATACAGTATCTGCAAACGACCAATGGCGTGAGTGCTTCCGGTTCCAGGACGGTGGCGCGCTCAATACCGAGATCACCGATTACCCCTGACCGGAGTACCGCCAGGACCCGGCAAGTACCGCTTGCCACCCCGGGCGAAATGCTGCGCCATGACTGGCTGGAGCCGATGGGAATTTCGCAATACGCGCTGGCCAAGACCATCGACGCGCCGCTTCGGCGCATCAACGAGATTGTCAGGGGTGAACGCGCCATCTCGGCCGACACCGCCGTCAGGCTGGGCCTCTTTTTCGGCACCAACGCGCAAAGCTGGATGAACTTGCAGACGCATTACCATACGGGGAAGGCTCGGGAAAAAATCGGAGCGCCCAAGCTTGCCAAGATCCAGCGCCACGCTCTGGCCGCTTGATCCTGCGGAACTATATTGCCCTAGCCCCCAGCGCGGTCCGCGTGGGAGTACTTTTAGGGATATCTTGAAAATCGAAAATCTGTAACCCTAGAATTTATGAGGCTTCCCAGCCACAGTTTCAGTCCTTTCACAACCCAAATCGTCTTGGATCGTCTCAAGACCCGCGGAATAAGCGAGAGCCTGCCATGGCACTGACACCCCCGCTCGCAGACAAGATCCGCCGCATGCCCAAGGCGGAGCTGCACCTGCACATCGAAGGCACCCTGGAGCCGGAGCTGATCTTCGCTTTGGCCGGGCGCAACGGCGTGGCGCTGCCCTACGCGTCGGCCCAGGCCTTGCGCGAGGCGTACGCGTTCACCGACCTGCAATCCTTTCTCGACATCTATTACGCAGGCACGAGCGTGCTGCTCACGCAAGACGATTTCTACGACATGACACGCGCCTACGTGCGGCGTGCCGTGGCCGATCACGTGCGCCATGCCGAAATCTTCTTCGATCCGCAGACGCACACCGCGCGCGGCGTGCCAATCGCCACCGTCATCAACGGCATCGAGCGGGCGCTGGCCGAGGCCCAGGCCCAGCTCGGCTTCTCGAGCCGCCTGATCCTGTGCTTTCTGAGACACCGCACGCAAGAGGATGCACAGCGTACGCTCGAGGAAGCCCTGCCGTATTTCGATAGCCATGCGCATCGTCTGATCGGCGTCGGCCTCGATTCGTCCGAGCTGGGCCATCCACCGTCCAAGTTCGAGCGCGTGTTCGAGCGTTGCGGCGCGCTCGGCCTGCGCATCGTTGCGCACGCGGGCGAGGAAGGCCCGCCGGCCTACATCCACGAGGCGCTCGACATACTGCGCGTGGAACGCATCGACCACGGCGTGCGTGCGATCGAGGACGAGGCCCTGCTCGAACGCCTCGCGCGCGAGAAAATCGCGCTGACCGTCTGCCCGCTTTCGAACGTGCGCCTGAAGGTGTTCGACGACATGAGTCAGCACACGCTGCGCGAGCTGCTCAGGCGCGGCCTGACTGTCACGATCAACTCCGACGATCCGGCCTACTTCGGCGGCTACGTCAACGAGAACTACCTCGCCGCGTTCGACGCACTGGACATGACCGAGGAGGACGCCTACACGCTCGCTCGCCACAGCTTCGAGGCCTCGTTCATCGATGATGGCCATAAGCGCGCACTGATCGGCGAACTCGAGCGCTTTCGCGCCAATGCCGCCTGACCAGGCGGCCGCGCGTTCCAGCCCTTTCGCCCCTACGACCCCCGCTTGGCGTCCATGCGGCCCGTGCTGTCGCATTACCGCTCGCATTCCTTGAGGCAATCCAGGCGCCGCAGCATGGCGAATTTCTTCATGTTTTCCTACCCCCATGAGCGAAAACGGCAGATAGGCCGCATAAGGGCGATTTCCCAACCATGCTTCGTTCCGCGCCTTCACGCAGAAGCGCTTCAAATTATTACAAACCCAGGACCCTGGCAACGCAATGGAATGCCCCCGCCGCAACAAGTCCAAAAAAACCCTAGCCTCGGCTAGACTCGCCATTCCCCCCCAGCCCCGAGCCGCAACGACGGGCGTGCGCCAGCCGCTTGGACTTTGCCGCAACGGCATAGCGACTCAAGTCCACAGGCCGATTCCGCCGTCTGAAATCCCATGAGTAAACTCAGCCCACCGTCCACCCAGCGCTCGCGCCGCGGGACCATCCTGCTGGCGGTGATCGTCATCGCCCTGATCGCCGCGGCGGTCAGCCACCTGATCACAAAGCCCGCCCCCCGACGCGCGACGCCCGCACAGGTGGTGAGCGTGGCCAAGGCCATCACGGGCGACATGCCGGAAGTCATGAACGAGCTGGGCACCGTGACGCCGGTGGCGACGGTCACGGTATTGCCGCAATTGAGCGGCTTTCTGACCGAAGTGGGCTACCGGGAAGGTCAGGACGTCCAAAAAGGCCAGTTCCTGGCGCAGATCGACCCGCGCCAATACCTGATCGGCAAGCAGCAGGCCCAGGCCCAGCTGGCCAAGGACCTGGCCACGCTCGCGCAGGCGCGTTCCGATTTGGCCCGCTACACGCAGCTGTTCAAGCAAAAGTCCATTGCCGAGCAGACCTACGCGAACCAGCGCTTCACAGTTCAGCAGGACGAAGCCGCGGTGCAGGCCGACAAGGCCAGCATCGCGCAATACGACCTGGACCTGGACTACTGCCGCATCACCGCGCCCGTGTCGGGCCGCGTCGGCCTGCGGCTGGTCGATCCGGGCAACTATGTCAGCACGTCCACCACGACCGGCATCGCGGTCATTACCACGATCAAGCCGACCACGGTCGAATTCACCGTGCCGCAGAACGCGCTGGCGCGCGTCATCGAACGCTTCAACAGCGGCGACAAGCTGCCGGTGACCGCCTACAACAGCGACAACACCAAGAAGATCGCCACCGGCACGCTGTACGCCATCGGCAACCAGATGGCCACCAGCACCGGCACGGTCATGCTGCGCGCGCACTTCGACAACGACGACGAAGCACTCTTTCCGAACGAGTTCGTCAATGTGCAACTGCGGGTCGACACGCTGAAGAACACGGTGCTGGTGCCCACTCCCGCCGTGCAGAGCGGCGCGCCGGGCAACTATGTGTATGTGGTCAACGCGAACAATACGGTGACTTTGACCAAGGTCACGCCGGGGGCGAGCGACGGCAGGCTGACGGCCATCCTGGCCGGCTTGAAGGCCGGCGACAGAGTTGTCACGGACGGCCTGGACCGCCTGAGCGACGGCGCATCCGTGCGCGCGGCGGGTGCGGCCCCGCCGGCCGGGCAGGGCGCATCAAACGCGGCGCAGCAAGCCGCTGGCAATGCACAGGGATGATTGCGGCCACTGACCGATGAATATCTCCCGCCCGTTCATCCTGCGCCCGGTGGCAACGTCGCTGCTGATGATCGCCCTCGTGCTGATGGGCCTGGTCGCCGTGCGCTTTTTGCCCGTGTCTGCGCTGCCCGACGTCGACTATCCCACTATCCAGGTGCAAACCTTTTATCCCGGCGCCAGCCCGGACGTGATGGCCACCACGGTGACCGCGCCGCTCGAGGTGCAGCTTGGCCAGATCCCCGGCCTGCAGCAGATGACCTCGTACAGCTCGGACGGTGCGTCGGTCATCACGTTGCAATTCAGCCTGTCGCTGAACCTGGACATCGCGCAGCAGAATGTGCAGCGGGCCCTGAACGGCGCCAACAGCTATCTGCCCAGCGGGCTGCCAGCGCCGCCCACCTACGCCAAAGTCAACCCGGCCGACCAGCCCATCCTGACGCTGGCGATCACCTCCAAGTCGATGTCGCTCACGCAATTGCAGGATGTGGCGAACAACCGCATGGCGATGAAAATCTCGGAGGTGCCGGGCGTGGGCATCGTGACCGCGGCCGGCGGCAACGTGCCCGCAGTGCGCGTGGAGGCCGATCCGAAAAAACTCGCGGCCTACGGTCTGAGTCTGGACGATCTGCGCACCTTGCTGGCCAATGTCAACGTCAGCCAGCCCAAGGGCAACTTCGACGGCCCGGAACTGGACTACACCATCAACGGCAACGACCAGATCTCCGACCCCAAGGATTATCTGGACACGGTGATCGCTTACCAGAACGGCGCCCCCGTGCGCCTGGGCGATGTCGCGCGCGTGGTCAAGGGCGCGCAGGACAACGCGCTGGGCGCCTGGTACGACAGGCAGCCGGCCATCGTGCTCAATGTGCAGCGCCAGCCGGGCGCCAACGTGATCGCCACGGTCGACGAGATCAAGCGCCGTCTGCCCCAGCTCGAGGCGACGCTGCCGACCGACATGAAAGTGACGGTGGTGTCGGACAGCACCGGCGTGATCCGCGCCTCGGTGTCCGATGCCAGCTTCGAACTGCTGCTGTCGATCGCACTGGTAGTGGCGGTGATTTTCGTCTTCCTGCGCAATCTGCCCGCGACCATCATTCCCAGCATTTCGGTGCCCGTATCGCTGATCGGCACGCTGGCCATGATGTACGAACTGAATTATTCGATCGACAACCTCTCGCTCATGGCGCTGATCATCGCCACCGGCTTCGTCGTCGACGACTCGATCGTGATGATCGAGAACGTGGTGCGCTATCTCGAGGAGGGCATGACGCCGCTGGAGGCCGCGCTCAAAGGCGCCGGCCAGATCGGCTTCACCATCCTGTCGCTGACGGTTTCGCTGATCGCGGTATTGATCCCGCTGCTCTTCATGGGTGGCGTGATCGGGCGCCTGTTCAGCGAATTCGCTATCACGCTTTCAGTGACCATCGTGATCTCGGGCATCGTTTCCCTCACGCTGGTACCCATGATGTGCGCCCGCGTCATGCGCGCCCAGGCGCAGCGACAGCCCAGCCGCTTCGAGCGCCTCAGCGAGAAGGCCTTCGACAAGACGCTCGCGGCCTATGAGCGCGGCCTGGTCTGGGTGCTGGACCACCAGCGGCTGACCCTGGGCGTGGCGCTGCTCACGCTGGCGCTCACCGTCGGCCTGTATGTGTTCATCCCCAAAGGCCTGTTCCCTGTGCAGGACGTGGGGGTGCTGCAGGGCATCAGCGTGGCCGACGCATCGGTGTCGTACAAAGCCATGGTAGCGCGCCAAACCGCACTGGCCGACGTCATCCTGAAGGACCCGGACGTCGTGTCGCTGACTTCCTATGTGGGCGTGGACGGCACCAACCCGACGCTCAACAGCGCCCGCTTTTTGATCAATCTCAAGCCGCGCGACGACCGCTCGCTTACCGCCGCCCAGATCGCGCGGCGCCTACGCGAGCAAGTCCAGAACGTGCCCGGCATCCGACTCTACCTGCAGCCGGCGCAGTCGTTGACGCTGGACACGACCGTATCGGCCAACCAGTACCAGCTGGTGCTGCGTGGCCCCAATCAGCAGGCGTTCCAGCAATACGTGCCGGCGCTGCTGGAAAAAATGAAGCAGATCGGCTCGATCACCGACGTCACCAGCAACATGAACAACGACGGGCCGGCGATCAACGTCCAGGTCAACCGGCAGCTGGCCGCGCGCTTTGGCATCACGCCCGCCACCATCGACAATGCGCTGTACGATGCGCTCGGCCAGCGCATCGTTTCGACTATCTTCCAGCAGGCCAACCAATACCGCGTGATCCTGGTCGCCAAGCCCGAATCGCTACCCGATGTCGCCTCGCTGGGCAATATCTACCTGCCGAGCCAGACCGCCAGCAGCGGCCAGGTGCCCTTGAGCGCGCTGGCCAAGATCCAGATCGTCAAATCGCCACTGGTCATCAGCCACCTGGCCCAATTCCCGTCGGTGACGATCTCGTTCAACCTCGCGTCCGGTGCCTCGCTCTCGACCGCGGTGGACCAGATCAAGCGCGCCGAGCAGGCCAGCAATCTGCCCCTGTCGATCACCGCCGAATTCCAGGGTGCCACACAGGCCTTCGAGGATTCGCTCTCCAGCGAAATCTACCTGCTGATCGCAGCGCTGGTCACGGTGTACATCGTGTTGGGTGTGCTGTATGAGAGCTTCATCCATCCGGTGACCATCCTCTCGACCCTGCCGTCGGCCGGAATCGGCGCGCTGCTGACGCTGATGGTGGCCGGCAGCGACCTGGATGTGATCGGCATCATCGGCATTGTGCTGCTGATCGGCATCGTCAAGAAGAACGCCATCATGATCGTGGACTTCGCGCTCGATGCCGAGCGCAACCACGGCAAGGCGCCGCGCGAGGCCATCTTCGAAGCCTCGCTGCTGCGCTTTCGCCCCATCCTGATGACCACGCTGGCCGCCATGCTGGGCGCGCTACCCATGCTGCTAGGTACCGGCACCGGATCGGAACTGCGCCGGCCGCTGGGCCTGACCATCATCGGCGGCCTCGCGCTCAGCCAGTTGCTGACACTGTTCACCACGCCGGTAATCTACCTCTTCTTTGACCGCGCCGCGCTGCGCCTGCGCCGCAGATTCCATAGGAACGACGCGACGCCCGACGCCCGCCCCCCCCAGGACCCGCGATGAGCATCACAGGGGTCTTCATCCGCCGGCCGGTGGCGACCACGCTGCTGGCCATCGCCATCATGCTCTCCGGCCTGCTTGCGTTCTTCAAGCTGCCGGTCGCGCCCCTGCCCGACATCACCTTCCCGGTCGTGGTGGTGCAGGCCAGCATGGCGGGCGCGAGCCCCAGCACCATGGCCTCGACGGTGGCCGAGCCGCTGGAGCGGCGCCTAGCTGCCATTGCCGGCGTGAACGAGATGACCTCGACCAGCTACGTCGGTTCGTCGATGATCATCGTCCAGTTCGACCTGACCCGCGACATCAATGGCGCCGCGCGCGATGTTCAGGCTGCGATCCAGGCGGCGCGCGCCGACCTGCCCAGCACGCTGCGCAGCAACCCGACCTATCGCGAATACAACCCGGCCGATTCGCCCATCATGGTGCTCGCGCTGACCTCGGACACCCTGACCAAGGCACAGCTCTACGATTCGGCCGACTCCGTCATCCAGCAGCAGCTCTCGGCCATCGACGGCGTGGGTCAGATCACGCTGGGCGGCAGCGCATTGCCCAGCGTGCGGGTCGAATTGGAACCCAACCAGCTCAACCACTACGGCATCGGCCTGGAGGACGTGCGCGCGGCGATCAGCGCGGCCAATGCCAACAGCGCCAAAGGCCACCTGGACGTGGGCGATCAGCGCTACGAAGTGCTCTCCAACGACCAGATCAACAAGGCCGCGCCCTACCGTGACCTCGTGATCGCCTACCGCAACGGCGCGGCGGTCAAGCTGTCGGACGTGGCCAAGGTGATCGATTCGAACGAGAACATCCGCAACGCCGCCCTTTACAACGGCAAGCCTGCCGTGTTGGTCATCGTCTATCCGCTGCCCGGCGGCAACATCGTCAACACGGTCAAGCAGATCCGCGGCGTACTGCCGTCCATCGAGGCTCTGCTGCCCAGCGACATCCACGTAGGCGTGGCGATGGACCGCTCGGAATCGGTCAACGCGTCGGTCGACGAAACCGAGCGCACCCTCTTCATCGCAGTGCTGCTGGTGATCGGCGTGGTGTTTGTCTTTCTGCAGTCGCCGCGCGCGGTGCTGATACCGGCGGTGGCGTTGCCGATTTCGATCATCGGCACTTTCGGCCCCATGTATCTGCTGGGCTACAGCCTGGACAACCTGTCGCTGATGGCATTGACCATCGGCACGGGCTTCGTGGTCGACGATGCCGTGGTCGTGCTGGAGAACGTGGTGCGCCACATCGAAGAAGGCGTAAGTCCCTTCGAGGCAGCGCTCAAGGGCAGCGCGGAAGTCAGCTTCACCGTGATCTCGATGAGCCTGTCGCTCATCGCCGTGTTCCTGCCCATTTTGCTGATGCCGGGCGTGCTGGGCATGCTTTTCCACGAGTTCGCCGTCACGCTGTCGATCTCGATCCTGATCTCGCTCGTCGTCTCCCTCACTGTCACGCCGGCCATGTGCGCCTATGTGCTGCGCCGCGGGCGCGAAGACAAGCCGCCGGCGCGCTGGGCACGCTGGGTCGAATCCCTGTTCGAGCGCTTCAAAAACGCCTACGACCGCTCGCTCGCTCTCGCGCTGAACCACTCCCGGGCGGTGATCCTGGTGCTGATCGCCCTGGTGGTCGGCAACCTGTTCCTGATCCGGCTGCTGCCGGCCACCTTCTTTCCGGAGCAGGACACGGGCCTTCTGATCGGCCACATCATCGCGGACCAGAGCATCTCGTTTACGGCGATGCAGAAAAAGCTCGCGCAGCTGCAGCACGTCGTCCAGGAAGACCCCGCCGTGGCCTCCGTCGCGGGCTTTACCGGCGGGCGGGCGCTCAACTCAGCAATCGTCTTCATCCAACTCAAACCGCTGTCGGAACGCCGCGCTTCGGCCCAGCAGGTGGTCAACCGGCTGCGGCCCAAACTTGGGCAGGTGTCTGGCGCGCGCCTGTTCCTGCAGGCCCAGCAGGACCTGCGCATTGGCGGCCGCGAATCGGCGGCCGAGTACCAATACACGCTTACGGCCGACGACCCGGATACCATTTTCAAATGGACGCCCAAATTGGTCGACGAGCTCAATAAGCATCCGGACAAGCTGACCGATGTGAACTCCGATCTGCAACAACACGGGCTTGAGGTTTACCTGAACATCGATCGCGCCCTGGCGGCACGCTATGGCTTTAGGCCCAACCAGATCGACAACGTGCTGTACGACGCCTTTGGCCAGCGTGCGGTCTCGACGATCTATAACGCCCTGAACCAGTATTTCGTCGTAATGGAAGTCGCGCCGAAATACTGGCAGTACCCACAGATGATGGACCGCATTTTTCTCAGCACCGCGGCGGGCAATGTCAACGGAAGCGCGCAAACGCAGATGTCGAGCACACTGGTGCCCACCGCGGCCAAGGCCGCCGCGACGGCCGGCACCAGCACGAGAAATTCCGATGCCGCGGCCAATTCCGCGACCAACAGCATTTCCAACAGCAAGGGCAGCGCGTCCAGCGGCAGCGCCGACAGCACCGCGGCCGAGACCATGGTGCCGCTGTCGGCGATGTCGAGCTGGAGCACCCGCCACACGGCAACGCAGGTCAACCACCAGGGCGGCCTTGTGGCGGGCACGATTTCCTTCAATCTGCCGCCCGGCGGATCGCTGAGCGCGGCCAGCCAGACGATCGAACAGGCATTGCGCGACATCCGCGCGCCCACTTCTCTGCACGGCGCGTTCGCCGGCGCGGCGCAGTCGTTCGCGCAATCGATGGGAACCATTCCGCTTCTGATCGCCGCGGCGATCGGCGTGGTCTACCTGGTGCTAGGCATCCTGTACGAAAACACCGTCCACCCGCTGACGATTCTCTCCACGCTGCCCTCGGCTGGCATCGGCGCAACCCTGGCGCTCCTGGTGTTCGGCACGCCGTTCTCGGTGATCGCGCTGATCGGCATGATCCTGCTCATCGGCATCGTCAAGAAGAACGGCATCATGATGGTCGATGTGGCGATCCAGAAGCAGCGCAAGGAAGGACTGGACGCGCGCACGGCCATCCACCAGGCGGCCGTGCTGCGCCTGCGCCCGATCATGATGACCACCGCGGCAGCCGTGCTTGGCGCCGTTCCTCTGGCCGTGGGCCTGGGCCAGGGCGCATCGCTGCGCCAGCCGCTGGGGATCACGGTCATGGGCGGCCTGCTCCTGAGCCAGGTCTTCACGCTCTACACCACGCCGGTGATCTATCTTTACCTGGATCGCCTGCGCGCCCGGCTCGCAGCCTGGTCCGCACGCCTGCCCTGGCACCGGCACCTGAACACGAAAGCATGATGAACACAATGCCCTACGCAACGATCGCAACGGGACGCGCCATACGCGGCGCCATTGCCTTGGTGGCGTGCGCGCAGCTTTGCGCCTGCGCCGTCGGCCCTGATTACAGGCGGCCCGAGATTCCCGTTCCGGCCGCCTACAAGGAACTGCCCGGCTGGAAACAGGCCGACCCTGATGCCGCGCAGGCACCCAAGGGACAATGGTGGCTGGCCTTCCATGACCGGCTGCTGGACGAACTCGAACCGCAGGTGCAGGTCTCCAACCAGACGGTGCGCCAGAGCTACGCCAACTACCAGCAGGCGCTGGCCGAGGTGAAAGTCGCGCGCGGCGCGCTGTTCCCAACGCTGGGCCTGACAGGCTCGGCCACGCGGCAGCGCAGCTCCACCGCCTCGGGCGTATTCAATTCGGGCACGCTCGAAGGCAGCGCAAGCTGGGCCATCGACCTGTGGGGCAAGGTGCGGCGCTCGATCGAAGAAAACACGGCCACGGCGCAGGCGGACCAGGCTCTTCTGGCCAATGCCACGCTTTCCGAGCAGACCGCCCTGGCCACCGCGGTCATCGAACTGCGCACGACCGACGCCAACATCGACCTGCTGCGGCAAACCGTCGCGGCGGACCGGGAAGCGTTGCGTGTGGTCGAGAATCAAAACCGCGCCGGCACGACGGCGCCCTCCGACCTGATGACCGCGCGCGTGCAGCTCGAGAGCGCGCAATCGAGCCTGATCGCGCTCGGCGTGGCGCGCGCCCAATACGCGCATGCGATCGCGGTGCTGGTCGGCAAGAACCCGGAGGATCTGGACATCCCGCACGATCCCAGGCTGCCCGATCTGCCTCGGGTTCCCGTGGGCGTGCCATCGACGCTATTGCAGCGGCGCCCGGACATCGCGGTGGCCGAGCGCCAGATGGCGGCGCAGAATGCCGCCATCGGCGTGGCGGTGGCTGCGTACTATCCTGAAATTTCACTGTCTGCCCTGGACGGTTTCGCCCAATCCCCGCTCGCGGGCCTGCTGCACGCGGCCAGCCGCGTATGGTCGCTCGGCGCCAGCGCGAGCATGACGCTGTTCGATGGCGGCACGCGCAGCGCCACGGTGGACGCCGCACGCGCCGCCTACGATGCCTCGGTGGCGAACTACCGCGGCGTAGTGCTCAGCGCGTTCCAGGGCGTCGAGGACAATCTGTCCGGGCTGCGCATTCTGGCGCAGCAGGCACAGATCCTGAACCGCGCGGTGTCCGATTCGACCCAGGGCACGCAGATCGCCCTGAACGAATACCGCGCGGGGACGGTGGACTACACTACCGTCGCTGTGGCGCAGACGACCCAATTGAACAATCAGCAATCGCTGCTCAGCGTCGAGCAGCAGCGGCGTCTTACAACGGTTACGCTGATTGGAAACCTGGGAGGAGGCTGGTCGGAGAATGCGTTGCAAATCGCCTCACCCAGTACTAACCCCAATGCCAAACAATTGACGCCTAAACGATAGGCTCTATAAGATTTGCGACACACTGCGGCGTAGCAACTGCTACGCCTTTTTTATCCCTATCCGCCATCACGGAGCACGAACGCCATGCGCATTCGATCGACATTGAAACTCTCGGCCATGACCCTGGCCTTGGCCACCTCGGCCTATGCGGCCTCGGCCCAGGCCGCCGCCAAGGAGCATATCCTGCACTGGGCCTATCAAGGCGACGTGCAGTCCATGGACCCGATGTCGTTGAACGAATCCTTCACCCTGGGCTTTCAGGGCAATATGTACGAGTCCCTGTTCGGCTACGACAAGGATCTCAAGCTGGTGCCCCAACTGGCCACCAGCTGGGAAAACCCTGAGCCCAACAAGTGGATCATCCACCTGCGCAAAGGCGTGAAGTTCCACGACGGTTCGCCCTTCACCGCCGACGACGTGATCTTCTCCTGGAAGCGCAGCCTGACGCCCGGCTCGGACATGAAGGGCTACGGCGCCGAGGCTTCGGACGTCAAGAAGATCGACGACTACACGGTCGAGATCGATACCGCCTCGCCCCACCCCATCCTGCCGCGCGACTGGACTTTCCTCTACATGATGAGCAAGTCCTGGGCCGAGAAGAACAACACCACCCAGGCCACCGACGTCAAGAACGGCGCGGGCAACTATGCCAACATGCATGAAGACGGCACCGGCCCCTTCGTGATGGTCGATCGCGAGCCTGGCGTCAAGACCGTGCTCAAGCGTTTCCCCGGCTACTGGAACAAGAACATCAAGACCAACGTCGACGAGGTGGTGTTCCAGCCGATCACGCAGGAATCGACCCGCGTGGCGGCCCTGCTGTCGGGTGACATGGACATCGTTCAGCCGGTTCCCGTACAAGACTGGGACCGCCTGAAGAACACCAAGGGCATCAGGATCCTGAACCGCCCCGAGGACCGCGCCATCTTCATCGGTTTCGACCAGTTCCGCCCCGAACTGCTGTACTCGAACGTGAAGGGCAAGAACCCCTTCAAGGACAAGCGCGTGCGCGAGGCCTTCATCCTGGCGGTGGACACCAACGCCATCAACCAGAAGATCATGCGCGGCGCGGCCCACCCCCTGGGCACGCTGATCGCCACCTCGATCAACGGCTACGACCCGTCCTTCGGCGCGCCGTACAAGCCTGATCCCGCCAAGGCCAAGAAGCTGCTGGCCGAAGCCGGCTATCCCAACGGCTTCGAAGTGACGCTGGACTGCCCGAACGACCGCTACGTCAACGACGAAAAGATCTGCCAGGCCGTGGCCGGCATGCTGGCCAAGGTCGGCATCAAGATCGATCTGCTCGCCCAGACCAAGTCCAAGTACTTCGCCAAGGTGCTGCCGCAGGGCGGCAACATGACCAGCATGTACCTGCTCGGCTGGTCGCCCAGCTCGGTCGACGCCGACAACGTGCTGATCAATCTGGTCCACTGCCCGGACAAGACGGGTTACGGCCAGTTCAACTTCGGCCACTACTGCAACAAGAAGGTGGATGCGCTGGAATCGCAGATCGCCGCCGAGACCGACCAGACCAAGCGCAACGCGCTGATCAAGAAGGCCTTCATGATGGTCCACGACGACTACGCCTACATGACGCTGCACCAGCAACCGCTGTCCTGGGGCGTGAAGAGCTCGATCAAGGTTGACCAGCGTCCCGACGACGTGCTCGACCTGCGCAGCGTCGTGATGCCGTAATCACCCGGCGCACATGGGGCGGCCTGGGGCCGCCCCATGTTTTTGCCGCCGAACCGCCATCAGGCATGCCCCCCCGGGGCTGTCAAGCCGAAGGCGCGCCGCAAGGCATCTCTAAGGTATTCCGCACATGCTTTCCTTTATCGTGCGACGACTTTTGCAGTCGCTCCTGGTCATGTTGGTGGTCTCGCTGATCGCCTTTTCAATGTTCCGCTATGTCGGCGACCCGATCTCCGGCATGGTGGGCCAGGACACTTCCGAGCAGGATCGCGCAAAGCTGCGCGCCGAGCTGGGCCTGAACGATCCGTTCGTCGTGCAGTTCGCCCATTTCGTCGAACATGCCGCCCGGGGCGATTTCGGTGTCTCGTACCGCGAACGCCGGCCCGTCAGCCAGCTCCTGGCCGAGCGCTTTCCCGCCACGTTCGAGCTGTCCATGGTTTCCGCCATTCTGGCGCTGGTGCTGGGCATCCCCATGGGCATCTATACGGCGCTCAGGCGCCGCGGCATCGTGTCTCAGACGATCATGGGCGTCTCGCTGCTGGGCATTTCGCTGCCGACCTTCCTGGTCGGCATGCTGCTCATTCTGTTCTTCGGGGTCGAATTGCGCTGGCTGCCCACCTTCGGCCGCGGCGACGTGGTCACCCTCTTTGGCAACTGGACCACGGGGCTGCTCACCGTGTCGGGCCTGAAGGCCCTGATCATGCCGTCCATCACGCTGGCGCTCTTTCAGCTCACGCTCATCATGCGGCTGGTGCGCGCCGAGATGCTCGAAGTGATGCGCACCGACTTCATCAAGTTCGCCCGTGCGCGCGGCCTGCCCGAACGGCTGATCAACCTGCGCCATGCCCTGAAGAACACCCTGGTGCCGGTCATCACCATCACCGGCCTGCAGCTGGGCGGCGTCATTGCCTTCTCGATCATCACGGAGACCGTATTCCAGTGGCCCGGCGTGGGCCTGCTGTTCATCCAGGCCATCGGCAACGTCGACATTCCCATCATGTCGGCCTACCTGGTCCTGGTGGCCTTCATCTTCGTGGTTATCAACCTCATCGTCGACCTGCTGTACTTTGCCGTCGATCCTCGACTGCGCGTGCAAAGCAAGTAACAACAAGGACGCGCAATGACTTCCCGCATCAAGAGTTTCTTCGCCAAGCTGGCCGACAGCGACGTCTGGTACAGCTTCTGGCGCACACCCGCCGCCGTGATCGCAGCCGCGATCACGCTGGTCATCGTCCTGGCCGCGATCTTCGCGCCCATCGTATCGCCGCATAACCCGTTCGACCTGGCCTCGCTCAACATCATGGACGCCAACACGCCGCCCGCCTGGAGCGACGGCGGCAGCCGCGACTTCCTGCTGGGCACGGACGACCAGGGCCGCGACATCCTCTCGGCCATTTTCTACGGTTCGCGCGTGTCGCTGATCGTGGGCGGCGCCTCGGTGCTGTTCTCCATGGTGCTGGGCGTGGCCCTGGGCCTGATCAGCGGCTACGTCGGCGGACGCCTGGACAGCTTCATCATGCGCGTGGCCGACGTGCAGCTTTCTTTCCCGGCCATCCTGATCGCGCTGCTGGTCGACGGCGTGGCGCGCGGCATCCTGCCGCGCGACATGCAGGAATCCATGTCGCTGTATGTGCTGATCTTCTCCATCGGCATCTCGGGCTGGGTGCAATATGCGCGCACGGTGCGCGGCTCGACCATGGTCGAGCGCAACAAGGAGTACGTGCAGGCGGCCAAGCTGATCGGCATCGGCCCGCTCACCATCCTGCGCCGCCACATCCTGCCCAACGTGACCGGTCCGGTACTGGTGATCGCCACCATCCACCTGGCGGTGGCCATCATCACCGAAGCCACGCTGTCCTTCCTGGGGGTGGGCATTCCGCCCACCACGCCCTCGCTGGGCACCTTGATCCGCATCGGCGACAGCTACCTGTTCTCAGGCGAATGGTGGATCTCGATCTTCCCCGGCGTGGCACTCGTCATCCTGGTCCTGGCGGTCAACCTGCTGGGCGACTGGCTGCGCGACGCCCTCAACCCCAAACTGCGTTGAGGAAGACACCGCCATGGCTCTGCTCGACATACAAGACATCCGCATCGAATTTCCCAGCCGCCGCGGCACCCGCATCGCGGTCGACGGCATCACGCTCGAACTGAACAAGGGCGAGATCCTGGGCGTGGTCGGCGAATCCGGTGCCGGCAAATCCACCATCGGCAACGCCGTCATCGGCCTGCTGGAAGCGCCTGGCCGCCTGGCCGGTGGCCAGGTCCTGCTCGACGGAAAGCGTATCGACACCCTGCCCGAAGCGGAAAAGCGCAAGGTGCGCGGCCGCCGCGTCGGCATGATCTTCCAGGACCCGCTCACCTCACTCGATCCGCTGCAGACGGTGGAAAGCCAGCTGGTCGAAACCATGCAGGTCCACCTGGACATCACGTACCAGCAGGCCTGCAAGCGCGCGGTGGAACTGCTCACGCAAGTGGGCATCCATCAGCCGGAACTGCGCGTCAAGCAATATCCGCACCAGTTCTCGGGCGGCATGCGCCAGCGCGTGGTGATCGCGCTCGCGCTGTGCTGCGAACCCGAAGTCATCATCGCCGACGAACCCACCACCGCGCTGGACGTGTCAATCCAGGCGCAGATCCTCGATCTGCTGCGCAAGCTGTGCCGCGAAAAACAGGTGGGCATGATCATCATCACGCACGACATGGGCGTGATCGCCGACGTGACCGACCGCGTGGCGGTGCTCTATCGTGGCAAGCTCATGGAGCAGGGTCCGACGGCCAAGATCCTGGGCAATCCCGACCATCCGTACACCCGCAGCCTGATCTCGGCCGTGCCGCGCCCGGATATCAAGCTCAAGCGCTTCCCGATGGTGACCTACATCGAGGACGTCAAGACCACGACGCAGATCGACGTGGCCACGCACTGGCTGGGCCAGGCCCGCAAGGATTTCGCGCGCAAGGACAAGGACAGCCAGGGCCCGTTGGTGCAGGTGCGCGACCTGGGCCTGCGCTTCATGCTGCGCAATGCCTTTCTCGAACGCAACCGCCGCACGCTCGATGCGGTCAAGCAGGTCAACCTGGAAATCCCCGAAGGCGAGGTCTTCGGCCTGGTGGGCGAGTCGGGCTCGGGCAAGTCCACTATGGCGCGCCTGATCTCGGGCCTGTACAAGCCCACCGGCGGCGCGGTGCTGTTCGACGGCACCGACATCAACCAGCTCAAGAGCGAGCGGGCGCTCAACCCCATCCGGCGCCAGATCCAGATGGTCTTTCAGGACCCGTATTCCTCGGTCAACCCGCGCATGCGGGTGCTGGACATCATTGCCGAGCCCATCCGCTTTCACAAGCTGGCCGCGAACGAAGACCAGGTGCGCCGCATCGTCGGCGACCTGCTCGACGTAGTGGGGCTGGGCGGGCAGGCCGCCAGCCGCTTTCCGCATGAGTTCTCCGGCGGCCAGCGCCAGCGCATCGCCATTGCCCGCGCGCTCGCCACGCGGCCGCGCTTCCTGATCTGCGACGAACCCACCTCGGCGCTGGACGTGTCCATCCAGGCGCAGATCCTCAATCTGCTCAAGGACCTGCAGGAGCAGTTGCACCTGACCATGCTCTTCATCAGCCACGACCTGCCCGTGATCCGCCAGATGTGCGACCGCGTGGGCGTGATGCGCCATGGCGAGCTGCTGGAGGTCGCGGAAACGGAAACGCTGTTCACCGCGCCCAAACACGAATATACCCAGCATCTGCTGGGTTTGATGCCTCGCCTGCAAGTGATGTCGCAAGAGGGGCTGGAGATCGCGCAATGAAATCCGATACCCTGCTTTTTACCGGCGGCCGCGTCTTCGACGGCCTGGGCAAGATCCTGGACGGTCATGCCGTGCTGGTCCAAGACGGGCTGGTCGCCCGTGTCGCCCCGGAGGGCGAGTTCCACGGCTACGCCGGCCGCAAGGTGGCCAGCGCCGGGATGACGCTGATGCCCGGCCTGGGCGACTGCCACGTTCACTTGGTCTACACCGGCGGAGCCGACCCTAACGGCATCATCAGCAAGCAGTCCCCGGGCGAGATCACCCTGACGGCCCTGGAGAATGCCCAGACCGCGCTCAGGGGCGGCATCACCGCGGTACGCGACTGCGGCGGCAAGGACTACCTCGAATTCGCCGTGCGCAACGCCATCGCGCGCGGCGTATTCATGGGTCCCACCATCCGGGCCGCCGGCCGCATGATCTGCATGACGGGCGGCCACGGCAACCGTATGGGCCGCGTGGCCGACGGCGTCGAGGACGTGATCCGGGCCGTGCGCGAACAGGTGCACGCGGGCTGCGACCTGGTCAAAATCATGGCCACCGGCGGCGTGATGACACCGGGCGTCAACCCCATGGACGCGCACTACACTGCCGAGGAAATGCGCGCGGGCCTGCACGAGGCCAAGCGCTTTCACAAAAGCACGGCCAGCCATGCGCAGGGCACCGAAGGCATCCTGAACGCCGTGCGCGGCGGCGTGGATTCAGTCGAGCACGGCATCTACATGGACGAGGAGTGCCTGCGCGAAATGCTCGAGCGCCAGACCTATCTGGTGCCGACCATCGCCGCTCTGAAGAACATCCTGGACAATGCCGACCGGGGCATCCCGCCCTACGCGGTGGAAAAGGCCCGCAACGTGGCCGAGCGCCACCGCGAATCGTTCAAGATGTACTACAAAGCGGGCGGGCGTATCGCCCTGGGCACCGACGCCGGCACCCCCTATAACCTGCACGGCGAGAACGCGATGGAACTGGCCTTCATGGTCGAGTTCGGCATGACACCGGTCGATGCCCTGATCGCCGGCACGTCCCGCGCGCACGACCTCATGGGCCTGATCAACGCCGGGCGCATCCTGCAAGGCGCGCAGGCCGACCTGCTGCTGGTCAAGGGCGACCCCACGCAAGACATCGCCTGCGCCGCCCAACGCGCCAACCATATTGCCGTATTCAAAGGCGGCGTACTGGCCGCAGGCAAGCTGCCGGCGTAATGCGCCAACGCCCGATTGCTTGAGCCGCCTGCGACAAAATTGCGCATGGCCGCCTCGGCGATTCAAGCATCGGGCGCTTTGCCGGCACCCAAGTTCGCCGATCGGTTACACTAGCGGCGTGCCTCTCCAATCGGCACAACCCTCGCTGGCGTTTGACCGCCACGCGTCGGGCCATCGCAGCGCCTCCCTCTACAACTGGCCGCGATCGCCCCTTCCCTCCTCGATTTGCCAGCCCGGATTGGCGTCGCTCAACTGAAGCGATGGGTTGAGCGCTGGAGTTGTTTTGAATACCACTACGAATACCTTTGCCAACCTCGGTCTGGCCGACACGCTTTTGCGCGCCATCGCCGATACCGGCTACACCACCCCCACCCCCATCCAGGCCCAGGCTATCCCGCTTGTCCTGCAAGGCGGAGACCTGATGGCGGCCGCCCAAACGGGCACCGGCAAGACGGCGGGCTTCACGCTGCCCATCCTGCAGATCCTCTCGAGCAACAAGCCTGCTGCGCGCAAGCCCGGCCGCCCGCGCTGCCTCATCCTTACGCCCACCCGCGAACTCACCGCCCAGGTGGCCGAGTCGGTGCAGACCTACGGTAAATACGCCAGTCTGACGTCCATGGTGATGTTCGGCGGCGTGAACATCAACCCGCAGATCAGCGCACTGAGAAAGCCCGTGGACATTCTTGTGGCCACGCCCGGCCGCCTGCTGGATCACGCCGGCCAAAAGACCCTCGACCTGTCCGGCGTTGAAATCCTGGTGCTGGACGAAGCCGACCGCATGCTGGACATGGGCTTCATCCACGACATCCGCCGCGTGCTGCGCCTGCTGCCTGCACAGCGCCAGAATCTGCTGTTCTCGGCCACTTTCTCGGAAGAGATCCGCCAGCTCGCGCGCGGCATCCTGCGCGACCCGGGCGAAGTCTCGGTCACACCGCGCAATACCACCACCGAGCGCGTGGCACAGTCGGTTCATCTGGTGCAGCAATCGCACAAGCGCGATATGGTCAGCCACCTGATCCGCGAGAGCGGCTGGCATCAGGTGCTGGTGTTCACGCGTACCAAGCACGGCGCCAATCGGCTGGCCGAGAAACTGGTCAAAGACGGCCTGACGGCCGCCGCCATCCACGGCAACAAGAGCCAGTCGGCCCGCACACGCGCCCTGTCCGGCTTCAAGGACGGCGGCGTAGCGGTGCTGGTCGCCACCGACATCGCCGCGCGCGGCCTGGACATCACCCAGCTGCCGCTGGTGGTCAATTTCGAACTACCCAACGTGCCTGAAGACTACGTGCACCGCATCGGCCGCACCGGCCGCGCGGGCGCCACGGGCACGGCCATCTCGCTGGTCGATGACAGCGAGATCAAATTGCTCAAGGGCATCGAGCGTCTCATCAACAAGCCGATTGAGCGCAAGCCCCTGCCGGCCGGCTGGACGGCACCCGTGCGCAGCGCGGCCGAAGAGCGCGCCGAGCTCGATGACGACCGCGACGACGAACGTCCGCGCGGCGGCCGCGGCATACGCAGCGAGCCGCGCCGAGGCCAAGGCCAAGGCCAGAGCCAGCGCACCCCCAGCAACACCGGTAGCCGCGGCAACGCCAACGGCGGCACCAGCGCCAATCGCAGCGCCAAACCGGCTCAGCCCAATGGTCATGGCCGCTCCGCCGTTCAAGCTCAAGGCGACCGCCGCGAAACTGGCCAGGCCCGCCAGCCGGCGCGCCGTCCCGAAGGCTCGCGGCCGCAACAGACCGGCGGCCAGCCCCGACGCGGCGGCGCGCTGCTGGGCAAGTAAACTGCGAGTCCCCGCAATACCGTACGCATCATGAGCATCCCCCAGGAAGTCGCGCGGCGACGCACCTTCGCCATCATCTCCCACCCCGACGCGGGCAAGACAACGCTCACGGAAAAGCTGCTTCTGTTCGCAGGCGCTATCCAGATCGCTGGCAGCGTCAAGGCACGCAAGGCCTCGCGCCACGCCTCGTCGGACTGGATGGAGATCGAGAAGCAGCGCGGCATTTCGGTGGCCTCGTCGGTGATGCAGATGGAATACCGCGACTGCGTCATCAACCTGCTCGATACGCCGGGCCACCAGGACTTCTCGGAAGACACCTACCGCGTGCTCACCGCGGTGGACGCGGCGCTGATGGTGATCGACGCGGCCAACGGCGTGGAGCCGCAGACCGTACGCCTCCTGCAGGTGTGCCGCGCGCGTAACACGCCCATCATCACTTTCATCAACAAGCTCGACCGCGAAGTGCGCGAGCCGCTCGAACTGCTGGCCGAAATCGAGTCGCATCTGGGCATGGACACCGTGCCTTTCTCCTGGCCCATCGGCATGGGCAAGAGCTTCGGCGGCGTATTCGACATGCGCCGCGACCGCATGCGGGTGTTCCGCCCCGGCCAGGAGCGTCTTTCCGACAGCGACGACGTGATCGAAGGCCTGGACAACCCCGAAATCGCCGAGAAATACGGCGATGCCTTTGCTAAGGCCCGCGAAGAAATCGGCCTGCTCACCGAAGCCGCCCCCGTCTTCGACCGCGAGGCCTTCCTGGCCGGCAAGCAGTCGCCGATTCTGTTCGGCTCGGCGATCAACAACTTCGGCGTGCAGGAGGTGCTGGACGCCCTGGTCGAACAGGCGCCGCAGCCCGGCTCGCGCCAGGCGCTCGAGCGCGAGGTCAAGCCGGACGAACCCAAGTTCAGCGGGGTGGTGTTCAAGGTGCAAGCCAATATGGACCCGGCCCACCGCGACCGCGTGGCCTTCCTGCGTGTGTGTTCCGGTAAATTCGAACGCGGCATGCGCATGAAGGTCGCCCGCACTGGCAAGGAAATCAAACCCAACAACGTTGTCACCTTCATGTCGCAGCGGCGCGAGCTGCTCGAGGACGCCTACGCCGGCGACATCATCGGCATTCCCAACCACGGCGTTCTGCAATTGGGCGACGTGCTCACCGAAGGCGAAAGCCTGCGTTTTACCGGCCTGCCCTTCTTTGCGCCCGAACTTTTCCAGGCAGTCGAAGTGAAGGACCCGCTGCGCACCAAGCAGTTGCGCACGGGCCTGACCCAGTTGGGCGAGGAAGGCGCCATCCAGGTATTCCGGCCCGAGGCGGCCAGCGGCGCGCTGTTGTTGGGCGCGGTCGGGCAGTTACAGTTCGAAGTGGTGGCCCATCGCCTGAAGACCGAATATGGTGTGGACGCGCGCATGCTGCCTTCGCGCTACATCATGGCCCGCTGGATCACCTCCGACTCGCCCGCGGCGCTGCGCAAGTTCATGGATGCCAATGCCGCCCATATCGCCTATGATGTCGTCGACGCGGCGGCCTTCCTGATCGGCTCGCCAGCTCAGCTGCGCGTGGCCGAGGAGCTTTACCCGGACGTCAAGTTCCACGCCATGCGCGAGCACGGCGGCAAGGTGTTCTCCGGGAAAGCCTGATGGCGCGTCGGCAGGTAGAAGAGGCTAGAACGATGTCTTGGCGGTTCCTGATTGCAATACTCATCGTGGCGGCAGGCGCCTCGGCCTGGGGCGGAATCCAGTTGGGCAACTGGATGATCAGCCATGCGCCGCCGGCCAGTTCCAATGCCACGGCCCAGGGCAACGACGCACCCAATTTGCCCATGCTCGATGCCAACGGCCTGCCCTATACGGCCCAGCCGCCGCAGCCGCTGGTCAACGGCACCCTGGGCGTGCCTGAGAAGCCGCCCGCCCAGGACTGGACCGCCCGCCCCCCGTCGCTGTTCGATAATACCGACCCCAACGTGCAGATCTCCCGTGACAGCGTCACGCAGGACCAGGCCCAGGCTGCCGCAGACGCCAGCAATGCCACCTTGCCCGCCGGCGCGTCCGACGTCGCCACGCTCGACCTCGAATCCAAGCCGTCCGCATCGCAGTCCGACAGCCAGCCGCCTGCGCTCCCCGTGGGGGGCTACAACCAGACCCCTCTGACCGCCCAGGGCGGTGCGCCGGGTCAACAGGCTCCCGCCAGTTGGCAGACTGCATTGCATCATGCAATCGAACAATGTTCGAACCTGGGTTTCTTCCAGCGCCCATCCTGCGTCTGGGCCGCCCGCAACAAGTATTGCGAGCCGAACAACGCATGGGGTTCGATCAGCGACTGCCCCGCTCGGCCGAGCAACTGAGATCCGGCATCGAGCATGCAAAAAGGGCGCCCCAACGGCGCCCTTTTTGCCTTGATGCCCGCTGCGCGGCCTGCGCCGGCTTTCATTCGTCGGCATGAACCTGGCTTTGCAGATAGTTCTGCAGGCCCATCTTGTCGATCAGCTCGATCTGGGTCTCCAGATAATCGATGTGATCCTCGGTATCGTCCAGGATCTCGCGCAGCAGGTCGCGCGAAACGAAATCGCGCACCGTCTCGCAAAAGGCGATCGCCTCTTTGAGCACGCCTTGCGACTGCTCTTCCACCTTCAGGTCGCAAGCCAGGATTTCAGGCACAGTCTCGCCGATCAGCAGCTTGTGCAGGTCCTGCAGATTGGGTAGGCCATCGAGCATGAAGATGCGTTGGATCAGCTTGTCGGCGTGACCCATTTCCTCGATGGATTCCTGGCGCTCGTGCTTGCCCATCTTCTCGAAGCCCCAGTGATCCAGCATGCGGGCATGCAGGTAGTACTGATTGATGGCTGTCAGTTCATTGGTGAGTTGTTTGTTCAGATACTGAATGACTTGCCTGTCGCCTTTCATTTTGCGCTCCCGATTGCATGGCACGGCCCATGTCGCGATCGACGCGATGCCGGACAGGGAAAGCATACCCCGGCATGCCCGTCTGCGATCCAGGCCTATCGCATTTTGTCGCTTGCTCTTAATTTCATCTCAATCGTCATGCGGCGCGGCGCGTGGCCAGCCAGATGCCCAGGCCTATGGGCACGATACCCGCCATGTCCAACCACGACACCGGCTCGCGCAGGATCAGCCAGCCGAAAAACAGGCCCAGCGGCGGCATCAGGAAATGCAGGGCGCTGGCCGATGTGGCGCTCTGCCGCTTGAGGATCGTGTTCCACAAGGCGTAGCCGCCCACCGAAACGCCCACGATGATGTAGGCCATGTTGCAGAACAGACTGGCCGTCAGACGCACATGCCGCAGCGACTCGTAGTGCAGGGCAAAAGGCAGCAGCACCGTGCCGCCGGCCAGCGCCTGCACGCCCGTGGTGACCCATATCGTGGTCCTGGGCGCCAGGCGCTTGTATAGCAGCGTGCCCGCCACCAGGCCTAGCAGGCCGCCCGCCACCAGCAGCGCGCCGTGCGGATCTTCATGCATGCCGGTAAAGCGCGAGCGCAGCACCAGCGCCACCCCGGCCAGGCCCAGGCACAGCCCGGCGTACTGGCGCCATCCCAGACGTTCGCCCAACATCGGCCCGGCCAGCAGGCCGGTCAAAAGGGGATTGGTGCTGATCAGCACCGCCGTGAACGCCGAAGACACCGTCGTCATGCCGATCCAGCTCAGGCCCAGATACAGCGCGTTGTTGCACAGCCCCAGCACCACCAGGCACCCGAAGTCGCGCCAACCCATGCGCCGCGGACCGCGCTTCATGCCGCCCGTGAACACTGCAATGATCATCATCAGCGCGCCGGCCACCAGAAAACGGATGGTGAGCAGGATCAGCGGCGGGCAATCTTCCAGCGCCATCTTGGCCGCGGCGAAGGCAGAACTCCACAGGACGCAGAAGACGGCGATCATGCCCCAGGCCGTGCGCTGCCGCGCATCCGGGCCGGTCGCATGCAGCGGCGCGCCGGGACTCAGGGCTGGGGCGAGGGACGATTTCATGACTGGCTACCGGCAGTAGATAAAGCGGGAACGGCGCCGGCCCTTCGTCGGCCGGATCTGGAGCAGCGATTCTGCGCCCGCTCTCATTCATTGACAAATTCTTTGTTTAGATCAAAAGTATTTGAAATTCGAATGATTTGCCCCGGGAAGATCGCTCCATGGACCTGGATCTGCTCCACAGCTTCGTTTCCGTCGTCGACGCCGGCGGGTTCACCCGCGCGGGCGAACGCGTGCATCGCACCCAGTCCACCGTCAGTCAGCAGATCCGCAAGCTCGAATCCAACCTGGGCTGCGCCCTGTTCCGCCGCATCGGCCGTCAGGTCGACCTGACCGAGGACGGCGAAAGACTGCTGGGCTACGCCCGCCGCATGCTGGCCCTGTCCACCGAGATCCGCGAAACCGTCAGCGGCAAGCCCGGCGTGGAGATCGTCCGCCTCGGCGTGCCGGACGATTTCGCCGTATCCCAGTTGACAGCCCTGGCGGCCGACTTCGCCGCCTCTCATCCGCGAGCCCGCATCGCCATGCGCTGCGACCTGAGCGTGCAGCTGGGCCGCGCGCTGGACCGCGGCGAGCTCGACGTCGCGCTGGTCAAGCGCGAGCCCGGCGCCGGACCATGCCTGGCTGCCTGGCCGGAGCGCCTGCGCTGGCTGCGCGGCCGGCATGGGGCCGGCAGACCGCTGCCCGATCCGATACCGCTGGTGGCCTTTCCGCAAGGATGCATCTATCGCAACCGCGCCATCCATGCCCTGGAAAGCGCCGGCCTGCGCTGGCGCATCGCGTATGAAAGCCCCAACATCCACGGCCTGCAGGCCGCGCTCGAAGGCGGGCTGGGCATCGCGCTGCTGGCCGAGCGCTGCATGACGCCCGGCACCCAGGATTGCGACGATCTGCTGCCGCCCCCGGCGTCCAGCGAGCTGGCCTTGCGCCTGAACCCTGCCGCAGGTGTGGCGGCGCGCGAGTTGGCGCAAGACATACGAGATTTTTGCCACGCCGCGATCAAGACCGGCGTGGGCGAGGCCGCCCAAGTTGCTCTCGTATGAGCTCGGCGATGATGCGTTGGCGCTGCGCCGGCATCCGATCGATCGTCGACGAGACGCTGATCGCCAAGCGTGGATAACCCGTTTCGTCGCGCAAGGCTACGCCCACGCCCAGCACCCCCGGTACCGCCGAATTGCCCACCACCGACCAGCCGCGCGTGCGGGTATTGTCGGCCAGCTTGCACATCTGTGCCATTGTCATGCCGCCATACGCGCGATAGGCAGCTGTGTTCTGCTCGATCATTTCGCGGGCCTCGTTCTCGGGCAGAGCGGCCAGCAGGGCCAATCCCGCCGAGCCGACGCCCAGCGGCTGCCTGTGGCCTATCGTGACCGTCAGCACCTGCACCGGATACGTGCCGATTTCGCGATGCAGGCAAAGCGAATCGCCGCCTGAGCGGCATATCAAAAAAGACGAATCCCCCAATGCATCGCTGATCTGCCGCAGCACGGGGCGCAGACGGCGCACGGCTTGCACGTGCGGGGTGTCGACGGATGAGGCGACCGCGACCGCCAGGCGATAGCGGGGGCTGTCCGGATCGCGCATCGCATAGCCTTCCTCCATCAGCACGTCGAGATACCGATAGGCAGTCGAGCGCTGCAAGCCTGCGGCATCGGCGATATCGACGACGTGCAGGCCTTCCTGCCCCGCCTGACGCAAGACGTCCAGGATACGCAGGCCCTTGCGCAGCGTAGAAGGGCCCGATTCGGCCGCGCCGGTTTTTTTGTTCATTTTATGGACAACAGAGATAGGCCTGGATGCAAATACTGCAGATCATCAGCGTGCGGACAACCACAGTGTTGTCCAAATAATAGAGACAACATACTGGAGACGACAATGCATCATTCCTGCACCCGCATGCTCGGCCCGCTGGCGTTGCTCGCCGCGCTGGCCGCACCCGCCCTTGCCCACGCCGAAGATGCCTATCCTCGGCGCCCCGTAACCATCATCGTGGGCTTCGCTCCCGGCGGTGCCACCGACATCGACACGCGGCTGATCGCCAAGCCGCTGGCCGCCATACTCAAGCAACCCGTCATCGTCGAGAACAAAGCGGGAGCGGGCAGCAATATCGGCGCCGAATTCGTCGCGCACGCGCAGCCCGACGGCTACACGCTCTATCTCGGCTCGATCGCCAACGCGATCAATATGACGCTCTACCATCGCGTCAACTACGACTTCAACAAGGACTTCGCTCCCATAGGCCTGGCGGCCACCATTCCCAACATCCTGGTGGTCAATCCCAAGCTGCCCGTCAAGAGCGTCCGGGACTACATCGCCTATGCCAAAGCGCATCCCAACAAATTGACCTGCGCTTCGTCGGGCGTAGGCTCGTCCATCCACCTTTCATGCGAGTTGTTCAAGATGCAGACACACACCGGCATCCTGCATGTGCCTTACCGAGGCAGCGGACCTGCCATGGCAGGTCTGCTGAGCGGACAGATCGACTCCATGTTCGACAATCTGCCCTCGTCGCTGCCGCACGTGCGGGCTGGACAACTGCGCGCGCTCGCCGTGACCTCGATGCATCGCATCGCCTCCGAGCCGCAGGTGCCAACTCTGGCCGAATCCGGCCTGCCCGACTATCACGTCCAATCGTGGTTCGGCCTGGTCGCCCCGGCGGCGACGCCCCGGCCGATCATCGACAAATTGAATGCCGCGCTCGTTCAGGCGTTGGCCGATCCCGGCACGAAGGCGCTTTATGAAAAAGACGGCTTCACTTTGCCCGAACTGCCGAACACGCCCCAGACCTTCGGCAAGCTGATGGCAGATGAAACCGTTCAATGGCGCAAAGTGATCAAAGCCGCGCACATCTCGGTCAACTGATACGGTCCTGCAATCGAGGCAAGGAGCACTGGTGTATCCCATCGACTTCTTTTGGCGGGCTGCCGAGCGCCATCCCGACCGCATCGCGCTGGACGGTCCCGAAGGACAGGTCAGCTACAAGGATCTGGCTGCGCAGGTCGCCGCACTCGCGGCCGCCCTGCAAGCTCTGGATCCGCGACCGCAGACCCGGGTGGCGATCTGCGCCGGCAACTCGGCCGGCCACGTCCTCGCGCTTCTGGCGACGCTGGCCAGCGGCAAGATCTGGGTGCCGCTGAACTACCGCAGTACCTCGCGCGAGCTGGGCCGCATCATCGAGGCAACCGAACCTTCCATCGTCATCGTCGATGCGGCGGGCGATCAGTTGACGCCGCCCAGCACCGGCGTGCGCGTGCGCCTGCACGGCTGCGGGGAAAACGCCATGGCCGAGCTGCTGCAGCGGCATGCGGTCGGACAACCCGTGCAATATGACTTGCCGCGCGATGCCACGCAGGCGATCAAATTCACCGGCGGCACGACCGGGCTACCCAAGGGCGTGATGCAACCCTACCGGGCCTGGAACGCAAATATCATCAACCAGATCGCCTGCTGGAAGCTCACGCCCGAAGACCGCTACGTCATGGCGGCTCCCATTACCCATGGCACCGGAACCTACCTGGTGCCCGTTCTGGCGCAAGGCGGCACGCACCTGCTGCTCGACGAAACCACGCCGGCGACCGTCACCCGCGCTTTCAGGGAACGCGGCGGCACGCTGTGTTTCATGCCGCCCACCCTGATCTACATGCTGATGGCGCAACCCGGCGCAACGCGTGCCGATTTCCCAAAGCTGCGCCACCTTATCTATGGCGGCGCGCCCATGCCCGCCGACAAGGTCGACCAGGCGCGCGAATTCTTCGGCCCCGTGGTGGCCACCACCTATGGCCAGACCGAAGCGCCGCAACTCGTGACGGTAATGCGCCCCGAGGATTTCGAGGTTCCCGAGAATCGCGGCTCGGTGGGCCGCCTGACATGGCTGTCGGACATGGCCATCATGTCGCCCGACGGACGGATCCTGCCGCGCGACGAAATCGGCGAAGTCGTGGTTCGCGGCGATCTGGTCATGACCGGTTACTGGCGCCTGCCCGCCAAGACCGCCGAAACGCTGATCGACGGCTGGCTGCACACCGGCGACGGCGGGCTCATCGACGAACGCGGCTACCTGTTTCTCAAGGACCGCTTGCGCGACGTCATCATCACCGGCGGCTTCAACGTTTATCCGGCCGATGTCGAAAATGCGCTGTCGACTCACCCGGCCGTGTACGAATGCGCGGTCTTCGGAGTCCCCGATGAAAAATGGGGCGAGGCCGTACATGCCGCCGTGCAATTTCACCCCGGCGCCCGGGCCGGCGACGACGAGATGAAAGCACACGTGCGCGCGCTCGTCGGCCCGGTGCATACGCCCAAGCATTTCCATATTTATGCGAGCCTGCCGCGATCGTCGGTCGGCAAGGTGCTCAAAACCGAAGTGCGCAATCTCGTTCTCAAGGAAACGCCATGAACACACCTGTAACCCGCCTCTGCGCGCACCATCTCGCCGGCATGTCTTATCGCGACGCCGATCTGGTCGAGGACCTGATCGGCAAGAAGACCTTCACCGAAGTGATGTTTTCGCAGATCATGGGCCGCGAAGCCCGGCCGGTCGATCTGCGCATGCTCGACGCCGTGCTCATCACCTTGATGGAGCACGGCCTGACACCAAGCGCCATAGCCACTCGCGTTACCTACATGAGCGCGCGGGAAAACCTGCAAGGCGCGGTCGCGGCCGGCCTGATGTCCGTGGGCAGCCGCTTTGTCGGCACCATGGAAAACTGCTCGCGCCTGCTGGACCGCATTCGCCGCGCCGGCGATCCGCAGGCCCAGGCCCAGGCCATCGCCGCCGAGCATCGCAGCAGCCGGGAGGCCTTGCCCGGCTTTGGCCACCACCTGCATAAGCCCGATGATCCAAGGGCTGTGAAATTGCTGGCGCTGGCCGAAGCCGAACCGGAACTGGACCAGAGCGCGGTGTGCGCCCTGCGCCTGCTGGCCCAGGCCGTGGATCAGGCCTATGGCAAGCACATCACCATCAACGCCACCGGCGCCGTCGCCGCCCTGCTGGGGGGCATGGGCGTGCCCACCGATCTCATGCGGGGCTTCGCCGTCATTTCGCGCGCGGCCGGCCTGGTTTCCCACGTCGCCGAAGAACAGCAAAGCCCCTCGGGTCGCTTCATCTGGGAAACCATAGACCATGCCATTCCGTATGTGGGCAAGGGCAAGTCTCATCAACTGGGGCAATGACCGGGCGCTCGGTGCCTGCACGACCGGCCGCGGCCAGGCAGGGCCCGGGCCTCCCGCAGAAAAGGGGCGACTGCAGAATATGGCCGCCGGCCTCAGGCTGCGGCGACGACAGGAATGGGCGAGCTGTTGGCGGCCTGGCCCTGTTCGACCAGGACCTCGGCCGGTTTCACCGGCCGTGTGACATCGCGCACCTCGCAGACACTGGAGGCGCGTCCGCCGGGCAGGTATTCGCAGGCCGTGCTGGCGCAACGGCCGCAGCACGAGGCGACGCCCAATTCGAACTGCAGGTCATCCAGCGATACGGCGCCCGCGTCGACGCAGGCGCGGACCTGACGCTCGGTGATGGCATTGCAGATGCAAATATACATGCGAATTATTATCGTCTTTGTATACTGCACGGACAAGGGGCAGGCGGCCAAAATATGTAATGCAACGTGACAAGGAGGCATGGCCGGGCTCGGACGCAATGCCGGATCCGGCATGCCGCTTTCCATGCCGCGCCACAAAGCCTCTCCTTGGAGACAGGAGACCGCTGGCGGCAGCGGCACATCAGCCCTGCCGTGGATCGATCAGGAATTTCTCGCCGGTCGCCTTGCGCTCGACGGCGCGCAGCACCTCGGGCCGCAGCACTTCGGCCAGGCCGATGGTGCGCGTGTAGTGGCTGGCGAAGGTCGTGGTCAGCTCGTCGGCCACGCGCTGGCGAAGGCGCTGCGCGGCATCGGGGCCTATCTTGGACAGGTAGTGAAAGAGCAGCCACGCCGACACGCTCCACGCATAGCCCAGCGGGGCGCGATCCAGCAAGATCGGCGCGGGGTCGAGGCTGCCGTAAATGTAGAGCTGCTTGAAAACGGCGGTGCCATATCGACTGTAGGCGCCCGGCCGCCGGGCGGCGGCGCGTTCCATGGCCAGCAGGATGTCGCTGCCGAGCTTGCCGCCGCCGATCGCGTCGAAAGCGATGGTGGCGCCTGTCTGCGCAACCGCGTCGGTCAGGCGGGCGGCGAAGTCCTCGTCCTTGCTGTTGAGCACGTGAGTCGCACCGATGCCTCGCAGCAAGGCGGCCTGCTCCTCGGAACGCACGATATTGACCAGCGCGATGCCATCGGCCAGGCAGATCCGTTGCAGCATCTGGCCCAGATTGGACGCGGCCGGCGCGTGGACGATGGCCTTGTGGCCTTCCCGGCGGGCGGTGTCGACAAAGCCGAGGGCGGTCAAGGGGTTGATGAACATGGAGGCGCCGTCCGCGGCATTGGCGCCCGGGGGCAGAAGCATCACATCGTGCATGCCGATCCTGCGGTAGTCGGCGTACATGGCGCCGCCGGACATGCCGACGCGCTTGCCTTCGAGAGCGGCCGCATTCCTTCCCGCCGCCACGACCAGGCCCGCGCCCTCGTTGCCGACGGGCAGCGACACGCCCAGCCGGCCGGCGACCGCCGCCAGGCGCGTCGGTGGCACGGCAAACGCGATGCGTGCGCCGGGAGCATCGGACACGATGCGGGACAGGTCCGCCGGACCCAGCAGCAGACCGATATCGCTGGGATTGAGCGGCGTCGCCTCGATGCGGACAATGACCTCGTCGTCGCCGGGTTCTGTCAATTCGACTTGTTCCAGCGACAGGACGAGCGTGCCGTCCTCGTTGATCGTGGATCGCAATTCGCGTCCGGTCCAGGCCATATTCCCACCTCCGATGCAGGTATCCATGCGTTCATCTGCCAGACGATAATTCGGTTTGAACGGGAATGATCGAAAACGTGCAATGCAATGCGGGCAAAAGCCGGCCCGGGCGCAGCGCACGCCTCGAAGGGCAGACGGTCCGGGGCCAATAACCGCCCCAAATTTTCCCATATACGGGATATATTCCCATATATGAATGAACCCAAGATCAATCAGAACCGTTCCCTCGCCGAGCATCTACGCACCTTACGCACGGATCGCGGGCTTACGCTGCAGGATCTGGCCGCCCGCAGCGGCGTCAGCCGGGCCACCCTGTCGCGGATCGAAAACGGCGAGGTAAGCCCCACGGCGGAAACGCTGGGCCGCCTGGCATCGGCCTTCGTCCTGCCTCTCTCGCAACTGCTGGCTCCGCTGGAGGCGGACTTTCCGCCGCTGGTGCGCCATGCCGAACAGAGTGTCTGGCAGGACCTCGAACATGGCTACTCGAGGCGCTCGCTCTCGCCCCCCAACCGCCAGCTGCAGCTCGAAATGATCGAGTGCGCGATCGAACCCCGCCAGCGCATTGCCTACGAGCGCCCGGCCTTCGCGGGCCATGAACACCATCTCGTGCTGTTGTCCGGCGCGCTCGTGCTCACTGTCGACGGAGTCCGGCACGAGCTGGCCCCGGGCGACTGCCTGCGGTACCGGCTGCGCGGCGCATCGTGCTTCGAGACTGGCCACCAGCCCGCCCGATACATCATTGCCATGGCATAAGGAACGGCCCCGCATGACACCGCACATCATCGAAATCGACGGTCCCGCGCTCGAACAAAGCGTGCAAGCGTTTTCCCGCATCCTTGCCGACAGCGTCGCCCTGGGCGCGGCCATAGGCTTCATGACACCGCTCTCTCTCGACGACGCGGCCCGCTTCTGGCTGGAAGGCGTCCGCCCCGAGGTCGTTGCCGGAAGAAGAATCCTCTTGGGCGCGCAGCACGATGGCGACATTGTCGGCACGGTGCAGTTGCTTACGTGTATGCCGGCCAATCAGCCTCATCGCTGCGAGATCGCGAAGATGATTGTCCATCCGCGCGCGCGCAGGCTCGGCATCGGCCGGGCGCTCATGAATCACGCCATCAATCGCGCGCGCGAACTCGGCAAGACGCTCATCACCCTGGATACGCGAACCGGCGACGCCGCGCAGCCGCTGTATGCGAGCGTCGGCTTCGAGGTCGCGGGCGTGATACCCGATTACGCATGGAACCCGGACGGCGAGGCCAGACACGCGACCACCTATATGTATCGCAGGATCTAGAGCGGATCATCCGGTACCGCAGCCACTACGCCGTTACGGATATCACCAAGACAACCCAGAGTAGGGAACCGGCTGGGCGCCCGGCCTCTAACGCATCACCTGCGCCTGCGCCTTGCGCAACGCCGCCGGCGCGATGCGCAGCGCCTCGCGGTACTTGGCCACCGTGCGGCGGGCGATCACGATGCCGCGCTCGGACAGACACTGCATGATCTGGTTGTCGGACAGGGGTTTGCCGCGGTTTTCCTCGGCCACCATCTTGCGGATGTGCTCCTGCACCGCCGTGGCCGAAGCGGCATCGCCGGTGTCGGTCGCTACTCCCGTGCCAAAGAAGCGCTTGAGTTCCATGGTGCCGAACGGCGTGAGCATGTACTTCTGCACTGTGGCGCGTGAAATCGTGGACTCATGCAAACCAAGCTCGCTGGCGATGTCCTTGAGTATTAAAGGACGCATGGCCGCGGCGCCGTGGGTAAGGAAGTCCGACTGGTGCGCCACGATGGCCTGGGACACCCGCAGGATGGTGTCAAAGCGCTGCTCGACATTGCGTATCATCCAGCGCGCCTGCTGCAGCTGGGCCTGCAAAGCGGCATGGCCGCCTTCGCGCCGATTGCCCAGCATCTGGGCATAGACTCCATTGACGTGCAGGCGCGGCACCACGGCGCTGTTGAGTACGGCCCGCCAGCCCTGGCCGGTCTTGCGCACCAGCACGTCGGGCACGGCGTAGTCGGCCGCCGGCACGGTCCAGGCGCGGCCGGGGCGCGGGTCCAGCCGCACGATCAGCGCATAGGCCGAACGCAAGGTGTCGGCATCGCACTGCAGGACTTCGCGCAGCCGTGCCGGGTTGCCCGCCGCCAGCAGCGGCAGGTGCTGGGCGCATAGCTGCCGCGCGCAGGACAGCACCCGGGCATCGGCTGCCTCCGGCAGGCGCGAAACATCGGGGTCGCGCAGTTGCAACCGCAGGCAATCGGGCATGTCGCGCGCACCGATGCCAGGCGGATCGAAGGATTGCAGCAGCATCAGCGCGGCGCGCAATTCGTCGGCATCGACATCGAGCTCGGGCGGCAACCAAGACAGTATCTCTTCCAGCGGTGATCCCAGGTAGCCGTTGTCGTCGAGTTCGTCGATCAGTATGCCCACCAGGGTCTGGTCGCGCGCCAGGGCGCGCGTCAACGCAAGCTGGCCCAGCAGATGTTCGCGCAGCGTATCGGTGTGCGCGGCCTGCGGCATGCCGTCGTCGTCATCGGAATACACTCCGCCCGAGCCGGGCATCTCATCGGAGCGCGATTCGGCCGATTCGCCCGGGGCGTCGGCCTGCTCCATCGAATCTTCGCGCTGCGGATCGGCCGCTTCGGCTGCCGGGGTCGGATCGTCGTCGCGTTCGAGCAGCGGGTTTTCGATCAGCGCCTGGGAAATCTCCATTTCAAGTTCGACGGACGACAGCTGCAACAGCCGAATGGACTGTTGCAGTTGCGGCGTCAAAGCCAAATGCTGGCCTTGACGAATTTCCAGGGCGGGACGATTGCTCATAGGTACAATCATATAGGTCAATCGGGCGCAGCCGCCCGGATGCCCAACCTTCTCACGCCAGACATGCCAGCCACTCCCGACCGTATACGCCAGGACCGCCGCCTCATCGGCCAGACCCTTTTCAAGCTGTCGTTGACGCGCCTGGCCATCCTGGCCGTGGGCATCGTCATCGCCGCGGGCATCTGGATCTATGTCGCATCGTGGATATTGAACGACGCCTCGCCCTGGATCCAAAGCTTGGATCAGGGAGTCGGACTGAGCTGGCAGCACATCCTGGGACCGTCGGCCGTCAGCCTGCTCTACGGATTCATCAACCCCTGGCTGTGGCGCATCCTTGCGCTCATCTGGACGCTCATCGTTCTTTATTCGCTCAAGACCTGGATACTCTCCAGCCTGGCCTCCGGCCGACTCTACACGGTCAACAGCCGCGTACTAGCCGAGCTGCGCCCCAATTTGTGCGAGGAGGTGGCCGATGTGCTGCGCTGGGTCTGGCAAGACCGCAGCGAACCCTTCACCGTCGGCGACCTGCAGCGCGCGCACCGCGAGCTGCGCAGCAACCGCATCGGCAAGATCGCCCTGACTCGGGCGCAGAGCGCCATCCTCGACCAGGGCGCCGTCGGCGATGCCGGACTCGAGGAGCCGCCGCGCGCGGCGCGGCGCCAGGCCGAGCCCACACTGAGCCGAACGCGCTGATCCGCCGGCTCCGGGGCGGCCGGGCCGCCCCAGGCAAAAATTTGCGTTGCCGCGAAAAATATGAAAGACTAGAAAGATGAATGCGCAACGCACCTTTTTTGCACACACCACGGCTTGGGGCAACGCCCGCGCCGGGTCTGTCGCAGCGCGTTCTTTCCTCCTGGCTGTCCCAGCCGCTCTAGCGCTATCCCTACACCTAGCGATCGGTTGCCGAGCCTAGTGTTCGTGGTGTTCGGCAGCCCCCGGGCCGCGCTCATCCCTGCCGCGGCGCAGCTTGCCACAAGCCTGCCCCTACTTGTAAAAAATCAGAATCCAGCCCGCACCATCGTGCGCACTGATGCCGGCACCGCCGCCTAGCGGACGTTGCCCTGGCCGCCACCCTGGCCAGCAGCCGGTACAACGGATTCACAAGACCCGAGGACCCCGACATGATGCTTGCCAACCCTGCCACCAAATACATCCCGTTTCGCCCCTTCGCGGACGACTACGCCCAGCGCACCTGGCCCAGCCAACGCATCACGCACCCGCCCATCTGGATGAGCACCGATCTGCGCGACGGCAACCAGGCCCTGATCGAGCCCATGACCGTCGAGCGCAAGCTGCGCTTTTTCGACCAACTGGTCAAGATCGGATTCAAGGAGATCGAGGTGGGCTTTCCCTCGGCCTCGCAGACCGACTTCGACTTCGTGCGCAAGCTCATCGACGATAAGCGCATTCCCGACGACGTCACCATCATCGTGCTCACGCAAGCGCGTGAAGAACTGATCAGCCGCACGGTGGAAGCGGCCGCCGGCGCCAAGCGCGCCATGATCCACCTCTACAACGCCTGCGCCCCTGCCTTCCGAAAGATCGTCTTCAACATGAACAAAGACGAAGTGAGGAACGTGGCGGTCACCGGCACCAAGCTGATCATGAAGTACATGGCCCAGCATCCGGGTACCGACTGGCGCTATGAATACTCCCCCGAAGTCTTCTCCACCACCGAACCCGAGTTCGCGCTGGAAGTGGCCAATGCCGTGGCCGAGACCTGGGGTGCCACGCCCGAGCGCAAGCTGGTGCTCAACCTGCCGGCCACCATCGAAGCCACGCAACCCAATCTGTACGCCGACCAGATCGAATGGATGTGCAAGAACCTGGCGCGCCGCGACAGCATCATCGTCAGCCTGCACCCGCACAATGACCGCGGCACCGCCGTGGCGGCCGCCGAGTTCGGCGTGATGGCCGGCGCCGACCGCATCGAGGGGTGTTTGTTCGGCAGCGGCGAGCGTACCGGCAACGTCGACCTGGTGACGCTGGCGCTCAACCTCTACACCCAGGGCATCCACCCCGGCCTGGATTTCTCCGACATCGACGAAGTGCGCCGCACCGCCGAGTACTGCAACCAGATTCCCGTGCATCCGCGCCATCCGTACGCGGGCGACCTGGTGTTCACGGCCTTCTCCGGCTCGCACCAGGACGCCATCAAGAAGGGCTTCGCGGTGCAGAAGCCCGACGCCGTATGGGAAGTGCCCTATCTGCCCATCGACCCGGCCGATCTGGGCCGCAGCTACGATGCGGTCATCCGCGTCAACAGCCAATCGGGCAAGGGCGGCGTGTCCTACCTGCTCGAACAGGAGCACGGCCTGGTCCTGCCGCGCCGCCTGCAGATCGAATTCTCACGCGCCATCCAGCGCGTCACCGACGAGACCGGCCGCGAAGTGACCTCGGGCGACGTATACGGCATCTTCGACAGCGAATACCTGGCGCAGACCTCGCCCTGGACGCTGATCAGCCATCGCATCGAAAGCAATCCGTCGGCCGGCGAAGGCAAGCACTACACGGTCACCGCCGAACTCGAATACGACGGCCAGCGCCGCACGGTGCAAGGCAGCGGCGACGGCGCGCTGGCGGCCTTCGTCGCCGCAGTCGGCGAGCCCATCCGCATCATGGACTACACCGAGCACGCCATCGGCACCGGCACCGATACCCGCGCCGCCTGTTACGTGGAAACGCGCGTAGGCGACGCGCCGACCGGTTTCGGTGTGGGCATCGACGGCGACATCGTCACGGCCTCGTTCCGCGCGGTGCTGAGCGCGGTGAACCGGCGCGCGGCGGCACGCAGCATGATCGCCGAAACCGCCCAGGACGAAGCGATCGCGTAAAGCCTCACAGCAGCCCCCGGGACGATCTTCCGACGCGGGCCTGCCTCCCCGAAAGCCGACCCTTACCCGGGTTGGCTTTTTTTATTTCCGATGCTGCACTGCAGCTAGTCATGCCGGAATATTTCCCCTATAAATTCAATATATAGAATATTTATTCATCATAAAAAATATGGCCAAGCCAAATCGGCCACCGGAGCAGGCAAGCATGTCCCGCAATTCTCCCGTGTATTTCGTGTCCACCGCCGACACGCCGGGCTATCACCCCGCCAATCACCTGGGCACGCTCAACCGCCGCCTGATCGGCCCGGAAACCGTCGGATCCCGGCACCTGGAAGTCATCCACGGCACGATCGAAAAAGGCAAGGGCGCCTTGCCCCACGCCCATCCCGGCATCGAGCAGGTCTGCTACGTGATCAGCGGCCGGGCCGTGGCCCAGGTGAACGGGCAGTGCAAAGAACTCGGTCCCGGCGATTGCTGCTTTTTCCCGCCGCACGCCATGCACGTCTTCACCGTTGTCAGCGACGAACCCGCGCAGATTCTGGTCATCTATTCCCCGCCCTATGAAGAATCCCCCGAACGCGTGGTGCGCCCGGCCTGAGGGCGACCGCGCCGCGATACAAGCTCAAAGGAAGCGTGCATGAATTTCGATCTGACCGAAGATCAAACATCCATCATCGAAGCCGTGCAATCGGTCTGCTCCCGGTTCGACATGGCGTACTGGGATCGGCTCGATGTCTCCGGCACCTTTCCGCACGAGTTCTACAAGGCCGTGTGCGAGGGAGGGTGGCTGGGTGTGGCCATGCCTGAAGCCGTGGGCGGCGCGGGCCTGGGCATCGTCGAAGCGGCGCTGGTAATGCAGACCATCGCGCAGTCCGGCGCGGGCATGAGCGGCGCCTCGGCCGTGCACATGAACGTGTTCGGCCTGAACCCGGTCGTGGTCTTCGGCACCGAGGAACAGAAGGCGCGCTTTCTGCCGCCGCTCATCGCCGGCCAGGAGAAAGCCTGTTTCGGCGTAACCGAACCCGACGCGGGCCTGGACACTACCAAACTCAAGACCTTCGCCCGCAAAGTGCCGGGCGGCTATTCGGTCAGCGGCCGCAAGATCTGGATCTCCACCGCGCAGGTCGCGGACCGCATTCTGCTGCTGGCGCGCACCCAGCGCCTGGACGAGGTGAAAAAGGCCAGCGAAAGCCTGTCGCTCTTCTACACCAAACTGGACCGCGGCAAAATCGAAGTGCGCAAGATCGACAAAATGGGGCGCGCGGCCGTCGACACCAATATGCTGTTCATCGACGACCTCTTCATTCCCGAGGAGGACCGCATCGGCGAGGAGGGCAAGGGCTTCGAATACATCCTGCATGGCCTGAACCCGGAACGCATCCTGGTCGCCGCCGAGGCCGTGGGCATCGGCCGGGCCGCGCTGGACATCGCCACGCGCTATGCCAGGGAGCGCGAAGTGTTCGGCCGCCCCATCGGCATGAACCAGGGTGTGCAGCATCCTTTGGCGCAGGCCTGGATGCAGCTGGAATCGGCCAACCTCATGATGCTCAAGGCAGCCTCGCGCTATGACGCCGGCCTATCGTGCGGCGCCGAGGCCAATGCCGCCAAGTACCTGGCGGCCGAGGCCGGGCACAACGCCTGCCAGACCGCCGTCATGACGCTGGGCGGCATGGGCTACTCGCGCGAGTACCGCGTCGAGCGTCTGCTGCGCGAATCGTACATTCCGCGCATCGCGCCCGTGAGTCCGCAACTCATCCTGTGTTTCATCGCCGAGCGGGTGCTGGGCCTGCCCAGGTCTTACTGAAAAAATCGCCATGATGAATCCGAATGCCAAACCCACGGGCCCCCTGGCCGGCGTGCGCGTCATCGACATGACCTCGGTGGGCATGGGCCCCTACGCCACGCAAATCCTCGGCGACATGGGCGCCGACGTGCTCAAGATCGAAGCCCCCACTGGCGACGTGTTCCGCTACGCCGAACCCGCGCTGCACACCGGCATGGGTGCGGCCTTCATCAACCTGAACCGCAACAAGCGCTTTCGCGCACTGGACATCAAGCGCGAAGCCGACCTGGCCGAACTCAAGACGCTGATCGCCGAAGCCGACATTTTCATTTCCAACGTGCGGCCGCAGGCGCTGCGCAAGCTGGGCCTGGACTACGCGTCGCTGCGCGCCGACAACCCGCGCCTGATCTACTGCGGCGCTTACGGCTATGCCGAGTCGGGTCCTTACAGCGGCCAGCCGGCCTTCGACGACATCATTCAGGCGCGCTGCGGCATGGCGCAGTTCCAGGGCGCCAACGCGGGCGAGCCGCAATATGTCAACACCATCATGGTCGACAAGGTGTCGGGCCTGACCGTGACCTATGCCCTGGCCATGGCCTTGTACGAGCGCGAGCGCTCGGGCCAGGGGCAGGCCCTCGAAATACCGATGTTCGAGACCATGGTGTCTTTTCTCGCGCCCGAGCAACTGGCCGGACAGACCTTCGTGCCGCCGCAGGGTCCGGCGGGGTATCCGCGCGTCATGACGCCACAGCGCAAGCCCTATCGCACCGCCGACGGCCACATCGCACTGCTGCCCTACACCACGGCCCAGTGGATGCGCTTTTTCACCCTGGCAGACCGGCCCGACCTGGTGTCCGATCCGCGCTATGCCGATCTGGCTTCGCGCAGCGCCAATATCGTCGAACTCTATGCCACGCTGGCCGACGTCGTCAGTCTGCGCACCACGGCGCAATGGCTGGCCTTGCTCGCCGAGGCCGACATCCCGCACAGCGAAGTGCCGCGCTACGAAGACGTGCTGAACGACCGGCATCTGCGCGAGACCGGCATGGTCTTCGAATACGATCACCCCACCGAAGGACGCCTGCGCGCAGTCGGCATTCCGGCGCGCTTCTCGCGCACGCCGGGCAACATCCGGTCATGGCCGCAGGCGCTGGAAAGCGAAACGGCCCACTCGAACAAGGAAAACTGAATGGCCACGCGGCAAAGCGCCGACAACGCCGGCCACGCAAGCGTCAAGACGGCGCTGCGCGTGATCGAGATCATCGAGATCTACGCCCAGGAAGGGCGTTCGCTGACGCTGACCGAACTCTCCAGGCTGCTGGATGCGCCCATGTCCAGCTGCCTGGGCCTGATCCGCACGCTGGTGTCGCGCGGCTATCTGTACGAAACCGGCAAGCGGCAGGGCTACTACCCCACGGCGCGCCTGCTGCACACCGCCCAGCGCATCGCGCGCAACGATCCGGTGCTCGAACGCATGCAGCCCGTCATGGAATCGCTGCGCGACGCCACGGGCGAGACCGTGGTGTTCGGCCAGCTCCAGGACCAGAGCGTACGCTATCTGGATGTATGCGAGTCGGCCAATCCCGTGCGCTACATCACGGCGCCGGGCGATCTGCGCGAGCCGCACATCAACTCCATAGGCCGCGCCATCCTGGGCGCGTCGAGCGACCAAGCGCGCGATCAGGTGCTGGACAAGCTCTCGTTCGCGTCCTCCGCCGCGTCGCGCGAGATGCTGGCGTCGCAACTGCGGCAATGGCGCGAACAAGGGTGGTATCCCAACTTCGGCGAATCTTTCGCCGACCTGGGCGGCATTGCCATTCCGATCCTGATCGGCGACGCGCTCTATGGCTTGTCGGTCGCGGGTCCTCTCTATCGCGTTCAACCGCGCGCCGCCGAGATCGTCGCGGCGCTGCACGCTGCCGCGCGCAGACTCGGTTCGCATGCGCCGCGCGCCGCCGAATCACTCGCACAGTCACAGGAAAGCTCCGTATGACATCTGCCATTCCCACCCTGAGCCAGGGCTATTACTGGCAGGACATCGCGGTCGGCCAGAAATTCCACACCTTCCGCCGCACCATCACCGAGACCGATATCGTCAACTTCATCAGCGCCACCGGCATGCTCGAGACGATCTTCATCGACACGACCTTCTCGCACGGCGCGATCCAGGGCCGGCCGGTGCCCGGCGCGCTGACCTACAGCCTGATCGAGGGTTTCATCATGCAGGGCATGGTGCAGGGCACCGGCCTGGCCCTGCTGGAAGTTCACAAGAAAATGCTGGCGCCGGTCGTGGCCGGCGACACCGTCTGGGCCGAAATCGAAATCACTGGTATACGCCCGACTTCCAAGCACAATCGGGCCGTAGTAGTGTCCTTGATCGAAGTCCGCAATCAACACGACAAACCCGTCATGACCTATACCGCGACCCGCATGTTGGCGGGTCGGCCCGATAACCCCTGAACCAGGGAGCAGCCGTTCGGAACAACGAGTTTTTCTTGTCCGCGATCACGCGGAACAAAAAGGAGAGGAGAAAGAGACATGAAAAAGCAAAACGGAAAAATGCGTAAATTCGTCAGGCAGAGCCTTGCCGGGATTGCACTGCTGGGCGCGGGCATGGCGGCCGGCACTGCCGCACTCGCGGCGGCGGCCGGCCCCGTGCCGGACGCGATCACAGTGGGCACGCTATACGCTTCCAGCGGAGCGTTCGCGGCGATCTCCATGCCGGTCTACAACGGGCTCAAACTTTGGGTGAAGGACATCAACGCCCACGGCGGCGTCTATGTGAAACCCTATGACAAAAAGTTGCCCGTCAAGCTCGTCTCTTATGACGACCAGAGTTCGACCAGCACGGCGACCACGCTCTACAACCAGCTCATCACGCAGGACAAGGTGGACCTCCTGGTCGCCGACTCCGGTTCGGTGCTGACCTCGGTGGCGGTGCCGCTGGCGCGCGAGCACCAGAGACTGCTGTTCGACCAGACCGGCACGGGAACAAACTTCTTCTCGGCGGACAACAAATACAACGTGCTGCTCGACGACCCGGTTTCGTCGATCTGGCCGCACCGGCTGGCGCAATTTCTCATCAACGAAGGACCCAAGCACCACATCCGCCGCGTCGCGATCCTGTACTCGACCAACGACTTCACCGGCGCGCAGGCCGAGGCGATGCACGGTTATCTGGAAGCCGCCAAAGGCAAGATAGACGTCGTCTACTACCTCGGGGTGCCGACCAGCACCACGAACTACCAGGTGCTGATCCATCGCATCCAGGCCACGCATCCCGATGCGGTGCTCGAGCTCGGCTATCCGACCAATGACATCGCCTTTCTCAAGGCGCTGCATTCAACGGGATTCAAATTCCCGGTCGTGTTTTCGATCTATGCGGGCCTGGAGACCGACCTGCTGCAAAAGAATGCCGGCGACGATGCGCTCAAGAATGTCTTTTCCTACGTGCCGGCCACGGGCGTCAAGTACAAGCCCTCGTTCGGCATGGACATGGACGCGTTCACGGCGGCCTACCGCAAGCTATATGGCGCGGACGTCAACGTCGGGTTCAATGCGGTGGCGGGCTACAACACGGGTCTGGTGATCGAGAAGACGCTCAACACCACGCAAAGCATGGATCAGCTCGCCTTGCGCGACGCGGTGTTCGCCCAATCCGGCAAACTGACGACGCTCAACGGTTCGTTCGAACTCACGCCCGAAGGCGCGCAAAAGGGAAATCTGATGCCGATCGGGCAGTTGCAGGCCAAGGGCAAGAGCATCAGCATGGTTTCGGTCTACCCCGCGGACGTGGCGCAAGCAGCGCCGATTTTCGGCAGCCACTGAACCGGGTCGGCTGACCGGATCGGCGGACAAGCCCCCGGCGCAAGGCCGGGGGCGATGCCGTCGACTGCGGGGGCTTGGGCGCCCGCGGTCGACGGCCGCGGCTTCAATCGTGCTTGATCGAAATGGTCTTGAGCACGGTAAAACCGTACAGCGCCTCAAAGCCCTTCTCGCGGCCGTGGCCGCTGGCCTTGACACCGCCAAAGGGCAGCTCGATGCCGCCGCCCGCGCCGTAGTTGTTGATGAAAACCTGGCCGCTCCTGACTTTGCGCGACAGACGCAGCGCACGCGAGCCGTCGCGCGTCCAGACGCTGGCGACCAGGCCGTACTCGGTGGCGTTGGCGATGCGCACCGCGTCGGCCTCGTTGTCGAAAGGCATAGCCGACAGGACCGGGCCGAAGATTTCTTCCTGCGCCAGACGATGCTTTACCGGCACGTCACGCAACAACGTGGGCGCCTGATAGAAGCCGCCTGACGGCGCCTCGGACACCACGACCCCGCGCGCCACGGCGGCGATGCCGTCGCGCTCGGCATCGCGCAGAAAACCTTGCACGCGTTCCTGCTGGGTCTTGCGGATCAGCGGGCCGCAGTCCAGATCCATTGCGGCCGGACCGGCGCGCAGTGCGGCAAAGGCTTTGCCCACCTGGTCGAGCACCTGCTCATAAGCGCTGCGCTCGATCAGCAGGCGGCTGCCGGCCGAGCAGGTCTGCCCGGCGTTCTGCACGATGGCGTTGAGCACCACGGGCACCATGGCATCCATGTCGGCATCGGCGAACACGATCTGCGGCGACTTGCCGCCCAGTTCCAGGGTGACCGGCACATGGCGTTCGGCTGCGGCCTGCGTCACCAGCACGCCCACGCGCGGCGAGCCGGTAAAGGAAATATGGTCCACGCCGGCATGGCGCACCAGCATGTCGCCGGCCTCGTGGCCGTAGCCGGTGACGATGTTCAGCGCCCCCGGCGGGAATCCCACCTCGGCGGCCAGTTCGGCCACACGCAGCAGCGACATGCAGGCATCCTCGGCCGGCTTGACCACGCAGGCGTTGCCTGCCGCCAACGCGCCGCCCACGCTGCGGCCGAAGATCTGCATGGGGTAGTTCCAAGGCACGATATGCCCGGTCACGCCGTGCGGTTCGCGCAGCGTCAGCACGGTATAGCCCTGGGCATAGGGTAGGGTTTCGCCGGTCAGCTTGTCGGCCGCGCCACCGTAGAACTCGAAATAGCGCGCCAGCGCCGTGGCATCGGCGCGCGCCTGGCGGGTGGGTTTGCCGCAGTCGCGCGATTCGATCTGCGCCAGTTCTTCGTGATGATCCTGCACCTTCACGGCCAGCTTGAGCAGCAGGCGCCCGCGTTCGGCCGCCGAGAGCCTGCCCCAGGCGCCTTCGTCATAGGCGCGCCGCGCGGCCTGCACAGCCAGGTCGATGTCCGCCGCGTTGCCGCGCGCGATGCGCTCGTATTCCTCGCCGGTGGAGGGATCGATGACGGCGATGGCCTGGCCCGAAGCGCCCGCGACGGCGCGATTGTCGATGAAATGCGGCTTCAAAATTGTCTCCTATGGTTCTGCCGGTACACGACCGAGGGGTTCAGCATAAAGCCTAATCCCGAGCGGGCGCCTACATCTGCACCGACAGCCCGCCGTCCACCACCAGCACGTGGCCGTTGACAAAGGAGGACGCGGGCGAGGCCAGGAACACTGCCGCCGTGGCGATTTCCTCGGGCTGGCCCCAGCGTCCCATGGGATTGCGCGCGCCCACGGCCGGTCCTATCTGGGGATCGGCCGCCATGGCCACATTGGTCTCGGTCACGAACGTGCCCGGCGCGATGGCGTTGCTGGTGATGCCGTGCCTGGCGTATTCCGTGGCCAGCGCGCGCATCATGCCCGTAAGCCCCTGCTTGGCGGCCGGATAAAGCGCATCGCCCGCGCGCGTCACCTCTCCCAACACCGAGGTGACGGTGATGAGCCGGCCATACTGTTGCCTGACCATGCGCTCGGCCGCGCGCTTGGAAAGCAGCATGCCGGCCACCAGATCGACTTCGAGCAATTCGCGGATCTCGGCCGCGGTCGCCGCAGCCAGGGTCTTGCGCAGGCGCATACCGACATTGTTGACCAGAATATCGAGCCGGCCGAATTCAGCGTCCAGGCGCGCGAACGCGGCCTGCGATGCTGCGTCGTCGGTTACGTCAAAGGACAGCGCGCTCGCCGCCATGCCTTCGGCCTTCATCGCCGCCACGGCCGCGTCGACCGCCCCCGTCTGGCGGCCGTTTACGAGCACGTGCGCGCCGCAGCCAGCCAGCGCGCGCGCCATGCACAAGCCCAGGCCGCGCGCCGAGCCGGTAACCAGCGCAACCTGCCCGGCCAGGGAAAACTTGGAGAAAAACGCAGTAGAGGCAGTCATCATTTGCGCCTAGGACAATTGTTCGGCCGAACTTGCCGGCTCCTGGAAAGACATTGCCCCCGAAGGCTTGCTCGCGCGGCGGCCGCATCGGGGGCTTGCCATGAACTGACCCTACCCGAATTTCGGGGCGCCGCATCAATCCTTGAGCGGCATTTCTATCCGATCGCGGGTCGCCATCAAGAATCCGCTTTCTTTACGGCCTTCTTGACAGCTTTTTTGACGGCTTTTTTTGCCGCCGCTTTCTTTACCACGGCTTTCTTTACCGCGGTCTTGGCCGCGGCCTTCTTGACCACCGTGGGCGGCGCGGCGGTCTTGGCCGCCGTCTTGCGTGCACCCGGCCGTTCGGGACGCGGCTCGAACTCGAAACCCACCTTGCCGTCCGGCTGGCGCACCAGGAACGCCTTGAACTTGCGATTCGTGCGGCTGGAGACGAAACCGTCAAGCAGATCCGTGCGTCCGGCCGACAATAGCTTTTCCATCTGCTCGCGCGAGATCTCCTGCTGCAGGATCACCTTGCCCGAGCGGAAGTCGCAGCTCTTTTCCGGTCCTACCGATTTCTCGCACACATAGCTCATGCCGTGTTCGAAGATCTTCGAGCCGCACTTGGGGCACGCGCCCACCGGCGTATGGCCCGAGAAGTCCACCGCCTGCGCATCGTCCTCGTCGCTCTGGCCGAAGTCGAATTCCAGCTTGTATTCGTCGCTGATGCGCAGAATGGCCGCGAACGGCCGGCCCATCTTGCTGATGAAGCCTTGCAGCGGGCCGATCTCGCGTTTGGCCAGCAGGTCTTCCACCTCGGGCTGCTCAAACGTGCGTCCCCCGGGATGCTTGCCGATCGAGAAATCGCAGTTCGTGCAGGCGTAGCGGCGGTAGTTTTCCTTCACCACGCCGCCGCACTTGGGGCAGGGCGTGCGCAGGGTCGCGTAGTCGCCCGGCACGGTATCGCGCTCGTATTCCTTGGCGCGCTTGACGATGACCTGCGTCATCTGCGCGATCTCGCGCATGAAGGCCTGGCGATCCAGACCCCCTTGCTCGATCTGCTTGAGCTTGTGCTCCCATTCGCCGGTCAGTTCGGGCGAAGTCAGTTCGCTCACGTCCAGGCCCGAGAGCAGCGTCATCAGCTGGCGCGCCTTGGCCGTGGGCACCAGGTCGCGGCCTTCGCGTCGCAGGTAAGTCTCGTTGATCAGACCTTCGATGATGGCCGCGCGCGTGGCCGGCGTGCCCAGGCCGCGTTCGGACATGGCTTCGCGCAGCTCTTCGTCGTCCACCAGCTTGCCTGCGCCTTCCATGGCCGAGAGCAGCGTCGCTTCGTTGTAGCGCGCTGGCGGCTTGGTGGCCAGGCCCAAGGCCTCGACATTTTCGGTGCGCACCTTCTCGCCGTCGGCCACCGGCACCAGGTTCGCGTCTTCGCCTTGCGCTTCCTTGCCGTAGACGGCCAGCCAGCCCGGCGTCACCAGCACCTTGCCCTCAGTCTTGAACTTGTGCCCCTGCACTTGAGTAATGCGCGTAGTGACGCGGTATTCGGCTGCGGGAAAGAACACCGCCAGGAAGCGCTTGAGCACCAGATCGTAGAGCTTGGCCTCGGCCTCGCTCAGTTCACGCGGCACCTGCAGCGTAGGAATGATGGCGAAGTGGTCCGACACTTTTTTGTTGTCGAAGATGCGGCGGTTGGGCTTGACCCACTGGCTCTTGACCACCGTGGCGGCGTGCTGGGACAGCCCGGCCACGACGCGCGAATCGCCCTGTGCCAAGGCCTGCATGGTCTGCTGCACCGTGGCGATGTAGTCCTCGGGCAGATAGCGCGAATCGGTACGCGGATAGGTCAGCGCCTTGTGGCGCTCGTACAGCGTTTGCGCCAGGGCCAGCGTGGTCTTGGCCGAGAAGCCGAAGCGGCCATTGGCCTCGCGCTGCAGCGATGTCAGATCGTAGAGCGCCGGCGACATCTGCGTCGAAGGCTTGGATTCTTCGTTGACCAGGCCCGCCTGATCGCGGCAGGCCGCCACCACGCTTTGCGCGGCGGCAGGCGACCACAGGCGCGATTCGCGTTTTTCGGGGTCGCGCTCGTCTTTCTTGAAATCCGGATCGATCCAACGGCCTTCGTACAGGCCGGCAGCCGCCACGAAGGTGCCATGCACTTCCCAATAGTCGCGCGAGACGAACTTGCGGATGCGGTCCTCGCGCTCGTTCACGATGGCCAGGGTGGGCGTCTGCACCCGGCCCACGGGCGTCTTGAAAAAGCCTCCGTCCTTGCTGTTGAAAGCCGTCATGGCACGCGTGCCGTTGATGCCCACCAGCCAGTCGGCCTCGGCGCGCGAACGGGCGGCGGCCTCCAGCGGCTTCATCTGCACGTCGTCGCGCAGATTGTCAAAGGCATCGCGGATGGCGGCCTGGGTCATGGACTGCAGCCACAGACGCTTGATGGGCTTTTTCACGCCCGCGTACTGGATGATGTAGCGGAAGATCAGCTCGCCCTCGCGCCCCGCGTCGCAGGCGTTGATGATGGCATCCACGTCTTTGCGCTTGGCCAGCCTGACCAGCAGTTTGAGGCGCTCGGTGGATCGCTTGTCGGCCGGACCCAGGTCGAATTCGGGTGGGATCACCGGCAGGTGCGTGAAGCTCCATTTGCCCTTGACCGGATCGTTGGGCGCCACCAGGCCGAGCAGGTGACCGACGCTGGAGGACAGCACGTATTGATCATTCTCGAAATAGTCGCCCTCTCGCGTAAAGCCGCCCAGCGCTCGCGAGATGTCCAGGGCCACCGAAGGCTTTTCGGCGATGATCAGGGTTTTTGTTGTCATGAGTGTTCCGGCTGGCGGGAGAGCCACCAATTAGCGCGGATGATAAGTGCGCGGCTTCAAGGCGTGCAAGTAGCAGGGGTACGACCCTATTATTTTGGCATGGGAAAACGCCTGGCCCAGCGCGCGGTGGCCGCGGCCAGAAAAGCCGGCACGTCAGGGGCCGGCAGAGCGGAAAAGCCCAGGCTGCGCCAAGCTGCATCCAGGGCAGACACGGGTTTGTCGGTGCCCACCGCCTGCGCATGGTTTTGCTTGGACATTTTCAACCCAGTGACCGGATCGACCACCAGCGGCACATGCATCACCCTGGGCAGGGGCAAGCCCAATAGGCGGCCCAGCACGCGCTGGCGGGCCGTGGAACCCAACAGGTCGGCGCCGCGCACCACGTCGGTCACGCCCTGCTCGGCATCGTCCACCACCACGGCCAATTGATAGGCCCACAGGCCATCCGCCCGCTTCAAGACGAAATCACCCACGGCACAGGCCACATCCTGCTCCTGCGGACCCCGCCAGCGATCGTCGAAATGTTCGATGCCCGGCAATACGCGTACCCGCCAGGCCCGGGCCTGACGCCCGGACGCCAGGCCATTGCGGCAGGTGCCGGGATAGGGGCGCTCGCCATCCATCCCGGCACCGCTTAGCGAATCCGCAATGTCGCGCCGCGTGCAACCACAGCCGTACACCAGACCGCGAGCAGCCAGACTATCGAAAGCCCTCTGATACAGATCGCCGCGCCGCGACTGCCAGACCACTTCGCCGTCCCAGTGCAGACCGAGCGCGCGCAACTGAGCCAGAATGCATTCGTCTGCGCTGGCCACGGTACGCGGCGCATCGACATCTTCGATACGCACCAGCCAGCGGCCCGAACAGGCACGGGCGTCCAGCCAGCTGGCCAGCGCGGCCGCCAACGAGCCGGCATGCAAGGGTCCGCTGGGACTGGGAGCGAAACGGCCTACGTACACTGTGCCGCTCAATGCAGGCGGCGGCCGCCTTCGTCGTCGAGCAGCTCGTCCAGGACGAGGTTGTCGATTTCGGCCTCCTGGCTCCACAGAACCATCAAGGCGATGATCTTGGTGCACGACAGGGGAACCGGGGTCTCGGGGGAAGCCAGCGCGCGGTCGATGACGATCTCGCGCAAGGGGGCGGGCAGGATGCCGGCGGACTCCAGGAAGCTGATGAAGCCGATGGATTCGGTACCCAGTTGGCGGTACTCGGACTCGGCGTAGATGCGCACGCCCGTGGTGGACACCTGGGCCAGTTCGACGCAGCGCTCGGTGGTCTCGGCCAGGCCGTACAGCCAGCCCAGCGCATCATCGATGTCGTCGTGCTCGAACCCGGCCGCGGCAAGCCGCTTGGCCAGCACATCGGCGGCGGGGCAGGCTTGGGGGGTGTAGTAATTCTCGAACAGGTAAACCAGGATGTCGTACATATGAGTGCAGGTGCCTGTTTGAAGCCCATTTGCACAGTCGGCCCGCTCATCGGCAGACCAGCAAAGGTAATTTTACTCTACGCCGATTCACCCCCTGCGGCAACACGAGCAGGCCCCACGACCCGAGGGCGGGCCTGGAAGTTCGTGTCGTAAAAGCGACATCTCGCAGACAACCCCATGGGTGCTAAAGTCCTGGTTTTCCCTGCCATGTTTCTTCTTACAAGGAACCGCCATGCAATTTAGCCAGTTCAACGTCAACGCCCTGATGGAAATCACCTCGCGCCCCGAAGTGGTGTTCGTGCGAGGCGAGGGCTCCTGGCTGGAAGATCAAGCGGGCAAGCGATACCTGGATTTCATCCAGGGCTGGGCCGTCAACACCCTGGGCCACTGCGCGCCCGAAATGCGCCAGGCCATCATCGAGCAGTCCGGCAAGCTCATGAACCCGTCGCCGGCGTTCTACAACGAGCCGTCCATCGGGCTGGCCGAGCGCCTGACCAAGAGTTCGGTGTTCGACCGCGTATTCTTCGCCAACAGCGGCGCCGAAGCCAACGAAGGCGCGATCAAGCTCGCGCGCAAATGGGGCAAGGTCAATAAGAACGGCGCCTACAAGATCATCACCCTGGACCACGGCTTTCACGGCCGCACCCTGGCCACCATGTCGGCGTCGGGCAAACCGGGCTGGGACACGATGTTCGCGCCGCAGGTGCCGGGCTTTCCCAAGGCCGATCTGAACGACCTGGAATCGGTCAAGCGCCTCATCGACAAAGAGACCGTGGCCATCATGCTCGAACCCGTGCAGGGCGAGGCCGGCGTCTACCCCGCCACGCAGGAATTCATGCAGGGCCTGCGCACCCTGGCCGACGAGAACCAACTGCTGCTGATCGTCGACGAAGTGCAGACCGGCATGGGCCGCACCGGCACGCTCTTTGCCTACCAGCAATACGGCGTCACGCCCGACATCATGACCCTGGCCAAGGGCATCGGCGGCGGCGTGCCGCTGGCCGCGCTGCTGGCCCGCCAGGAAGTCTGTGTATTCACCCACGGCGACCAGGGCGGCACCTACAACGGCAACCCGCTCATGACCGCCGTCGGCATCGCCGTGTTCGACAAGCTCGTCTCGCCCGGCTTCATGGAAAGCGTGAACGCCCGCGCCAAGCAGCTTTCCGCAGGCTTGCTGGCCCTTTCGGCCAAGTGGGGCTTCCAGGGCGAGCGCGGCATGGGGCTCTTGCGCGCCCTGCAAATGGACGCCGACATCGGCCCGGCCATCGTCAACGCCGCCCGCGAGCTGACCCCGCAAGGGCTGCTGCTCAATGCGCCGCGCGCCAGTTCGCTGCGCTTCATGCCGGCGCTGACCGTGAGCGAGGCCGAGATCAAGCAGATGCTGGAGTTGCTGGACGGAGTGATCGCGCAACTTCGCAAATAAATCTCCTGGCGCTGCGCGCACCTAAAAAAGCGGTTGCGCCGGCAACCGCTTTTTTTCGCCCGAAGCGTAGCGGGCATCGGACCCGATGCACCGTCGAGAAGCCCGGCCGTGGAAACAGCCATGAGCCAGGTGGGCAAAGGCGCGCTCGGGCGCCGAGAGTCCTATCTTATTTTTCTGCCGCGTCGATCGCCGCGAGCTCAGCGCCCTCGGCCACCTGATCGCCCACGGCGTAGAAGACCTCGCGCACCGTGCCGTCGGCCGGCGCGGCGATGGTGTGCTCCATCTTCATGGCTTCCATGACCAGCAGGGCCTGCCCCTTCTTGACCGCGTCGCCGGCCTTGACCGAAATGGCGACGATCTTGCCGGGCATGGGCGCGGCCAGCCCGCCGGCGTGGCCCTGCTCGTCGTCGCCCGCGTGGGCCATGGCATCGTGGCGCTCGAGCACGTAGGTGTTGCCGTCCATGAAGACGTGCACCTGCTCGCCCTGCGTGACCACGGTGCCGCTCAACTCGCGGCCGGCCAGCGTCACGCGCACGGCCAGGCCGGATGCGCTTGCGGCGGTTTGCGTCTGCCAAGCATAGTCCTGCGGACCCGCGCCACAATCGAGCTGCCAGTTCGGCCCCTGTCGCACGAGCGAGATCCGGCGCACGGCAGCATCGATCAGCCATTCGATCGGGAGTGTGTATGCGCCGTTGCCCAAGCGCCAGCCATCGCTGGCGAGCCAGGGATCGACCGCCGCGGCGACGGTGCGCGCAGCCGGCAAGCCTAGCCCGGCCAGCACGGCGGCGCAGGCCAGCGCGAAGACGTCCCCGCCGATTTCGGCCGGCGGGGGCAGCAGCGTGGCGCGGCGGCGTTCGATCAACCCGGTATCCAGGTCTGCCGCGGCAAACGCCGCGTCGCGCATGAGCCGGCCCAGAAAGGCCACGTTGGTCTGCACGCCCACCACGCGCGTTTGCGCCAAGGCCTGCAGCATGCGGCGGCGCGCCTGGTCGCGGTCGGCGCCATGCACGATGAGCTTGGCCACCATGGGGTCGTAGAACGGGGTGATGGCATCGCCCATGCGCACGCCGCCGTCCACGCGCACGGCATCGTTGGCGAAGGCCGTATGCGGCGCAAATTCCAGATACGACAGGGTGCCGATGGAAGGCAGAAAGCCCGTGTCGGGGTTCTCGGCGTACAGGCGCACTTCGATCGCATGGCCGTCGATGCGCAGATCTTCCTGACGCAGCGGCAACGGCTCACCCGCCGCCACGCGCAATTGCCACTCCACCAGATCCAGCCCGGTGATCATCTCGGTGACCGGATGCTCGACCTGCAGGCGGGTGTTCATTTCCATGAAGTAGAAGCGGCCGTCGGGTTCGGCGATGAACTCCACCGTGCCGGCGCCCACATAGCCCACGGCCTGAGCCGCGGCCACGGCGGCCTCGCCCATGGCCTTGCGGCGTTCGGGCGTCATGCCGGGCGCGGGCGCTTCCTCGATCACTTTCTGATGGCGCCGCTGCACCGAGCAATCGCGCTCGAACAGATAGACGCAATGGCCGTGCTTGTCGGCGAAGACCTGGATCTCGATGTGGCGCGGCTTTTGCAGATAGCGCTCGATGAGCACGCGATCGTCGCCGAAGCTGGACTTGGCTTCGCGCTGACAAGAGGCCAAGGCCTCGATGAAGGCATCGGACGACTCGACCACGCGCATGCCCTTGCCGCCGCCGCCCGCGCTGGCCTTGATGAGCACGGGGTAGCCGATCTTGTCGGCTTGCACCTTGAGAAACTGCGGATCCTGATTGTCGCCGTGATAGCCGGGCACCAGCGGCACGCCGGCCTTTTCCATCAGCGACTTGGCGGCCGACTTGCTGCCCATGGCGGCGATCGCCGAGGCCGGCGGACCGACGAAGGAAATGCCGGCTTTTTCTGCGGCCTGCGCGAATTCTTCGTTCTCGGACAGGAAGCCGTAGCCCGGATGGATGGCCTGCGCCCCCGTGTCCTTGGCAGCTTGCAAGATGACCTCGGCGCGCAGATAGCTGGCGCGCGGCTCAGGGCCGCCGATGTGGATGGCCATGTCGCAGGCGGCCACGTGCTTGGCCTGCGCGTCGGCATCGGAATACACGGCCACCGTGCGTATGCCCAGCTTGCGGGCGGTGGCGGCGACGCGGCAGGCGATCTCGCCGCGGTTGGCGATCAACAGGGTGCTGAACATTTTTTTATCTCGTCCGTTCACATCCGGAACACGCCAAAGCGCGTGTCTTCAATCGGCGCATTGAGCGCGGCCGATAGCGCCAGGCCCAACACGCGACGCGTGTCCGACGGCACGATGATGCCGTCGTCCCACAGACGCGCCGTGGCGTAATAAGGATGGCCTTCGCGCTCGTACTGCGCGCGGATGGGTGCCTTGAAGGCTTCCTCTTCGTCGCCCGACCACTGGCCGCCCTTGGCCTCGATGCCTTCGCGGCGCACCGTGGCCAGCACGCTGGCCGCCTGCTCGCCACCCATCACCGAGATGCGCGCGTTGGGCCACATGAACAGCATGCGCGGCGAAAAGCCCCGCCCGCACATGCCGTAGTTGCCGGCGCCGAATGAGCCGCCGATGAGTACGGTGAACTTGGGCACGGCCGCGGTGGCCACGGCCGTCACCATCTTGGCACCGTGGCGCGCGATGCCTTCGTTCTCGTATTTGCGTCCCACCATGAAGCCGGTGATGTTCTGCAGGAACACCAGCGGGATCTTGCGCTGCGCGCACAGCTCGATGAAGTGCGCGCCCTTCTGCGCCGACTCGGAAAACAGAATGCCGTTGTTGGCAACGATGCCCACCGGCATGCCGTGGAGGTGGGCAAAACCCGTGATCAGCGTGGTGCCGTAGCGCGCCTTGAATTCGTCGAACTCGGAGCCGTCGACGATGCGCGCAATGATCTCGCGCACGTCGAAAGGCTTGCGCGTATCGGCGGGAATGATGCCGTTCAGTTCGGCCGGGTCGTACAGCGGCTCGCGCACGGGCGCCAGCGCCAGCGGCTGGGGCTTCTTGCGGTTCAGACGCGCCACGGCCTGGCGCGCCAGCTGCAAGGCATGCAGATCGTTGGCGGCCAGGTGATCGACCACCCCCGACAAGCGCGTGTGCACGTCGCCGCCGCCCAGATCCTCGGCGCTGACGACCTCGCCCGTGGCGGCCTTCACCAGCGGCGGGCCGCCCAGAAAGATGGTGCCCTGATTGCGCACGATGATGGACTCGTCGCTCATCGCGGGCACATACGCGCCGCCCGCGGTGCACGAGCCCATGACCACCGCGATCTGCGCGATGCCCATCGACGACATGACAGCCTGGTTGTAGAAGATGCGGCCGAAGTGGTCGCGGTCGGGAAAGACCTCGTCCTGGCGCGGCAGGTTGGCGCCGCCCGAATCGACCAGATAGACGCAGGGCAATCGGTTCTGCTGCGCGATCTCTTGCGCGCGCAGATGCTTTTTCACCGTCATCGGGTAGTAAGTGCCGCCCTTGACGGTGGCATCGTTGCAGACGATGACGCACTCGGTGCCTTCGATGCGGCCGATGCCGGTGATGATGCCGGCGCCGGGCGCCTCGTTCTCATACATGCCGTGCGCGGCCAGGGGTGACAGCTCCAGAAAGGGGCTGCCCGGGTCGATGAGACGCTCGACGCGCTCACGCGGCAAAAGCTTGCCGCGGGCCACGTGCTTGGCGCGGGCGGCTTCGCTGCCGCCCAGCGCCGTCCTGGCCGTGACGCTCGCCAGGTCGTCGATCTGGACCTGCATGGCCCGGGCGTTGTCGGTGAAATCCTGCGACCGCGCGTTGGCGCGGGAATCGATGATGGGCATGCACTACCCCGAAGAGGTTGTCTCTAAAACGGCGATCAGGCGTCAGACCATTTCGATGGCCATCGCCACCGCTTCGCCGCCGCCGATGCACAGCGTGGCCACGCCGCGCTTGCCGCCGGTTTTCTTGAGCGCGCCGATCAGCGTCACCAGCAGGCGCGCACCCGAAGCGCCGATGGGATGGCCCAGGGCCGTCGCGCCGCCATGCATATTGACCTTGGCATGCGGCAGGTTGAATTCCTTCATGGCGGCCATGGTCACCACGGCAAAGGCTTCGTTGATCTCGTACAGATCCACGTCCTCGGCCTTCCAGCCCGTCTTCTTGAACAGGTTCTGCAGCGCGCCGACCGGCGCGGTGGTGAACCAGCCGGGCTCCTGCGCGTGCTGCGAGTGCGCCACGACGCGGGCCAGCGGCTTGCAGCCGAGCTTGGCGGCGGTGGAAGCGCGCATCATCACCAAGGCAGCCGCGCCGTCGGAGATCGACGAGGCGTTGGCGGCGGTGATGGTGCCGTCTTTCTTGAAGGCGGGCTTGAGCGTCGGAATCTTCTCGGGCGAGGCCTTGGCCGGCGCTTCGTCGGTGTCGATCACGGTGTCGCCCTTGCGGCCGGCCACGGTGACGGGCGCGATTTCCCACTTGAAGCTGCCGTCCTCGGTGGCGGCGCGCGCGCGGCGCAGCGATTCGATCGAGAAGGCATCCTGCTCTTCGCGCGTGAAGTGATACTTGGCAGCGCAGTCTTCGGCAAAAACACCCATGGCGGTGCCGCGCTGGTAGGCGTCTTCCAGGCCGTCGAGCGCCATGTGGTCGTAAATGGTGCTGTGGCCGTAGCGATAACCCTGGCGGCCCTTGAGCATCAGGTAGGGCGCGTTGCTCATGCTTTCCTGGCCGCCCGCGACCACGACCTCGGCCGAGCCGACCGCGAGCAGATCGTGACCGAACATGGCGGCCTTCATGCCCGAGCCGCACACCTTGTGGATGGTGGTGCAGGCCACGCGCTTGTCCAGGCCGGCGTTGAGCGCGGCCTGACGCGCCGGAGCCTGACCCTGGCCCGCTTGCAGCACGTTGCCCATGATGACTTCGTCGATCTGGTCGGGCGAGATGCCGGCGCGCTCGACGGCGGCCTTGATGGCGACGGAGCCCAATTGGTGCGCGGCCAGGCCGGACAGGCTGCCCAACATGCCGCCCATGGGGGTGCGGGCGACGGAAACGATAACGATAGGATCGGACATGATGTGACTCCTCGATGTGTATTGGGTTAAAGCCTCAAGCCGTTTCGTTGAACAGTTCTCTGCCGATCAGCATGCGGCGAATTTCGCTGGTGCCGGCGCCGATCTCGTAGAGCTTGGCGTCGCGCCAGAGACGGCCCGTGGGGAATTCGTTGATGTAGCCGTTGCCGCCCAGGATCTGCACGCCTTCGCCGGCCATCCAGGTGGCCTTCTCGGCGGTGTAGAGGATCAGCGCGGCGCAATCCTTGCGGACCTGGCGCACGTGTGCGGTGCCCAGGCGATCCAGATTCTTGCCCACCGCGTAGGCGAACGCGCGGCTGGCCTGCAGCACGGTATACATATCGGCGATCTTGCCCTGCATGAGCTGGAATTCGCCTATGGCCTGCCCGAACTGCTTGCGGTCGTGCAGATAGGGCACGGCCACGTCCATGACGGCCTGCATGATGCCCAGCGGCCCGCCCGACAGCACGGCGCGTTCGTAATCGAGGCCGCTCATCAGCACTTTGACGCCGCCGTTGAGTTGGCCGAGCACGTTTTCCTCGGGCACTTCGCAGTCCTGGAAAACCAGCTCACCGGTGTGGCTGCCGCGCATGCCCAGTTTGTCCAGCTTCTGCGCGATGGAAAAGCCCTTGAAGCCCTTTTCAATGAGAAAGGCGGTGATACCGCGCTGGTGCGCCTCGGGATCGGTCTTGGCGTAGACCACCAGGGTGTCGGCGTCGGGGCCGTTGGTGATCCACATCTTGCTGCCGTTGAGCACATAGCGGTCGCCCTTCTTTTCGGCGCGCAGCTTCATGCCGACCACGTCGGAACCGGCGCCCGGCTCGCTCATGGCCAGCGCGCCAATGTGCTCGCCGCTGACGAGCTTGGGCAGGTACTTGCGCTTTTGCGCCTCGTTGCCGTTGCGGTGGATCTGATTGACGCACAGATTGGAGTGGGCGCCATAGGACAGACCGATGGACGCGCTGGCGCGCGAGATCTCTTCCATGGCCACCAGGTGGGCCAGGTAGCCCATATTGGTGCCGCCGTACTCCTCGCTCACCGTCATGCCCAGCACGCCCAGTTCGCCGAACTTGCGCCACAAGTCCATGGGGAACTGGTCGGTGCGGTCGGTTTCGGCGGCGCGCGGCGCAATCTCGGCCTGCGAGAAAGCCGCCACGGCCTCGCGCAGCATGTCGATGTCTTCGCCCAGATCGAAATTCAGGCCGGGGATGTTCACGGGTTGTCTCCTCGCTCGTGTTTAGGCTTGCTTGACCAGCAGCAGCTCTTTGCAGAGCCGCTCCTGCTCGGTGATTTCCTGCAGGGTTTCTTCGATGTCCAGGCGCTGCTGCTCGAGCGAAGCGCGGTGACGGGCCAGCACGTTCTGATATTCGCGCAATTGGTGCTCGGTATCGCCTGGGGTGTCGTACATGTCGATGAGCGCGCAGATCTCGGCCAGTTGCAGGCCCAGGCGTTTGCCGCGCAGGGCGAGCTTGAGCCGCGTGCGGTCGCGCGCGCCGTAGATGCGGTTGCGTCCCTCGCGGGCCGGGCTGACGATGCCCTGGTCTTCGTAGAAACGTATCGTCCGCGGCGTGATCTCGAACTCCCGGGAGAGTTCGGAAATGGTCCAGGTGAGCGGCATGTGGAATTCTGCAGTTTACGTAAACGTAAAGTAGCCGCCTTGGGCATCGACGTCAAGCCCGGCCATCCCGATGTTGATCGACAAACAAAAACGCTTCTGCGACAAACATAACGCTTGTGACAAAGATAGCGCTTCTGGGTAACACGTACAGCGGGCTGTCGCCGACGGCTTGACCGGCGCCATCACAGATAACTCCTCGCTACAAAAGGAGTTTTCTCAGGAACGTTAACTTTGTCGTAACGACGGACGAGGTCGCGCACCCCATGCATGTAACAGGAAGAGCGCCTTGTTCCACTGCCAACGCTCGTTGAATTGCTCAAGAAATGAGCAATTCATGGGGTTTCGACAAAATTAGCGCTTATCAAATTCGAAAGCGACAAAGTTAATGCGTCTGGCGGTGTCGACAGGGTTTAGCGCCTGTTAACACAAACCACGAAGACCATCGACAACCAGCACGAAGCTGAGAAAGCCGAGGAACATCGCATCGAGTTTTTCGAAGCGAGAAAATATCCT